>DASTSI010000079.1:0-17941 GCA_035760745.1 Nitrospira sp. | reverse complement strand
AGCTCTATCGAACCCATCGCCTGATTAATTTTTCGCTCGACAAACATTTGTACTCCTAGGTCGAGTATTCAAACCCATGGGTCTCAAAGACATAAACAGTGGTAGCATACCTGAACCTTTGGTACGGCACTCAGCCGGCAGTGAGTGCAAACACCAATGTTTATAGCCTAGGTATTAATGACATTTCTAAATCTTTGTGCAATCATTCGTCTTCAAATCACTATATATTATTAATTATCCATCAATAAGCCAATTGTAGTTGTAATGGTCCCTTTGCCGGTAATTCATTTAGCTACTCTTTGTTCAGGTGCCCAGCGTTTTCATGCTGATAACGCTACCGAGACGTGGAAGGGTCCGATACAAACGGAACAGGGTCAGAGAGTAGCATTCGTCAAGGTCTTGCCCGATAATCAGTTGATAAGTGAGGCTGCTTGCGCGCTTTTGGCCCGAGCTCTGTGCTTGGACGTTCCGATCCCTTATTTGGTGCAGGTAAATAGAGACCAACTGAAGGCATCCAAGAAGTGGGCGAAGGATGAAGCCCAAAAAATCTGTTTCGGTTCCGAGGAACTCGTCCACCCAAGTCTAGTGAGGGTGTTGGTCCCAAAGCGGAATGGAAAGCCGTTGCCGGTGCATCCTGACGTAAAGAAGAAGATTTGGGAGAAAATCAGAGCTTGTGAAGGATTCCAGGAAACTGCAATTTTTGACGAATGGGTGGCCAACGGCGATAGACATGATGGGAATCTGCTGTGGGATGGGAAGAAGTTTTACCTAATTGATCATAGTCATGCCTTGACGGGAGGTAAGTGGAAACCGTCTACCCTCAAAGTTGACGCCGTAGTTCCGAACAAGCTTTTGGATTCCATTGCGAAGGGTTTATCCTGGGAAGAACGGGAACAATGGAGCCAAAAAGCCGAGATTCAGCGGTTTCGCTATCAAGACCTAGCGATTTCAACACTTCCGGATATGGCGAAGATGGAGATCTACGATCAATCGGGGCTAGGGACTCATGCGGTTAACTTTTTCGAAAAAAGAATAAATAAATTGCTGCAATTAATTTGCTCTCGTCTAGGCCTCGGAGTGCTGCCTATATGACAAGCAAATATAAATTTCCCTCCTTGCCTGAATGCAGGGCTGTGTGGGCTCCTATATATCTGGAGCCGATCGTTCAATCAGGTGAGCGCATTACGGTTGGAATAGCAGCTGTTGGAAGCGACGGCTCGATAAGAGTTGTTGAAACGGTAGCCCAGCAGAAATTGCGCTGTGTGTTTGGCAAGGAGGGAGCCGATGCTATCGCCAACATCACTGGTTTGTGTATAACCGCACTGTCTGTCCATCTTGAGCAGAAAGCCTCACCTAAACGGCTTGCATCTTGGGCTCCCCCGATGTCAGGTATCCATATGGGAGAAGTCAGGAATGCAGACGGTTCGAGTTTGGACGAAATTATAAATACAGCACTAAAACTCTGCTCTAGCTTCGCAGTCCCGCAGCATTCAGTTCATATGCTAAGCATAGAAGAACAATCTGCTAAGGAGGATGAAAAATGGGTGAAGCAGATTAGATCGGCCGTGGCTCGTTCTGCGCCGCAACTCAAGAACAGTTTTAGAAAAAGACTTCACCTCATCGAACATGGAAGAGATCCAATCTATGATTTCCTAGGTTCTAATTATGTGGCTAACTTTGGAAGGCTTAATCCCAAGAGAGTTTCGCATGCATTGGCAACTGCCCGAATAAAACTTTGGACTTTAGGAGTTGCACGCGACGACAAACAGCTTTTCCAGATTCCACAAGATCGATACGAGCTAATTATTTGGAATCCGCTTATCGACGCCCATGCTCCGGGCCTTTTCTCTCCTAGGGAAATTGAAGAGGTAAAAGAGGGATTTGCGCAGATAGAGGAAGAGGCACATCGGAAGGCGTTAAAGGTGCGATCAGTCATCTCTCCAGCTGAAGCCTCACGCCATATCATCGATATGGAAATGGCCGCTTAACCGCTGTCCGCTGCAATGCAACTCGTCAGCTATGTTTTCCGGCTTTCCCCTTTTCTTCCTTAAGTTGAACGGGGAGGCGATCAGCACTTTCGGGTGGCGTCGAGCGGGCGCCCTGAAGCGCGCAGCGGGGCTGGCTGCGTCCTTCCTCTCCTCCTTGTGTGTTGGGGGAATGCCCGCTACTTTCGCGGCCGTTGGGCCTTGTGTTTCCGCCGTTAACGAAGTGGAGCGACCCGCGCAGCGGGTGGCACATATGTTTGAGGTCCGTTCAAGCCTGACTTAGAACGGACCGAGTTTATGGGCCAAGCGATCACGAGGCGAAACGGCGGCCAACAAGGCCCGGGCCAAGCGAAAGCAGCGGGGGACCCCCAGCCTCCCGCTTGCATCCCCATCATCCCTCCTCGTACAATGCACAATTCTTAACCCCTTGACCTTCTTTCTTATTCTTGTCTTTTTCACAGGCCGGAAGGGGGGAGATTTTTTACCGGTATGCGCATCGAGTATCAAAAAGGCGATCGCGCTTCCAAGGAGCTGATCCAGCTGCATCGCAAAGCCTCTTTCGAGTCCAGCGGCCGGAAGATGAAGGTCATGCTGATCTTCCCGCCCGACTGGTTCCCCTCCGAACCCTATCTCAGCCTCCCATCCCTCACTTCCGTTCTCCGCAAAGCCGGCCACACCGTCATCCAGAAGGACGTGAATCTGGAGATGTGGGACTGGTACTTCAGCGAGGACTTCCTGAAGAAGGTCCTCCGCAAGGTCCCCCAGCAGCTCGACCGCCTCCGGAAGCTCTCCAAGAAGCGCGAGCTGGCCGAGTGGGAGATGGACGTGCAGATGGCCCTGTGCGACGTGACCCGCCAGCGGATCGACGACCTGATCAAGAAGGCCGAAAAGGCCAAGGCGATCGTGCGAGGGGAAACGTTCTACGATATCGATCAGTTGGAGTGGGCGATTCAAGTCTTTCGTGAAGTCACGGCCGTCATCTCGCTCGTCTATGCGCCGGCCCGCATCTGCCTGCCGCCGATGGAGACCGATCTCTCGTACAAGGTCTATGCGTCCAACGAGGTGATCGAGGCGGTGCAGGACGAGCAGGTCAACGTGTACCGCGACGTGTTCGAGCATGTCCTCAAGCCCGTCTTACAAGCCGAGCAGCCGGACGTGGTCGGCATCTCGATCGTGCTCCAGCAGCAAATCTTCTCCTCGATGACCTTCTGCGCGCTGATCAAGCAGCACTTCCCGCACATCCACATCACGCTCGGCGGGAATACGGTGACGCGGCTGCGCGACGTGCTGCCCCAGTCGCCGCTGTTTCAGTACTTCGACAGCGCGGTGGTCTACGAAGGGGAGACGGCGTTCCTCCAGCTCGTCGAGGCGGTGGGGGCCAAGCGCGATCTGTCCGGCGTGCCCAACACCATTTATAGGGACGACCAGGGCGGCGTCCATGAGTCGGGCCTGAGCTATGCCGAGGACATGGCGGAGCTCCCGCCGCCGGACTTCGACGGGCTCCCGCTCCAAAAGTATTTCGTTCCGACGAACATCTTGCCGTACCTCGCGACGCGTGGCTGCTACTGGGGCCGCTGCGAGTTCTGCGACCACGGCGAGGGCTACACGGCGGGCTACCGGTCCAAGAAGATCCAGGATGTGCTGGCCGACATCAAATACTTGCGCGACAAGTACGGCGTCCGCCACTTCCATTTCACCGACGAATCCTATCCGCCGGCGCTGTTCCGGAAGCTCGCGCGCGGCCTGGTCGAGAGCCAGATGAACATCTTCTGGACGACCCACATGCGGTTCGAGAAGAGCCTGCTCGAAGATGCCGTCTGGCAGGATGCCAAGCAGTCGGGCTGCCGCTATCTCCACTTCGGCTACGAGTCGGGCGTCGAGCGCGTGCTCCAACTGATGGACAAAGCCACGACGACCGAGGTGATGACGAAGCACCTGAAGTACACGGCCGAAGCCGGCATCTGGAATCACTGCATGGGCTTCTTCGGCTTCCCGGGCGAAACGCGGGAGGAGGCCTGGCAATCGGTCCAATTCCTCGAGCAGAACAAGGACTATGTCCATTCGCTCGGCTTCGGCACGTTCGACCTCGGCCGGCACAATCCGGTCGCGAAGCATCCCGACCGGTGGGGCGTGACGGCGTACAAGAATCCGGAGTGGGACCTGGCGCTCGACTATTATTTCACCGTGAAAGAGGGCATGAGCATCGAAGAGGCGGAGCGCGTGTTCCAGGAGTTCGAGCGGAACCACCATCCCGGCTGGGACCTGCGGCTCTACATCCGGGAATATATCTTTCTCTACATCTGTCAGTTCGGACTCACGAAGCTCCCGGATCTGCAATATCAGGCGGCGAAGATTGCGGGGACTGTTCCGACCCTCGCGGGGAAAATGTAATGAGCGCGAACGGACTCGTCCAAATCGACGGCCTGACCCCGATCAAGAAAGAAGAGCGGAAGCAGTCGAAGGTCATGCTGCTGTTCCCGCCCGAGTGGGTGCCGACCGCGCCCTACCTTGCGCTCCCGTCCTTGACCGCCGTGCTCCGCGGCGCCGGCCATACCGTCGTGCAGCGCGACATCAATATCGAGATGTACGACCACTTCTTCAGCATGGAATTCCTCGTCTGGGTCAAGGCGAGACAGGCCATGCAGCTCAAGGCGCTCGAAGCGAAAGAAAAGAAGGGCGAGCTCACGGACCAGGAGTCGGCGCAGATGGCCGTGCTCGAGCACATGGCCGGAGTGGATGCGTTCGATCTCGCCTCGCGCGCCGAGGAGGCGAAGGACATCGTGCGCGGCGAGCGGTTCTACGACGCCGACAAGCTCGAGTGGGCGCTCAACACGTTCCGCGAGGCGATGCAGTACATCTCCGCCGCCTATTTTCCCGCCTCGATCGTCTTCTATCCGATGGAGAGCAATCTCGGCTACCGGCCGGGCGTCTCGAAGGAAGTGTTCGCCTGCCTGGACGACGAGCAGGTGAACGTCTACCGCGACGTCTGTACCAGGCTCGTGCTGCCGTCCGTCGCCAAGGAGAAGCCCGACGTCGTCGGCCTGTCGATCGGCACGCAGATGCAGCTGCTCGCGGGCCTGACGTTCTGCAAGATGATCAAGGAGACGTTCCCGCACATCCATGTGGTCGTCGGCGGGAACGTGGTCACGCGGCTCCAGGAAGAATGGCCGAAGCATGAACGGTTCTTCGGGGAGATCTTCGACACCGCGATTCTCTACGAAGGCGAGCACGCGCTGCTCTGGCTCATCGAGGCGCTGAACGGCCAGCGCGACTTGGCGTCGGTGCCGAATCTCATGTACCGGAACGCCGACGGCGTGCATCAGAGCCGGGAAGTCTATACCGAGAAGACGACCGCGCTCCCGCTCCCGGACTTCGACGGGCTGCCGCTCGATTCGTATTTCGTGCCGGAGCGCATCATTCCCTATCTCGCGACCCGCGGCTGCTACTGGGGCCGCTGCACCTTCTGCGATCACGGACAGGGCTACTTCGACCAATACCGCGGGATGACTGCGCAGCTCGTGGTGGAGCAGGTGAAGGCCTTGCGCGACAAGTACCAGTGCCGGCACTTCCTGTTCTCCGACGAGTCCTATCCGCCGGCGTTGTTCAAGAAGGTCTCGCAGCTGCTGGTCGATCAGAACGTGGGCATCAAATGGACGACGCTGATCCGGTTCGAGGAGACGCTCCAGGATCAGGCCATCTGGGATCTCGCCGCCAAGGCCGGCTGCTGCACGCTCTATTACGGGATGGAGTCGGCGAACGAGCGGGTGCTCAATCTCATGGACAAGCACGCGAAGAAGAGCGTGATCCGGAACAACCTCCATTCGGCGGCGAAGGCCGGCATCTGGAACCATGTGATGGCCTTCTACGGCTTCCCCGGCGAGACGCGCGACGAGGCGCTCGACACCCGGCAGTTCATTCTGGAGAATCAGCCGGTGATCCACTCGGTGGAGCTGTTCTACTTCGTGGCCTACCGGCACACGCCGATGGTGCGCAATCCGGAGAAGTTCGGCATCACAATCCACAAGCAGGAGGAGTATGACCTGCCGCTCGATTACTACTACACGCTGGACGAGCCGGTCGGCATCTCCTGCCTGGATGCGATGCAGCTGTGCGAGGAATTCTACAAGAACGACTTTCAGCCCTGGGCGGTGCGGGTGAACGCGCGCGAGCACGTCTTTCTCTACATCTCGAAGTACGGCACCAACAAGCTGCCGCAGATCTACGCGCAGCGGCAGACGGTGGGCGTGTCGGACAGCGTGTCCGGGTTGGTCACGTGGCCCGTCGCGATGGGGGAGAAGGAAGACGGCATGTCGCGCGTGACGAGCCACGATGTGGGGACCGGCTCATGAACGCGCGCGGTGATCAGCCGGGCGGATCGGTCGGTTCGTCGGGCACCAGGACGGCGGAGAGCAGGTTGTAGGCCGCATGAACGCGCTTGGTCATCTCCTCGGCCTTTTTGTAGTCCCGCGTGTACTGTTTCGGATGGTTCGTCAGATTGGCGATGCGCGCCGGGTCCCATTTGTAGAGCTGCACGCGCCTGGCGCGCTCGAGGGCTTCCTGGGTCGTCGGAAGCGTGAGCTCGAGAATTTCCAGCGCGTGGGCGATTTCCTTATGAATCGTGTCTTCGTCCATGGTCGGAGTGTGACAAGTTTGTAATTGACCTGTCAATCAATGCCGACTGATCTTCCCATCCTCCAAGCGCCGCGCATCTTCAAGCAGAACGACTACCGCGAGGTCCTGCGCCGCGAGATGGACGGGCTCAAGATCCCGATCAGCCTTGGTAAGACCTGTCCCGTCAAGTGCGAATTCTGCTACGAGATCGATCATTCCTACCGCGAGACGCTGGATCCGCCCAAGACGACGGACGAGGACTGGAAGTACATCCTCGACTACATCAGCAAGAAGCCGTCCAATCCGATGGAGTTTTGGTGCCTCGGCGGCAACGAGTACATGGAGTGGACCGATTTGTTTCTCCATCCCAAGACCATGGAATGGGTCGAGGACTTTTTGAAGTACACCGACAAGAACATCACGTTTTTCACGGTCGGCTTCGTCCAGGTCCCGAAGATCCACGAGCTCGCCGTCCGGTATCCGGGCCGGATCAACTTCGAGCTGTCCGTGATCACGCTGAGCGACTACCGGCAGCGGCTCATGCCTCATGCGCCTTCGATTAAACACCTCATGAAGGTCCTCGACGGGCCGGCCGTCTCCTCCGCGAATTTCTACGCCTTCGCTCCGCACACGATGTCCAAGGACGCGGCGCTGATCTCCGGCATCAATAAGAAGTGCGTGCTCTGGATGGGCTGCCTCACGCCGGTCGGCGGCATCAAGGACGACACGGCGACGCTGATGCGGCAGGGGAGACAGTATCTCCCCGAAGAAGCCCGGCGGATCTACGAGATGGGACTGCCGAACGTGCAAACGATCCAGACGGAGGCACCGATCACCGCGTTCATGAACCGGAAGCGGATCGTGAGCGCCTTCGACTCCTTGGAGCTGGAGAAGCGCGACACGGTCGTGATGGCGAAGAGCGTGTACAAGATCCTGAACATGTACCGCAAGGGGCGGGCGAAGTACCTGATGGTCCCGAACGCGACCCTGGGCGGGGATTCGGACTGTTCGGTCCTGCTCACGTTCGACGACATCGCGAGGCGGCTCACCACCGAGAAGCGGGTGCACGTGCCGAAGTGCATGATGCAGTCCGGCCGCGGCATGTATACCGACATCACCGGCGTGACGCTGGATCAGTTCATGAGGAAGACCGGCGTGAAGGCGAGAGTGCTGCACAAGATCGACACGAAGTTCGCCAACAAGCTCCTCTGGCGCAACTGCCTCCTCAAGAATTACGTCGAGGACTACGTCGGGAATCCGCTCGTTCAATCCTACGAGTCCCTTCCCGTGCCGGCCTAGGGCAATTTCTCAGCCGAATTGAGCCCGCCCATCGCTTCAGGCACTTCTTCATTTCCCCGACAACGTGTCTCGCCGCCTCCGCGCATTCAGTGCGTCCCGTCTCGCTCATGCAGCGACAGCAACTTTTTACCGGCGGGTTTCCCCTCCATAAAGTGATCCTTACTAGATGCGGGCATATCGTGCTTCTCTCGGTGGTACTTCCTTCCCGCAGCATCGGATGAACACTTACGGGCGGCACGCTTGTCCGCGCGTATCCGTGCAATGCCGGGAAGAATGATGTGATCCCCGCCATACGCTTCTGGCTCACGGCGATTCTCGTGTTCTGCGGCAGCGGCCTACAGGTCGCCTGTGGCAGCGGGGACTCTCAGACCCCTCAGGACGCTGCCCCGAACAACGGCGCTAACATCATGCCGTTGGGCGACTCCATCACCGAAGCCTCCGCCGGCCTCCCTACGTATCGGTACTTCCTATGGCAGTGGGCTGAACAGAAGGGGTATCCGATCAATCTGGTCGGCTCGAGATCGGGAACGGCTTACGGCCCGCCGCTCTATCCCGACTTCGACATGGACCACGAGGGTCACTCGGGTTGGCGAGCCGATGAGCTTCTCGCCCAGATAGCCAGCCGGGCATCGGCCTCTGTGCCGGATATCGTGCTTCTTCATGCCGGGCACAATGATCTCTGCCAAGGGCAGGACGTGCCGAGCACCGTGGAGGATGTAGCGGGCATCATCGACGCCCTTAGGGAACTGAATCCTAGGATTGCGATTGTGCTCGCGCAACTCATCGCCTCCGCGGATCCATGCCACGTGCTGATTCCCACCTTGAATGCGCAGTTGCCGGTCCTCGCGGAGGCGAAGACGACGCCGGAATCGCCGGTTGTCGGCCAGGATATGTTCTCGGGATTCGACCCGCCGACCATGACGTTTGACGGCGTCCATCCGAACGCGACAGGGGAGGCGTTCATGGCCGACCGCTGGGCCATTCACTTGGCGCCCTTGCTTGAGCGTGTCTTCGCGTCCAAGTCACGCCGCCGGATCGTCACTCGACGGCGGCCATGAGTCATTCGCTGCCGATCGTTCTCTTTTCTCTTAGTCCTTCGCCGGCTGTGGCATGACGGTACGCCGCTCCCGGCTCTCCGCCGGACGCATTCTCGAGTCGTTGCGCTTTTCCGATTCAACTGGTGCGAGCCCAGCGTTCACGCGAGCCCGTCCCTGTCTCTAGTCGTGAGCGCCTCGGGACAATGATGCAAGCTTTCGGATTGTACTAGTCCGACCGACGGGAAGGAGGGGCAGGATTCGGATTATTGGTGAAGGATCGGGTCGAGGTTGAAGGCGATGCTGATGCGGGGATTCTTGCCGCGGTAGGGCGCGACCGCATGGGCCTGCCAGCCGGGGAACATGACGCATTGGCCGGTAGAGGGCTTCAGCGAAATCGTATTGCCGGCGTCGTGGAGCTCGGGCATGGCATAGCGGAGATAGGGGGCGAGCATGCGGGGAAGGCAGCCGCGCGGGTCGAACAGCTGGAGCTCGCCGCCGACGTCCTGTTCGTCGGTGATGTCGCCCACGTCCACGTAATAGACGCCCGACCAAAAGGACCCCGGATGGGCATGGTAGCCGTTGGTGCCGCCATGCCGCTGGACGTTGGCCCAAATCTCCACCACCTGCCAGGACGGATGCTGCGTGGCCTTGCCGGTCCGCTCCGAAAACTCCGTGGCCGTCGCGGCGACCTGCGTCACGCACTTAAACAACTCGGTCAGCGGCTTCCCGGCCCACTCCATCATCGAGAGATCGTGAGGCGAGGACCAGCCGATGACCTCGCGGTCGGAGTAGCTGGTGAGGGAGGCTTCACGGGCGAGCACGGCCTGTTTCAATTCGTCGTTGAAGGCCTGGCAATCGGGAACCGAGAACACCACGAGCGGCGTCGAGAAGATCGGCCGGAGGCTCAATTCCAGTTCGCGGGCCATAGCGTGTCAGGGAAGAATAGGAGGCGGCGGAGGGTGGAGTCAAGCCGCGAGATGACCAGGGAACGACAGATTTGACATAGTATTCGCCCTGACCTAGAGTGCCGCTCACGATGCAGGCCGACCGTCGCTCGTTGAAATTCTACCAGGCCGACGTCTTCACGCAGCAGCCGTTCGGTGGGAATCCCGTAGCGGTGTTTCCCGATGCCAAGGGTCTGACCGACGACGAGCTCCAGCAGATCGCGAGGGAGATGAATCTGTCGGAAACCGTCTTTGTGCTCCCGCCCACGGATCCCGCCGCCGTCGTCCGGCTCAGGATCTTCACCCCCACGCAGGAAATCCCCTTTGCCGGCCATCCGGTCGTCGGCACGATGCACGTGCTCGCGCAGCTGGGATTGATCGGCACGTCGGAGCCGGTGACCCGCGTCGTCCAGGAATGCAACATCGGGCTGTTCCCCGTCGATCTCCACACGAAAGCGGGCAGGGTGACCCGGGTCGTGATGACGCAGCCGGCGCCGCAGTTCCTCGAAAAAATCGACGATACCGAGGATCTCTACAAGGTCGCCGGCGCCCTCGGCATCGCGAAAAATACGATCGTGGATGCCAAGTGGCCGCTCGAGGTGGTCTCGACGGGACTCCCGGTCCTCATCGTCCCGATCCGGACGCTGACGGCGGTGCGGTCGATCAATCCCGACCCGTCGGCGATCACGGACCTCTGCGAACGCTACGGCGCGAACGGCATCATGCCGTTCACGACCGTGACCGTGGAGCCGTTCGCGAACGTGCACGCGAGGATGTTCGCGCCGGCCATCGGGATTCCCGAGGATCCGGCCACCGGCAGCGCGAGCGGCGCGCTCGGCGCCTATCTCGTCCAGCATGGGATCGTGGAGGTGGCGCCGTTGACCGAAATCATCATCGAGCAGGGGTATGAGGTGGAGCGGCCCTCGCGGATTCTGGTGCAGGTGGAGTCGGACGACGACGCGATTCAGACGGTCAAGGTTGGGGGGCAGTGCGTGATGGTGGTCGAAGGGACGTTGAATTTCTAGACATCGAATTTTTAATTGAGCGTGGTGCAGGGCCTGTCACTTGGTCCGCTCGTCCTCGCACCCCGCCCGGTGTGGGGACCCCGCTCCGGGGCGAGCGGAACCACGTGCCACCCGCACGAAGGGATAAGAGATAAGATAGGTGACGTGAGGCTCACGTCGCTTAGGTCGGTACCCCGCGAAGGGCCTCCTTCTCGCCCTGACGAAGAGGAGGGAGCGGGGGTTCACCACTGAGGATGTTATGAAAGCAGTTCTGTTCAGAGAGCATGGCGGGCCGGAGAAGTTGAGTTACGAGGACGTGCCGAAGCCCGTGATCGGACCGGAGGAGGTCTTGATCAAGGTCAAGGCCTGCGCGCTGAACCATCTCGACATCTGGATCAGGCAAGGCAGTCCCGCCTATCCGATGCCGTTGCCGCACATCTCGGGCTCCGATATCGCCGGCATCGTGGAGGAGGTCGGCGCTCAGGCCGGCGGCGTGGCGGTCGGCGACCGGGTGTTCGTCTCGCCCGGCATCAGCTGCTGGCGGTGCGACGAATGTCTGGCGGGCCGGGACAATCGCTGCCGGTCCTATGCGCTGATCGGCGCGATGGCGCCCGGCGGCTATGCCGAATACGTGAAGGTGCCCTTCCGCAACGCGCTGCCGATTCCCCGCGACCTGTCGTTCGAGCAGGCGGCCGCCTTTCCGCTCGTCTCGGTGACCGCCTGGCACATGCTGTTTACGCTCGCGCAGGTCCGTGTCGGAGAAACGGTGCTCATCATGGCCGCCGGGAGCGGAGTCGGCAGCATGGCGGTGCAGATGGCGAACCTGGCCGGTGCCAGAGTCATCACGACCGTGGGATCGGATGAGAAGATCCCGAAGGCCGTCCTGCTCGGCGCCCATGCCGTGATCAATCATACGACCGAGAAGGTGGCCGAGCGGGTGAAGCTGCTGACGGAAGGGCGGGGCGTCGATGTGGTGATCGAGCATATCGGGCCGCAAGTGTGGGACAGTTGTCTGGCCTCGCTCGCCAAAGGCGGACGCCTGGTGACGTGCGGCGCGACGACCGGCGCCGAGGTCAAGCTCGACCTGCGCTATGTCTATTCCCGTCAATTGACGATCACCGGATCGTACATGGGGACGCGCGCCGAGCTCCTCCAGGCGGCCGAGCTCGTCGGACGGGGAAAGCTGAAACCGGTCGTCGATCGGACGTATCCGTTGAAGGAGGCGAGGGCGGCGCAGGAGCAGATGCTCTCGCGCAAGGTGTTCGGGAAGATCGTGTTGACGGTCTGAGCGGTAACAAGTCGTAAAGGGGGGCAATGATGTCGATGGTGGCGCGGATCATGAAGAAACCGGTGAAGACCGTGGGTCCCGGGACCTCGGTGGTGAGCGCGGCGAAGACGATGAAGGCGTCGCGCATCAGCGCGTTGTTCGTGAAAAAGGGCAAGCAGCTCGTCGGCATCGTGACCGACACGGATATCGTCCGGCGCGCGGTCTCGAGCGGCAAGCCGCTCGGCAAGTTGACCGTCGAAGACATCATGACGAGTCCGATCTGCACGATCGAGGCCGATCAATCGGTCGATGACGCGCAGGACATGATGGGCGACCTCGGCATCCGCCATCTGGGCGTCACCAAAAACGGCGAGATCGCCGGCGTCGTCTCGGTCCGTGATCTGCTGCTGTTCTACAAGCGCTACGCGCAGTCGAAGATTGATCCGGAGATGGGGTACGAGGAGCCGAAAATCGGGCAGGACTGACGGACGCTGAAAACGCTTCCCAACGGCGTTCTCGGGCGCACGTCTCCCTACAGCAACTCAAACCGTACGTCTCGGTCGCGGTGCTCCCTGCGGCCTTGTTGGAATGTCGTTTTATGAACAGCCGCCTGGTGTAGTGGTACGGCCGTGGTTGGCAGAACCGAGTGGCGTGCGGCCTGACTCTGACGATTATTTCGTGAGTTCCTTCACGAGGTGGCCCAGCTCGGGCAGGATCAGCTTTTCCATTGCGAGGCGGACGGCGTTTTCGGAGCCGGGCGTGGAGAAGAGCACGCGCCCTTTGATGATGCCGGCGGTGGCCCGGCTCATGATGGCCGGTGAGCCGATCTCCTGATAGGTGAGGAAGCGAAACACTTCGCCGAATCCGTCCAGCCGTTTTTCGAGCATCGCATCGACCGCCTCGAACGTCGAATCCCGCCGTGAAATGCCCGTTCCCCCGTTGATGATGATCGCCTGGACGGTGTCGTTGGCGGTGCCTTCGGAGATCCGCGCGGTGATCTGCGCCGGCTCGTCCTTCACGAGGTGATAGGCCGCGACGGTGTGGCCGTGCTCTTTGAGCAGCCGTTGAATCAGCTGCCCGCTGGTGTCGGTGTCCGGCGTGCGGGTGTCGCTGCAGGTGATGACCATGCAGCCGACCTTCCGCGGGGCGTGGGCTTTGTGTTCGTGGGCTGTCGGGCTCGTCATGTCTTTACAGGATGCTGAACATGGCCTAACGCGGCGTTCTTGCCTCGCTCAGACCCCTCGACGTATCGAGAAACATACGCCTCAGGCCGTCGCTCGCTGCGGCTGCGTCAAGCCCATTTTGAGCATCCTCTAAAGAAGGCATGATGATTATTTCCACACGGCATCCGGATTCAGCTTCGCCGCCGGCTTGCCGCCCTTGATGTGTTCGTCGAGGATCGTCGCGACGTCCGCTTCGGTCACCTTGGAATACCAGGTGTTGTCCGGATAGACGACGACCGTCGGTCCCTGCTCGCAGGGACCCAGGCAGGAGGATCCGGTCACGAGCACCTCACCGGGCATCACGCCGCGCTGCATCAATCCCATGTTGAAGGCCATCAGCAGTTGTGAGGACCCTTGTCCACCGCACGACGGTTTCGGATGGCCCGGCGGACGGGCATTGGTGCAGACGACGATGTGATATTTCGGCTTCGGCATATGGTCTCCTTGTTCAGGTGATGGGGAAGAACGAACGCACGTGACCGGACAGACCTGCGTCGCCGGCGCGCCGACCCTGGCCTCTGCTATGGCGTCCGGTTCATGTCGGTCGGTACGCCTGCCACTGTTCGATGCAGTCCTCGGGCAGCTTCCAGTGCTTCAGCCCCTTGATCACCCAATCCAGATAGTGATCCTTCGGCTTGAATTTCCCGATGGGTGTCGCGGCTTGGGTGGTCACGAGCGTTTTCTCTCCCGATTCGGTGATGACCGTCACTTGGACATGACGGTAGGCGCCCTGCGGGACATCGTCCTCGAATTGATCCAAGAGCTTCACGTCCTCATCCGTGAGCTCGAAGATGCCGCCCCAGACTCTTTCTCCGGGAGACGGCACGACGCTCGCGAGTCCGCACCGCCATTGGGACGACCAGCGGCAGAATTGGATGGTGTGATCGGGCAGGGCGGCCAGCGTCACAAACTGATGCTCGGGGGCCCGGCGCTTGAGTTGGGCCGGGTTCAAATTGTCGGCGTAGAGAAAGAACTTCATCGTCTGTCCATGTGCTCGCTTGGTTAGTGACGTTCGGGGTTATTCTTCTAACACATCGCCTTTCAGCCGCACAAGCGCCGGCAGGCTGCTGAACACCCGTGATTGACTTCCCGCGCGAGCCGTTTTTAAGATGCCGACCGCCATGGTGAAGCTCATTCATTATGCCGCCGTCGTCATCCTGCTGCTGGGCGCCCTGTATTTCATTTGGACGAAACCGCCCACGATCAATCCCATGCTGGACCGCCGCGCGGCCGACGCCCTTGCGTTGGTCCAGACCCATCGCGCCCAAGGCTATCCCACCATCCTTCAGGCCATGACCGAGCATGTGCGGTCCATGAAGGAGCGGGGGCTGAACGCCAGGCTCGGCGAGTGGCGCGTCAAGCAGGTGGACGGCGATCTCTATGAAGTCCGGATCCAGCTGCGGGATCAGGGACAGACGGGACAATGGTTCGAGCGGGAATTCATCTGGCACGCGAATCTGTCGTTGAAGAAGGTCAACGCGGCCTCGTTGCCCGCCGACGGCGTCACGCCGAAGGAACCGGATTCGGATGCCGGACCTCCCGGCGGACCGGCGGTCCCGCAGCTGCCGCCCGCGCTGCCCGGACCTACGTGAAGTCCGGCGGCAGCGCGACCTGTACGTCCTTCCCCTCGACTCTCACGGGGCAACAGGCGACGGTGAAGTTCGGGTTGCCGACTCGCTCCCCGGTCCGCACGTTGAACGACCATCCGTGCCAGGGACAATGCACGACGTCCTCGTCCATCTGTCCTTCGCCGAGCGGCCCGCCTGCATGCGGGCAGGTATTGTCCACCGCGTAAAAGATTCCTCCGACGTTGAACAGCGCGATCCACACGCCGTTCACGTCCACCGTCCTGCCGGTTCCCGGCGGGATCTGATCGACCGTGGCAACGGTGACGAACTCCGACATCCTGTGAGCGTCCTCTCGTCCGCGATTGGCGCCGGTTGCCGCCGAACCGCGCGCACCTTGATTTACCGCCGTCCTTATGGCATAGAAATAGCCGAGCGTCCCCAGACCGATACCAGGCCTTCTCCGAGAAGGGACTCGGTTGGGAATGAGGTTTCCGGATGGAAATGACTCTCCTGCTCAACTCTACTTATGAACCCCTGCGTGTTGTCCATTGGCAAAAAGCGATTGCGCTCCTGTGGCAGGGGAAGGTGGAGGTCCTCGAGGTCTACGACCGCGAGGTGCATGGCGTCTCGATCTCCTTCAAGCTGCCGTCGGTCATGCGGCTCCTCAAGCTCGTTCGGCTGAAAGACAGCCACCGGGCCGTCAAGTTCTCCCGCATCAACATCTTCACCAGAGACGGATATACCTGCCAGTACTGCCGGACTCGATTCCGCACGGAAGAGCTGACGTTCGATCATGTGGTTCCCATCGCGAAGGGCGGACGGAAGACCTGGGAAAACATCGTCACGGCCTGCTGGCGCTGCAACAACAAAAAGAGCGGCCGCACTCCCGAAGAGGCGGGCATGCGGCTGATGAAGCGGCCGGTGAAGCCGCGGTGGAGTCCGATCGTCACGATTACCATCGGGATCAGAAACACGCCGGAAAGCTGGCGGGATTATTTGTACTGGAATATGGAGCTGGATGCCGACCCGTCGGAACCATAGCGGACCGCTGCCCCTCCGTAAAGCGACCTCCTCCGACTCCCCGTTGATGCAAGACTAACGAGCCGCAACGAACGATCTGTCCTACTTGACCGTGTCCAATACAATGTTGATGTCCCGCCCGCCGGGAAGAGTGGGATTCTTCGCGTAGCGTCCCTCGATGTCCCCCGGCTGTGCCGGACCAGCCTGGCCGTCTCGATCGAGCCGGGCCACGACATCGACCATCCCCCTCAGCTCCGCACCTTGCACCATCACGTCGGCGTTCGTGATCTCGAATGACTGGGGGAACGTCGGATGGTCCACACGCTTTGCGGCGACCGGTCTCGGCGCCCCGCCGGGGCGGCGCACGATCACGAACAGCACATCGGTCGGCCTGACCTGGCCCGCCAGCTCCGGCGCGATGGAGACCGTGCCTGCGATCACCCCGTCTCCGCCTTGGGGATCACAGCTATGGGCCAGCCCCATCCAAGCCGCGATGGCGGCGAGTCCGATGATGCCGGCCGCCATGCCGATCGATTTTGATGTAAACGCCGCCACAGTCGCTCGTCGATGCAGGTGGATCAGGACCGGTGTTGCGCGGCGCATTATACAGAGGCGGTTTACGATAGAAAAGTCGGTGGTGTATCATGGGCTACTTTTTATCGGAGGAAGCACTATGGCGGCGAATCCCGGATTTCCCTTGTCTCTCGACGTGCGGGGCTACCCCGTGCTCGTGTTGGGTGGAGACGAGGAAGCAGCGGAGAAGACCCAACGATTGTTGGACGCGGGCGCGAAAGTCACGGTGGTGTCGCCGACCCTGCATGACAAGTTGAAGCAGCTCGCGGCCTCGGCCAAAATCGTGCACCGCGGACGGCATTTTCGCGAAACGGACCTCGAGAGCGCCGTGCTGGTGCTCAACATGGTGGCGGGAGACAAAGACTTCGCGCGCTCGCTCTTCGCCAAGGCCCGAGAGAAGAAGGTGCTGCTCTGGTCGATGGATCAGCCGGATGCGTCGAACGTCATCATGCCGGCCGTGGCGCAAGCCGGCCATGTGCGCGTGGCGATCAACACGAGCGGCATGGCGCCGGCGCTCTCGGCGTTCATCAAAGAAGACTTGGAGCGCATCCTCGACAGCGAGTTCGCCGCGTTCGTCGAGTGGCTGGGGCAGTTGCGCGAGCAGGCGAAGTCGTCCGAACCGGACGTCGAGAAACGGCGGGCGATGCTGCGAGAGGCGCTCGATGGATTTCGCTTGCTCGGAAAAGTGCAGTATCCGAAGGTGTGGCTGGAAGAGCGCACTGCCGCGGCGGCGAGCGCGAAGCGCGAAGGGTAGCGCAGGGAGGGGTCATGGTGTTGCTCGAATTCAGCATGTCTCCGCTGGGGAAGGGTGAAAGCGTCGGGAAGTACGTGGCGCGGTCGCTCGACATCATCGACAAGAGCGGGGTGGCCTACCGACTCAACCCCATGGGGACGGTGTTGGAAGGCGATTGGGACGAGGTGATGGACGTCGTCAAGCGCTGTTACGAGCGCATGAAGAAAGACTGTAACCGCATCTCCTGCTCCATCAAGATCGACTATCGGAAAGGCCATGAGGGCCGGCTCGTGAGCAAAGTCGCCAGCGTCGAACGGCACCTCAAGCGCAAAGTGCGAACGTAGCCGCAAGCTGTCCTGCCGGGCTGTATCTCTTCCTCTTTCGCTCTGTATCACAAGCGATACTGTTCTAGTTGAGCCCCCACCAGAGTTCGGAACCCAATCCGTTGCCGTGGCCATCCTCGCATGCGGCCAGGTCCCGCGCGACCCAGCGGTATGCCCTTTGCGTTCCGAACAAAACAGTTAGGAGACCTTTACTCTTTGTCTCTCGCCGAGGCACAATCGCGCTCCCGATCAGCCCAGGACGACTCGATGCCCGAGCAGCTGTTTGCTCCCGACCACACGATTCTCGAGCGGCCCTTCATGCAATTCGCCCCGTTCGGAATCGATGCGCGAGGG
>DASTSI010000078.1:0-2507 GCA_035760745.1 Nitrospira sp. | reverse complement strand
CGTCTTTCCCGAATACTTGACGGCCGAGCAGAAGCAATCGGACGCGTTGGCTGAGCTCGGAGAATTGGCCAAGACGCCGGAAGCGAACATCATCAAGCTGCCGAACATCAGTGCCTCGGTCCCGCAACTGAAGGCCGCCGTCAAAGAGCTGCAAAGCCAGGGCTACAAGATCCCCGATTATCCGGAAAACCCGAAGGACGACAAGGAAAAGGACATCAAGGCCCGTTACGACAGGGTCAAAGGCAGTGCGGTCAATCCCGTCTTGCGGGAGGGAAACTCGGACCGGCGTGCTCCGCTCTCGGTCAAAAATTACGCGAAGAAGCATCCGCACAAAATGTCTCCCTGGACCCCGGACAGCAAGACGCACGTGGCTCACATGACGAGCGGCGATTTTCGGTCCAACGAGAAATCAGTGACCGTGCCGGCCGCGACCGACGTGCGCATTGAATTTGTCGGGCAGGACGGCAAGGTGACGGTGCTCAAGCCGAACATTTCCCTTCAGGCCGGCGAAGTCGTCGACGCGACGTTTATGAGCGTCAAGGCGCTGCGTCACTTCCTGGAAGAGCAGATCGAGGACGCAAAACGGCAGGGCGTGCTCTTCTCACTCCATATGAAAGCCACCATGATGAAGGTGTCGGACCCCAAGATTTTCGGCCATGCCGTGACGGTGTACTACAAGGACGTCTTCCAGAAGCATGCCGAGACGTTCAAGAAGCTGGGCGTCGATCCGGATAACGGTGTCGGCGATGTCTACGCGAAGATCCAGTCGCTGCCGGAGGACCAGCGAAAGGCCATCGAGGCGGACCTCCAGGCCGTGTATCAGAAGCGGCCGCCGATGGCCATGGTGAATTCCGACAAGGGGATTACGAATCTGCACGTGCCGAGCGATATCATCATCGATGCCTCCATGCCGCCCGTCATCCGCGACGGCGGGAAGATGTGGGGCCCGGACGGTAAGTTGGCGGACACGAAATGCGTGATACCAGACAGCAGCTATGCCCCGATCTACAAAGAGATCGTCGAGTTCTGCAAGCAGCACGGCGCGCTGGATCCGAAAACGATGGGCAGCGTGCCGAACGTCGGACTCATGGCGCAGGCGGCGGAAGAATACGGCTCGCACGACAAAACCTTCAAAGCGCCGGGCAACGGCACGATACGCATCGTGGACGCGTCGGGCAAGACGCTGCTCGAGCACAAGGTCGAGGAAGGCGACATTTGGCGGATGTGTCAGGTCAAGGATGCGGCGATCCAGGACTGGGTCAAGCTGGCCGTCAACCGCGCGAAGGCGACCGGCGATCCGGCGATTTTCTGGCTCGACAAGACGCGGGCACACGATGCCGAGTTGATCAAGAAGGTCGAAGGCTATCTGCCGAATCACGATACCAAGGGGCTCGATATCCGGATTCTGGCTCCCGCAGAGGCGATGCGCGTTTCGCTGCAGCGAATGAAGGAAGGCAAGGATACCATCTCGGTCACCGGCAACGTTCTGCGTGACTACCTCACGGACCTGTTTCCGATTCTCGAGATCGGCACCAGCGCCAAAATGCTCTCCATCGTCCCGCTCTTGAACGGCGGCGGCCTGTTCGAGACGGGGGCCGGCGGGTCGGCTCCGAAGCACGTCCAGCAGTTCCAGGAGGAAGGGTATCTGCGGTGGGACTCGCTCGGCGAATTCCTGGCGCTGGCGGCATCGCTGGAGCACCTGGCGAAGGCGGGAAACAACCGCGTGGCGAAGATCCTGGCCGATACGCTGGATCAGGCGAATGCGAAGTTTTTGGAGAGCAATAAGTCACCGGCCCGCAAAGTCGGCGAGATCGACAATCGGGGGAGCCATTTCTATCTGGCGCTGTATTGGGCCCAGGCCCTGGCCGCGCAGACCGAGGACAAGAACTTGGCGGCGAAGTTCGCGCAGGTGGCCAAACAGTTGGAAGAGAACGAGGCGAAGATCCACGCCGAATTGCTGAGTGCACAGGGAAAACCCGTGGATCTCGGCGGGTATTATCATCCCGACGATGCCAAAGCGTCGAAGGCCATGCGTCCCAGTGTGACGTTGAACCGGATCATCGATTCCATCGCGGCCTAACCGGAGGAGCGGAGACGGAGGGTTTCGGCCGCGATCCTCTCGCTGGTCGTCCCTCGTCCGAGAGAGAGTCCAATGGCAGATCAGGCGACAGAAAACATCATCGACCAACCCGAGGTGTTGAAGCCGCGGATGGTGACGATCGAGATCGCGGGGAAGAAGTACGAGGTGCCGGAAGGAATCACCGTCGTCAAGGCCCTCTGGTACACGGGGCAGGAGGTCGTCCGCGGTGTGGGATGTCTCGGCGGATTTTGCGGCGCCTGTGCGACGTACTATAGGACCAAAGACGATCCGAAGGTGAAGACCTGCCTGGCCTGCCAGACGGCCGTTCAGGACGGGATGTCTTTTACGATGATGCCGCCGTTCCCCGCCCGGAAGGCCATCTACGATATTCAAAAGCTCCAGGATCCCAAGCAGGATCTGTTCAATC
>DASTSI010000077.1:0-2852 GCA_035760745.1 Nitrospira sp. | reverse complement strand
GCAGTTGGTGAGAGAAACGGAATCGGGCGGAGTCGTGACGTATCTCTATAAAGAGGATCGGGGCGGGCCGATGGGCTCGCCGCATCGAAAGCGGGCGCTCCAGATCATCGATCAGAAGTGTCCAGGCGGGTATTTCGTGCTTCGAGACGGAGCAGTGAAAGGCAGCCCGACCATCTCGGGCCTCGAGGGCCAGGAAGGTGAAGAAACGGGAAGACGGTGGGGAATCCAGTTTCAGTGCAAATAAACGACAGGGCGCAAACACGAGGCCGGCAGAGCCGGAGAAGGAGGCCGTGATGAAAATCAGCGCGCGCAACCAATTCCAAGGTACCGCAACGCGCCGCGATGATGTCGGGATCCATCGCGGCGGCGGCAGGCCATGAATTGGACGGCGATCTGGGTGACCTTCAAGCTGGCGACTCTGGCCGCAAGTGCCCTTCTCATCATCGGATTGCCGATTGCCTATTGGCTGACCTACTCGAGGTGGCGCTGGAAGTTTCTCGTCGAATCGGTGGTCGCGCTTCCGTTGGTCCTGCCTCCGACGGTCTTGGGCTTTTACATGCTGGTGGCGATCGGCCCTCACAGTCCCCTCGGGACACTCTACACGGAGGTGTTCGGTCACTCGCTGCCGTTCAGCTTTCAGGGGCTCTTGCTCGCCTCCATCGTGTATAGTCTGCCGTTCGCCGTCCAGCCCTTTGCCACCGCGTTCGAGCAAGTCGATCGGAAACTGATCGAGGCCTCATGGACGCTTGGGCAATCAAAAATACAGACGTTCTTTAAGCTCATCGCTCCGCTTTCCACTGCCGGGCTGGTCACGGGGGTCGTCCTGAGCTTTGCTCATACCTTGGGGGAGTTCGGGGTGGTCCTTATGGTCGGAGGCAACATTGAGGGAGTCACCCGCACCGTCTCGATCGATATTTACGACGAAGTCCAGGCCCTGAACTACGCCGGCGCGGCGAAAACGGCCGCCTTCCTCCTCGCCATATCCTACCTCGTCCTCCTGCTGGTCTATGCGGTCAACCGCCGCGTGTGGTCGGTATGGCCGCAGAAATAGCGGTTGCAATCCGGAAGAACTTTCCTGGCCGCGCCCTCGTGGCCGCCGAATTAAAACTCGCGCTCGATCCGCCGTCGGTCCTCATTCTCTTCGGCGCGTCCGGTTCGGGAAAGACGACGATCCTTCGTTGCCTGGCGGGCTTGGAGCGGCCGGAGGAGGGCACGATCCTGTGCAATGGCCGTTGCTGGTTCGACGCCACGAAGAACATCAATCTTCCACCCCAAGACCGGGATCTCGGCTACATGTCCCAGGATTATGCGTTGTTTCCCCACTACACGGTGGAGGGAAACGTCGCCTATGGACTGACCGGGCTTTCGAGGCAGGAAAAAGCCGCACGTGTTACAGAAGTGCTTGGCCTCCTCCAGATCGATCATCTCGCGCAGCAACGACCGGGCCACCTGTCCGGCGGACAGCAGCAGCGGGTGGCATTGGCCCGAGCGATCGCCAGACGCCCGCGATTGCTTCTGTTGGATGAGCCCTTATCGGCGCTCGATGCACCGACCAGGGCCAACTTGTCGGGAGAGCTCCGTCGTCTGTTGCAGAGCCTGGCCATTCCCTCCGTCGTCGTGACCCATGATTGGACGGAAGCCTTGGCTTTGGGGGATTATGTCGCCGTGATCGATGACGGCCGGATTTTGCAGACCGGCGCGCCTCAAGAGGTGTTCAGCCGGCCGAACAACGCCGACGTGGCGCGAGTCGTCGGCGTGGAGACGGTGCTGCAAGGATCGGTCACCGAGATGCGGGACGATCTGGCCACGGTTCAGGTAGGGAGCGTCTCGCTGACCGCCGTCGCAACGGAACCCATCGGACCGGCAGTATTTCTCTGCATTCGGGCCGAGGACGTGACGATCGAATCGGCGGACGCCGGAGCCACAAGCGCCAGAAATCACCTTCCCGCGACCGTGAGGAGCATCACGTCGGTCGGCGCGTTGGCGAAGGTGACGGTCGACTGCGGGTTTCCTCTGACGGCCCTCGTCACTCGATCGGCGCTCGTTGAATTGGCGCTGGGAGTCGGATCCCCCGTGCGGGCCGCCATCAAGGCGGGAGCGGTGCATCTGGTGCCGAGAGGTGAGAAACAGGCTGGCGGCGCTCCACGCTAACTAAAACAATCCCGCGATTCCGGTGACGATTTTGTCTTGGATGATCGGCGACGCTTCGGGAATGTCCAAATCTTTTTGGCGCACGTGGCCCACCATGCGCATGAGCTGAACTTTCGGCCCAGAACCATCCGCTTTCTCCGCGGCGCCCAGACCGGCCGGCTGACCAAGACTCCTGCCGATTTTACGGTCTGTGATCTGCACGTCCGCCACGCAGAGATACACCACCCCTTCTTCTTTCGGAGGTGGTTGCATTCCGGGAAAGCCCATTCCCCCCATGCCGCGCATGCTGCTGATTTGCCGCATCATCGCGTTCATATCCGGCATGCCGGCCATTTGCATCATGTTCCCGGCCATCGGATCAGCGGCCGAGGCCATTGGAGTGCCTCCGGTGCTGATCCCCGCGCCGGGACCGGCCTTGGCGACGTTTTCCGGTGTGACGCCCTCCGCAGCCTTGTGGCAGTAGATGACCTTGGCCTGGATCCAATAATTGGCTTGCTCCGGATCCTGAACGAGCTGGTACCCCTTCGCCGTCAATTTGCTGTTGAGGCTCATCAGCGTCACCTGTTGATTTTCTGAAGCGTTCCTCAGTTGCGTATAAATTGTTCGGCTGGTGTTGGGGTCGAGGAAGATCGTGTTGCTGTTCATGAGCCCGGACCGGATGATGTTTGAACAGCCCGTGCCGATCGTGGACGCGAGGAGCA
>DASTSI010000076.1:0-2474 GCA_035760745.1 Nitrospira sp. | reverse complement strand
TGTAACGGAGCCACAGACTGCCCAGTGATCGAGTGGCCCGGTGGCCAGGAGAACGCCGACGGACAGTTGGTCAACCGAGCGGTTCTCAACACCTGGTGGGGAAACCTTATCTCGGAGAAGCTCGACGCCTCGGGCATGAAGTACATGCGAAACAGATACTACAGTCCAGAGACCGGTCAGTTCACCCAGCAGGATCCCATCGGTCTCGCCGGCGGGATGAACCTCTATGGGTTCGCGGCTGGTGACCCGGTCAATTTCAGTGATCCGATGGGTTTGTGTGTTCCGTGGCCATCCTGTGCGAATGACTATTGGGAAGCTGCGGCTATTTCAGGGCACCAGCAAGGCGGTGTCCGCGGGACGGCCAAGGCGTTGGGAGCAGTTCTCATGGGGACGATGATAGAGGGTTTCGGAATTAACACGGCTGACCGCGGCATGGACGAACTTGCCGCCGGGAACATTGGTAAGGGAGTTTTCTTGATCGGGATGGCCGTATCAGAGAACCTCCCGTTGGGCGAGGGCGAACGAGTAATATTTGGCGGAAAGAAAATCAGTTCTACAGTAGCCAGGCAAATCGGTCTTTCACGCCGCGAGCTAGGTAATCGCATCGAGGCCATCAAGAAGGCTGGAGGCCTTGGAGGCAAGGACAACGTGCTCATAACGAATTTAGGGAACGTTCTAGACAAGGCCACTCGTGAAGTTCTCGATAACATTCACGACGTAATCCCCAAGAAATGAATCCGTGACCTTCATCTTGACAGTCGTGAGCGAAGGGCCACCGCGCTTCATTCCTGAGCGCGTCGGGCCCTTCATTCTCGAATCGGTCCTCAGGGACGACGCGGCTGCAGATCGCGCAGGCTTCATTCCAAGTCTCCGCCGTTACCTCGGCCGGCCGCTTCGTGGCAGCGCTGTCCATGTCGTCCTCGAGGATGAGCCTGGAGGTTATCGCAGCTCAAACGCCCTCTTCGAATACGGCGCGGAAGACGAAGCCGCAAAACTCTGTGTTGCAGACGACCTAAGGGGTGCCTTTGAAGATGCAGTCAATGCATGTCTGGCTGCCTCGGCCGAACGGAGAATTGTAATAGTCGTTGAAGACAATGGTCACGTTACTGATCCTGACCTCACGTTAGAGGAGGCGTCAACTATCGACGTGCTGGGACCCATGGACGCTGCAGCATTTTGGCGGCTTGTCGATTTGAAGGAGGTCAGCGAGGACTCCGTTATAATCGTTGAGGCTTCATAACACGAAGGATTGGCGATAGTTGTCGCGACATCAGCGCCCCAACCTCGCTCTGTAACGGACCACCGACTGCCCGCTCATTGAGTCTTGGAAAAACCTCAACATCTCCGACGCCGAGCGCGATGCAACGACAGATTTCAGATTTTTGTTTCGAGCTTGTCGATTCGGCGCCAGGTCGTTCGTCGCATCGGTAGACAAGGAGAGTGACCAATGCGGAAGATCATAGTTGGCGCCCAGGTTTCCCTGGACGGCGTCATGCAGGCGCCGGGAGCCCGCGCCGAGGATACCAGCAACGGCTTCAGATTCGGCGGCTGGGCGATGCCCTACTTCAGCCCGGAGTTCGGCGAGGAGATTGATCGCCTCTTCAAGGGCAAATTCGATCTCCTGCTCGGCAGGAAGACCTACGAGATCTTCGCCGCGTACTGGCCCTACTACGATGAAAGCGCGCCGGCGGGCGGTATCGCCAGGACGTTCAACCAGATCAGGAAGTACGTCGTTTCCCGCTCCGGCGACGTGGATACGGGCTGGGTGGGCTCGGTGCTTTTACGCGACATCACCGAGGTGAAGCGCCTCAAGCAGGAAGACGGCCCCAACCTCGTCACCCAGGGCAGTACCGAGCTCGTCCACGCGCTGCTCGCCAACGATCTCGTCGATGCGATCAGCATCTTCACAGTGCCGGTCGTGCTTGGGACCGGCAAAAAGTTATTTGCCGACGGATCGGCGCCACATTCGTTCAGGCTCAAGAGCTCTCGCGTCGCGTCAAACGGTCTGATGGTCGGCCACTACGAGCGAGAGGGTGACGTAAAGCTCGGCGACACCAGTCCCGATTCTCCCAGCGAGCGCGAGATCGCGCGCCAGAAGCGGGTGAAGCGCGAGGGCTAGTCGTACCGCGCTAGAAATCGAGCCGTGCATCCTCGAGGATTTGCGTTGGCAACACTACGGCACGGTTATCGACATCGTTTTCGACTATATATGGACGAGCGAAGGTCTGGTCCGTCCAGAATACCTGCCGCGGACCCTGCAAACGCTAAGGTTTCACGTAGTACACGAGCTCCATCTTTCTAATGGCTTGACAGTTCATACAAGTCTGCGGCCCGATGCTGTCAACTGGGGACTCAGCGAGATCGCGGAAGTCCGGCTCTTAGAGGAAGACACCTTCCTCAGCAAATATCGTCACTTACCAATACCAGTGCGTCATATTCGATGCTCCTGGGAAGGGGCCCGACAGATCGACGTC
>DASTSI010000075.1:0-2614 GCA_035760745.1 Nitrospira sp. | reverse complement strand
CGTCGAGATGATCGGGCGTTAGGAACGGAGCCGACGCTCCGCCGGGAATGAAGGCTTTCAGCGCCTTGTCGCCTCGCATGCCGCCCGCATGTTCGAAGATCAACTCCCGGAACGTGACCCCCATGGGGACTTCGTAGTTGCCGGGCCGCTTCACGTGGCCGCTGACGCAGAAGATCCTGGTGCCGGTGCTCTTCGGCGGCGAACCGATCGCGGCGAACCATTCGGCCCCCCGATTGATGATGTGCGGAAGATTGGAGAGAGTTTCGACGTTGTTCACCACCGTCGGCTTGTTGTAGAGGCCGTGCGTCGCGGGAAACGGCGGCTTCACCCGTGGAAGCCCGCGCTTCCCCTCCAACGATTCGAGCAGGGCGGTTTCCTCGCCGCAGATATAGGCTCCGGCGCCCCGGTGGACCCAAATGTCGACATGGACGCCGGTTCCCAGGATGTTCCGGCCGACATAACCGGCGGCGCGCGCGTCGGCGAGGGCCTTCTCGAGTATTCGGGCTCCCAGGGCCATCTCGCCGCGGATATAGATGTACGCCGTCTCCGCCCCGATCGCATACCCCGCCAGGACGATGCCTTCGAGCAGTTGATGAGGATCGCGCTCCATCAACTGTCGATCCTTGAAGGTTCCCGGCTCGCTCTCGTCCGCGTTGCAGCAGAGATAGCGCGGCCCTTGATAATCTTTGGGGAGGAATCCCCATTTCACGCCGGTCGGAAATCCGGCGCCGCCTCGTCCCCGCAATCCCGACTTCATCACGGTCGTCGTCACGTCGGCCGGCGCGATCTTTCCCAGCACCTTTCGCAGCGCCTGATAGCCGCCGGTCTTCTCATACTCCGCCAGCGACCCGCCGTACCCCGGCTGGCTCATGTTGTTCAGGAGGATGAGTTCATACGTGGGCAATATGGCTACCGCGAATCATCCCTGGTGAGCCCATTGCGAACGATATGATCCACTGAAATTACACACCGGGCCGTGCCGAAGCGGGCTCCGGCCACATATAGGGGCCGCTTTTCAGATCGCTGGTGCCCGTCGCCCGCAAGTCGGACAAGATCCGGTCTACCTTGGCTTCGGTGAGCCGCTCGTAATAGTCGTCGTTGATTTGCATCATCGGGCCGGTGCCGCAGGCCGCGAGACACTCGACGGCGGTCAGCGTAAAGAGTCCGTCCGGCGTCGTTTCTCCGGGTGCGATCCCGAGCCTGCTCGTGATCCAGCCGATCACGGTGTCGGACCCGACCAACGCGCACATCAGCGACTTGCAGACCTGGATATGATACTTGCCCACCTTCTTGAGATTCAGCATCGTGTAGAAGGTGGCCGTCTCATACACCTGGGGCGGTGTCAGGTTCAGCATGCCGGCAATTTCGAGCATCGCCGACTCGGTCACGTAGCCTTCCTCCCGTTGCGCTAAATACAGCAACGGGATCAGCGCCGACCGCTTGACCGGATACCGGCTCAGAAGCTCGTCGATCTCTTTCTGATACTTCTCGCGCAACATGTTCCGCTGACCCTGTGCCCGATTCGGAGCCGCGAAGGGGTGAGCCGACGGCGTCCCGCCCTCAAAGTCCGATCCGATGAATCACGCCGCCCGTGAAGGGGCCCCACCCTGCCGCCTACCTGTCGCATTCTCCCATGACGATATCGTACGTCCCGAAGATCGTAATGATGTCCGAGATCAGATACCCACGGGCCATGTGGTCGAACGCGCCCATGTGGACGAAGGACGGCGAGCGGATCTTCAGCCGATAGGGACGGGGACTGCCGTCGCTCACGATGAAGAATCCCAATTCGCCTTTCGGCGCTTCAGTGGCGCAATACGTTTCCGCCTTCGGCGGCTTGAATCCCTGCGTGAAGATGATGAAATGGTGGATCAGGCTCTCCATGTCTCGCATGACTTTTTGTTTCGGCGGCGGGACATATTGCGGCGCATCCGCCATGATGGGGCCCGGCGGCATCTGATCCAGACATTGCTTGATGATGCGGGCGCTCTGCCGCATTTCTTCCATGCGGATCCAGTAGCGGTCGTACGTGTCGCCGTTCTTGCCGACGGGCACTTCCCAATCGACCTTGTCGTAGACCCCGTAGGGTTCTTCTTTCCTGATGTCGTAGGCCACGCCCGAGCCTCGCAGTACGGGTCCCGAGCAGCCGAAGTTGATGGCGTCTTCGGCCGAAATCACCGCCACGTTTTTCGTCCGTCCCAGCCAGATGCGGTTGGACGCGATCAGCGAGTCGTATTCCGTGACCTTCTCGGGAAACGTGTCGAGGAAGGTCTTGAGCCGCTGCACCAGATCGGGCGTGAAATCACTGTCGACTCCGCCGACTCGGTAATAGTTCAACGTCAAGCGTGCGCCGCAGAGCTTTTCGAACAGATCGAGCAGCACTTCGCGCTCACGAAACGTCCAAAAGAAGACCGTCATGGCGCCGATATCGAGCGCCTGCGTGCCGAGCCAGAACAGGTGCCCCACGATGCGCTGCATTTCGGCGACGATCGTGCGGATGTACTCGGCACGTTCCGGCACGGTCAGGCCCAACAGCTTCTCCACCGCGCGCACATAGGCATAGTTGTTTGCCATCGCGCAGACGTAGTCCAACCGGTCGGTGTGGGGAATGATC
>DASTSI010000074.1:0-3641 GCA_035760745.1 Nitrospira sp. | reverse complement strand
TTTCGACGAGGTCGGACTCCTGCCGCTGGGTGACGTGGCGGGATGTGCCGGGCTTCCGTCGGTCGAGATCCTTCTGAATGTCCTCGGCCGAAAGAGCCAATCCGGGAGGGCAGCCGTCGACCACGCAGCCGATCGCGGGACCGTGGCTTTCCCCGAAGGAGGTGACGGTGAAGAGCCGGCCGAATGTATTGGCGGGCATAGGCGCCCCTATTCGATCAGATCCAGTTTGATGCGCAACTCCTTCAATTGCTCGGGGCTGACCGCGGAGGGCGCATCCGTCAACGGGCATTGCGCCCGTTGGGTCTTCGGGAAGGCGATGACGTCCCGAATCGAATCGGCATGGCCCAGCAGCATGACGAGCCGGTCCAGGCCGAACGCAATGCCGCCGTGCGGGGGCGCGCCGTAATCGAGCGCGTCGAGCAAAAAGCCGAACTTGGCGTGCGCCTGCTCCTTGCCGATGCCGAGCAAATCCAGGATGCGAAGCTGGATCTCGCTTCGATGATTCCGGATGCTCCCGCCACCGATCTCGTTGCCGTTCAGCACCAGGTCATACGCCTTGGCCCGGACCTTCAGCGGTTCGCTGTCCAACAACGCGACGTCCTTGTCCATCGGCGCGGCAAAGGGATTGTGCATGAACACGTAGCGCTTTTCTTCGGGGGAATAGTCCAGCAAGGGAAATTCGGTGACCCAGAGCGGTCTCCAGGCCGTCCTGTCGATCAGATTCAACTCCTCCCCCAGTAAGAGCCGGATGCGGCCCAGCACGTCGTGCACGACCGCCGGCTGGTCGGCGCCGAAGAGCACTAAATCGCCCGGTTGGGCCTCGGGCAGCGCGGCCCGGAACGCCGCGGCGTCCAGGAACTTCGCGATCACGGACTCGAGCTGGCCGTCCGGCGTGATCTTGAGCCAGGCCAGTCCTTTGGCGCCGAAGCTCTTCGCCGTGTCGCCCAGCGCATCGATGCGGCTCCGCGGCATGGCGGCCCCGCCCTTCACGACCAAGGCCTTCACGATGCCGCCCTTCGTTGCCGCATCCTTGAACACTTTGAACTCGCTTGCCGCGCCGAAGGCGGTGACGTCGTGGAGCGGCATCCCGAACCTGAGGTCCGGCTTATCGGAGCCGTAACGGCCCACCGCGTCGGCATACGTCATCCGGGGAAACGGCGACGGCAACTCCACGCCACCTGCCTCCCGGAACACCGCGGCGATCATGCGCTCCATCAGGCTCATCACCTGTTCGCGGTCGACGAACGACATTTCGAGATCGATCTGCGTGAACTCGGGCTGCCGGTCGTTGCGCAGATCTTCATCCCGAAAGCAGCGGGCGATCTGATAGTACCGGTCCACGCCGCTCACCATGAGGATCTGCTTGAACAATTGCGGCGATTGCGGCAACGCGAAGAACTGGCCGGGATTGACGCGGCTGGGCACCAGATAGTCGCGCGCGCCCTCGGGCGTGCTCTTGGTCAAGATCGGCGTTTCGACTTCCAGGAAACCTTCGGCGTTGAGGAATCCTCTCGTCGCCTGCATGATGCGGTGGCGAAGCCCGAGCAGCCGCTGCATCATCGGGCGGCGGAGGTCCAGGAACCGGTATTTGAGGCGGACCGCTTCGGTGACTTCGGCCTCGTCCTCGATGACAAACGGCGGCGTCTTGGCATCGTTCAGGATTTCGACTTCATCGGCAAACACTTCGATGTCGCCGGTCGGGATGTTCGGATTTTTCGATTCGTCGGGCCGCGCGAAGACCTGCCCGGTCACCGACACGACGCATTCGCTCCGCAACGCATGCGCGATCTTGTGGACCGCCGCGTTGCGCTCGGCGTTGAAAACGACCTGCGTAATCCCCGTGCGATCCCGTAGGTCGATGAAGATCACCGTGCCGTGATCACGACGCCGCTGGACCCACCCGTTCAGGACGACGGTCTGCCCGACCTGCTGCTTCGTCAGTTCACCGCAACGATGGGTGCGAATCTTCATGCGACTCCGGCCTTCCTGGAGAAATGCTTGTTGGCTCGCCCGGGCTTGGCCCACCCCGCCGGTCTCGCCGATCGCTTGGGACCGGGATTCGGCTGTTCTCCTCGGGCAACCGCGAGGAGACGTTCGTCCACCAACTCCCGCAGGTGGTTCGCTTCCCGGTCGGTGAGGAATCGGAATTCTCCGGGCGCCAAATCCCCGAGCGACAGCGGGCCCATCCGGATGCGGACGAGCTTGATGACGGGATGGCCGACCAAGTCGAGCATCCGTTTGACCTGATGCTTCCGCCCTTCGCGAATGGTGAGCTCGAGCCACGAGTTGGCTTCCGCCTTCCGGACCTTCTTCACCACGGCTGGACTCGTCATGCCGTCCTCGAGCCTCACGCCCCGTTCCAATTGCCGGATCTCGTCGTCGGTCAGCACCCCTTTGACCTTGATCAGGTAGGTCTTCGGCACATGATAGCGCGGATGGAGCAGGGCTTGGGCCAAGTCCCCGTTGTTCGTGAGGAGCATGAGTCCTTCGCTGTCGAAGTCCAGCCTGCCGACCGGGAACACCCGAACCGACACTCCGCGGAGGAAATCCTTCACCGTGGTCCGGCCGCCCGGATCGTCGAGCGTGGACATCACGTGTTTGGGCTTGTTGAGCATGAGGTACACGAACGGTTGAGCCGCGCTCAAGTGCTTTCCGTTCACTTTGACATGGTCCCGCACAGGATCCACTTTGGTGCCCAGCTCAGTGACAACCTTGCCGTTGACCATGACGCGGCCGGTCGCGATCAATTCCTCCGCCTTGCGCCGGGAGGCGATTCCCGTCCCCGCGATCAGTTTTTGGAGACGAACGTCCATGCTAGGCTTTCGTGAGACCTATCCCGGATCCCGCCGCCGGCAAGAGCGGACGCACGGGCCCGACGGGCTTCGCCAAGCTCGGTTCAGGCATCCTCATTCCCATTCGATCGTGCTCGGCGGTTTCGAGCTGATATCGTACACGACCCGGTTCACGCCCTTCACTTCGTTGATGATCCGGTTCGACATCCGTCCCAGCACCTCATTGGGGATTTTCGCCCAATCCGCAGTCATCCCGTCGAGGCTCGTGACGGCCCGGATCGCGACGACATGCTCGTAGGTGCGCTGGTCTCCCATCACGCCGACCGTGCGGATGGGCAGCAGCACCGCGAACGCCTGCCAGATCTCCCGATACAACCCGGCGCTTCGGATTTCTTGATCCACGATCGTTTCCGCCGCGCGCAGGATAGCCAGGCGGTCCTTCGTCACCGACCCGAGGACGCGGATCGCCAGGCCGGGTCCCGGGAACGGCTGCCGCCAGATGATCTCGTCCGGCAGGCCCAACTCTTTCCCGAGCACCCGCACCTCGTCCTTGAACAGCTCGCGCAAGGGTTCAATGAGCTTCAGTCTCATGCGGGCGGGCAATCCGCCGACGTTATGATGCGTCTTGATCGTGGCAGAGGGGCCCTTGAAGCTGACGCTCTCGATCACGTCCGGATAGAGGGTGCCCTGAACGAGATAGGCCACCCCTTTGAGCTTCTTGGATTCCGCTTCGAAATTGTGAATGAAGAGGCGGCCGATGGTCTTCCGCTTGCGCTCGGGGTCGGTAACGTTCTTCAGCGCAGCGAGGAACTGGCTCGTCCTGTCCAGGATGCGAAGATTGAGGTGCAG
>DASTSI010000073.1:0-27667 GCA_035760745.1 Nitrospira sp. | reverse complement strand
GCTCGGCTGGGTCCTTCGCCGCCCGGGCCGTCGCCGCTTCAGCCGCGGCATCCCCCAAGACGGCTAATCCAGCGGCGATGACGATCGATCGAAAGAGAGGTGTCACGAAACCACTCACGTCCTGCATGCGTAATCCTCCGTAGTTGTAAGATGAAGCCTGGTGCGTCATACGATCCATCCATTCCGGCCTGCACGCGTTCAGGGAAAAAATCGGACCGGGGAGTGAGCAAAGTTCGGACCTGGTGTGCGACCGGTGCGGCCCTCTCCTTCGGCCGCAGAAATTCAATCCTTTAGCAATGGGCTTTCGGTTCGGCCACGAGGCAGGGGTGGGAAGTTTCAAAAAAACGCTTGAAAGGGAACAAAAATGTCGCGAGATGAGGCGCCGCTCGCTCTTCTATTCCTGACCGTAGCACGCCTCCGCAATACGCGCGGTCGTGAACAATAGAGCGTCTCGCCGTGTGTAAGCGGCATGGCCATAATAGTGATCGCGTGGATTGGTGGAGCCGGTGGAGTCCTTGTAGTCCACCAAGAGGCATCCGCCTTCGCTCGGGAACCGGACGGCGCGTCGTGCGCACTCCAGCCACCGCTCGAACCCGTCGTAAGGCTCGACGAGTTCCCATATGGCCTTATTGGCCGTCTCGGCTTCGTCGGTTTCCGGCACGGCATCGGTTCCGGCCACGGCCAACTCCTGCACGTAGTCACCACCCCAGGCAATCGGCATCTCCATCGTGATTTGCGGTAACTCCATCTTGGCGAGCCAGGTTTTGCCGTCGGTCCTCAACTGCCGATGATTGACGATGTGCAAAAGGTTTCCGATGCCGGATGGGTCCCATCCATATCGAACCGGCGTGCCGAGGGTCACGACATCGAGCGGAAACCGGTTGAACGACGAGACGTCCGCCAAGATCGCCTCCACCCGGTTCACGACAGTCGCCAACGCCGGCTGGTTGGTCTGTCCGGCGTACGACGAGACGATCTGCAACAATTTCGATCGGCCGGTGATCGGGCTTGGGCAAAGGAGATTGGAAACCAACGCAAGGACCAACCCGGCCTGCCCGTGGGCAAAAACCAGGATGCGTTGTCCCTCGGACAGTTGGTGTTCCTCGCGAAGTCGGCTGATTCTGTCGAGGAACCGCAACGCCGCCGTTGCGCGCCCGAGATGGTGATGCTCTGAGGACCATAAGAGGCGTTGACAGAGGATGGGCGGGGAAACGTTTCGGTTGATCGCTTTGCGGAACAGTTCGAGATCGGCACTCGTGATATTGCCCGCGTCTCCAATTTGCTCGTCGAGCAGTGTTTTCGTCGCTTCATCGTCGGAAAGCGGTGGCCTGAGCCCGCCCGGCAGAAGGGGAATGCCGTTGGTCTCCTGACGCATGAGAGCTAAGAGCGCATCGAGGCCTGAGACCCCGCGGGAGTAGCCTCGCTTGAGGCCGCCCGCGTGGTCCAACCGCTGGGCGCCGAACACATCGGTGCCGTGGATCGCGCCATGGAGGAACAGAATCATGCGCACGCCGGCCTTCGAGAACCTGGCGCCGTAACGCGCCATGGCTTCATGCCAAGCGGGGGAATCAGGAACCGCCGTCCCGCTCAATTCGGCGTAGGTCAGGCGCTCCCCAGGATTTTTTCGCGACAGTTCATCGTGCTGAAAATTATTCTCGACGGGCATGGAGCACTACATACCCGAACGTTCTCACGAAGTGCAATGAGGAGGAGCGGCGATGCGTGTAGTACTGGACGGCGGTCTACCGACCGACATCCGAGATTGATCCGGCCTGTTCCGGGACAGCCTTTGGCTGAATCTGGCTCTTCGGCATGACAGCGGTCGCGGTACACAGTTTTTTCTCTTCGTCGATCTGACGATCGACAATGGTCACGCCTTGGAGGAATTCCTGGACGAGTTCCTCTCTGGTGATTTCAATGTCCTGCTCGGCATCGCGGCCGCTGCGCTCACGGACCCGGTCCACCATGTGCTCTTTGACCAGGATGCGGATTTGTTTGGCGAGATCCGTGCGCGCCGAGAGTTCCGAGACCCGCTGGCACACGAGCCGGCCCTTGGACATGTCGCCCTCGCCCTTTCCGATCAGGTAGCGGTCCGAAGCGTACAGTGGGGTGTCTTCGCCGCGAGGTTGCGGGAATGCCGGTGGCGGAGACTGGACGGCCGCTTTGTCCGCGCCCTGTTGCTTCAGACGGTCGAATGACCGCTCGGCGCGCGACCGAACTTGCTCTTCATCGACAGCCGTCGCGATCGACGGCCAGACGCTGAGGAGGAACAGGACCGCGAGAAAGACGGCTCGCACGGGCATGGCGCTAGCGTCCTCCTCCGCCTGACGCATGGCCTGCCGAGGATCCCGCCGTGTTCAGATAAGGAACAGGCGGCAATTGGTGGGGGGATGGAGGATCCTGATTGGTCGTCGTCGGCAGTTGCTTGGCGACTGGAAGCTGTCCGGCCGGCTGCATTGCGGGGGGTTGCAAGAACTGGCGCAGCGACTGGACGGATCGGGATGCCGGCCGCCGATTCGATTCCAGGGAAGCCGCCCCGTGTGACGGCCGAGTCAGCGGGTTGACTTGGCGGTTGTCCGTCATTGTGCGCGAGGGCAGTCCGGACGTCTGATTGCTGAGTCGAGCGGGCTCCCCTGGATTCGACGTGACTTCATTCAAGGTCCGCGGACCTGCCGAGTTGGGCGCTGGAACCGTCTGGTACGTAGGCATACGGGGGACCGAGCCGGGACTCGGAGGAGCAGGAGGAGCGGGAGGCTGAGCAGGAGCGGGGGGCCGCTGGGTCATGGTCTGTTGCGCGGTCTCGACATGCGGGCTTGCCGGATACAGTCCGCGTGCGATGCTGAGCAGCGCCTGCGTTCGAGCGGGACCGGGCCAGGGATAAGGAGCGACGACGGGGGAGGCGATGACCCAATCGGTCCACGCCTGCGCCACCATGGCATTGGATTGAACTCGATTGAGCAGGTCCTGCCGCTCGCGGCTTGCCTGCTGTACCGCATCGGCAGACGTCGCGACGGTCAGCGCCTGGTTGGCCGCCTCGAGTTGCTGTTGCAGCTGCTCGTTTTCCTGCCGCAGCGCGAGCAGCTGTCGGCGTGCATCCTCATTCTCGCGCAGGATGGTGATGGCCTGCGCCACTTGATCCGTGTCGAGTTGCGAGGTGAGGGTCACATGCACCACGATGGTCTCGCCTTCGAGGGTCAGATCGGTGTGTTGATCGAGAACAAGAACCAAGCCTGCGGTATAGCTGCGGATCTCATCCTTCGTCACGTCCGTGCCTTGAACGACGGTGATGCTCTCGAGATACGTGGCCACCTGCTCCAACGCGTCGCGCTTGGCCGCCTCCGTGGCGAGGCGAGCGCCCTCTTCCCTGGTATCCCGGTCGCCCATGCGATGCTCGCCGTGGCTCGTCACAATGCGAACCTCGGCCCTCGTCGGAGCAACGTGGAGCAGGGACAGCAACAGGACCGACCAGATTGGGATGATGAAGCGGGCAGGACGCCCGAATTCGGACTGGAATCGTTCGGAACCGGCCGTCACGTGCACCCTCTCTGTGGACTGGGGCATCAGCCACCCGTTGGTTGAGGGCAACCAGGTCCCGCGAAACGTCTCAAGCATAACATCGGAATCCAGCGTTCGCCACCAACGGGCGCAGAGCCCCGCCCACCTTGCCTTCGAGAAAATTCGCGTGCTAAGGTACTTCTCCCCTTGTGGTGGAAGGAGTTGGAAGATTACTATGGTTCGCGTCCATACGATTGTTGTCGGTCTATTGCTCCTCTTGCTTGAATCCTCCGCCGGAAGCCCCGTCGCCGCTGCTGCAACCAATGGAACGACCCCGACGGCCCCCCTCACGGAGCATGTGATTCTGTTCGTGCTGGAGGGATTCAGCCAGGATTCCCTGAAGGGAGGCACGATGCCCACCGTCGGCCGACTCATCAAGGAGGGATCGGTCACGTGGTCGGCGAAGGGCGTGACGCCGGCGCTTCGGCTCCCGACGATGGCCTCGCTGATCACCGGGATGCCGGTTGAGAAGCACGGGATCACCTGGAATGCATTTGAATTCAGCCGGGGCTATCCCCGCGCCCCGAGCGTGTTCGACTACCTCGATTTGAGCGGCGGGCGCGACAGCGCCATTTTCTTCATGGATGAGTCGCTCTACCAGCTCGCGAGACCCGAGCCCTATACTGACTATCAGATGTGCGGGCCGCTCAAGCCGGAATGCACGCCCGAGAGGGTCGTGTCCTACATCAGGCAATACTTCAAGAAGGCGACCAGCGGTCATGGGTACGGACATGCCATTCTCTCGTTGCCCCATTTGTTGGTGGTTCACCTGCCCGAGGCGGGACGTGTCGGCGCTGCGCGGGGATGGGGATCGAAAGACTATCGGGAGGCGCTCCGTTCGGTCGATAAAGCGATCGCGTCGGTTCTCGATATCTACAAGGAACAAAGACTTTTGAACCGCACGACGGTGTTCGTCACGTCGCTCACCGCCGAGGGGCGGGATGCGAATCGGGACCAGCCGAACGAGGTGGCGCCTGTCGTGCCGTGGATCGCCTCCGGCGTCGGCATCAAGCAGGGCCACGCGATTCACCAACCGGTCTCCATTTTGGACACCGGGGCCACGGTGATGCGCACGCTGGGGCTGCAGACGTACACCGAGTGGGACAGCAAGTCAGTGGAAGAGATTTTCCAGTATGCCTTCGTGGCGGCGGCGCCCAACGTCAGCATGCCGCAATAGGAATTCTCCGGAGTACTCTCGCATGCAGCGGATGTCTCGCGCGGCGCGGTCGGTTGTCCTTTCCGGGTTACGGGTGGGGCTTTCGGTGGTCTGCCTCTTTTCATTGGCGCAAGCCGGGCCACCGCCGGCGTATACCACGGAACATCCCATTACCATCGACTCGACGGTGCTCGAGCCCGCCTCCTGGTGGTATGTGCCGGGCGTGACGCCTTCGATCTGGAACTCCGATCCCGAATCGATGGAAGCGTATAAAACGACCGACAAGCAGACCCTCGCGCTCAAGCCGGGGAAGTATAAGTTCGTCAGTTTTACGTTTGATTTTCCGTTCATCGTGAACCTTGACGGGAAGATTGAATTTTCAACCTCGCTGGATCAATGCGTCGGCGGCCGCGGAACTCAGACGCTCGTCGTCCGGTGCAAGCGGACCTACCCGTACGGCGGGCAGCGGGATTATACGTACCAGTAAGCCGATCAGTCAGGAAGAGGATCATTGTCATGGCGCAAGTGCTGGATGATTTGTTGGATGCCCTCGAGGATGTGGACGATGCGACACGCGAGGAAGCGGCCAAGGGCCTCGCGGAAATGGCCGACGCCAAAAGCCTCGACGCCTTGATCGGGGCTTGCGGCGATGAATATTGGTCCGTACGAGCGTACGCGGCAATCGGCATCGCGAAGATCGGAGGGCCGAAAGCCGTGGAAGCGTTGATCGAACTTTTCAACGATTCCATCATGGAAGTCCGCAATCAGGCCGTGGAGTCGGCGGCCAAAATGGGCGGAGCCTTGGTGGACCGCCTCATCGTCGCGTTGCGGGACGAGCGGTGGCGGGTTCGCGAACATGCCGCAAAGACCTGCGGAGAGATTCGGGACCGCAAGGCGGTCGATTCGCTCATCGTCGCCTGTCGAGACCGCGACGGCGCGGTGAAGAGCGCGGCGGCGGAAGCGCTCGGAAAGATCGGCGACCCCAAAGCCGTCCCGGCGCTCATCAAGCTTTTTCGCGACACGTCGAAGATCGTGCGTGAGACGGCCGGCACGGCGCTCGTGTACATCGGCGAGGCGTCCGTCGATCCGCTCATCGAGTGTTTCAAAGACAAGGATTTCGTGGTTCGTTGCCATGCAGCGCGGGCGCTCGGCGGCATGACGACCGACTATCAGATTGGGAGAACCTGGATACGAGAGCCCAAAGTCGTCGATGCGCTGATCGCCGCATTGAAGGATGCGGATCGCGCCGTGCGCGAGGACGCGACGATCGCCTTGGGCATGATCGGGGATGCCCGTGCGATCGACGCGTTGATCGATGCGATGAAAGACGGCGCGGTGAAGCGGCACGCGATTGCCTCCCTGGGCATGATCGGGGACCCGCGAGCCTTGCCGGCCGTACTCGACGCGTTGAAGGGGAAGGGCATCAAGCAGGAAGGCACCCCCACTCCCGGCTGCATCGTCAGCGAAGACGCCTTCATCAAGGAGGCGGCGGCAACGGCGTTAGGGCAATTCCGCGATCCTCGAGTCATTCCCGATCTGATCATGTTGCTCAAGGACAGTGTGCTCCGTGAAAAGGCAAGCGCCGCCCTGGCCGCCATTGGCGATGCCGCGATCGAGCCGCTCATTTCGTTTCTGCATGATCCGAAAGCCTCCGAAGTGGCGTCCGAAGGCGAGCGTGTGCTGTCGTATGCGTCGGTCCGGCTCAGCGCCAAAGACGCCCTGCGGTTGCTCGTGCTCGAGACGTTGGAAAAGCTTGGCTGGACCCTGCCAGAAGAAGAACGAGTGGATTCGAGTTTGGCTGACAATGCCAGAGTGGACCGGCCCTTGGGGGATCTGGGACGGTTCGGTCCCTCCGGTGACTTCGCAAAGGGCTAGCCCCGACACGAGGTTCTGTAGCGGCTTCCGGCAGAAGTTATTCGTTGCCCGCTCCTCCATTGACCTGCCGCAGATCCACGTCGGATTGGTATTCTTCACCGGTTGGCGGTCTTCTTGTGATCGGTGACGGGACTTCGCGTCACCATCCAACACAGTCGCTCGGACGCCACTTCGATCAGGAGCCGTCTCGTAAGTCGATCGCGCTGGAAGATCCAAGATATCAAGACCCCCTGCAAAGCGGCATGGACCCCTGGTCGATCTCCCGGCACGGGCCAAAAGACCGCAGAGACGACATCGATAGATATCATCACGGCACGGTGCCGAGAGCCCCGGTCGTACACTGGCGGAGGACGAGGATCGACATCCGCGACAGCGGTCCGCTCCGTTTGACCGTGCGAAAATGGCTGTGTTACGCTCACCAAATTCTTGACGAGGAGTCCCGATGGCCGACGTCGTGGCCGAGCACATAGCGGCGCTCAAAGATGGCGATTGGGCCGTTCGGGAAGAAGCTGCGGTGGCGCTTGGTACACTGCAAGACCCCCGCGCGGTAGCTCCCTTGGTATCGATTTTGCGCGATTCTGATCGGGCGGTGCGGCAAGCCGCGATCGGGGCTCTCAGAGCGATCGGGGAGCCGTCGATTCCCGCGCTCGGGTCCTGTCTGTCGGCCCCCCAATTGGAGGTGCAGGAAGCTGCGTCGGCCATTCTCGCTTCGATCGCGGACGAACGTGTTTTGGCTCCCCTCACGGCGTCGTTGGGCAACAAGGACTGGATTGTCCGGATGCACGCCGCCCAGGCGCTCGGCCGCATCAAGAGCCCGGACTCGGTCGAACCGCTGCTTCCCCTGTTGCAGGACAAGGTCAAAGCCGTACGGGAAGAGGCAGCAATGGCGTTGGCGGCGATCGGGGATGCGGCCGTTCCGTCCCTGATCTCGGCGTTGGCCCACGCCGATTGGCTCGTTCGGCTGCACGCCGTGGAGGCGCTCGGAAGAATGCGCTCGCCGGCATCCGTCGATCCGTTGTTGTCGGTATTGTTCAATGACCGCGACACGGCGGTCAGGGAAGACGTCGTCCGTGCCTTGGGGCAGATCGGTGACGAACGGGCGGTGGAATTCCTCGTGGTGACCATGAAGGAACCGGGTCTGCGTCCGCTCGCGGTTGAAGCACTGGGCCAAATCGGCGACCGGAGGGCGGTGCCGATCCTCATCAAGGTCGTCGAGGGGACCGATCAGCCGATGGAATCCCGTGTGGTTGCCGGCTGCGGGGATCGATGGGATGAAGAAATGGTGACGAGAGGCGCGGCCGTCCGTGCCTTGGGGATGTTGGGAGACGATGCCGCGATTTCCGCTCTGCTCGGCGCGCTTCGCGATACGGTGACGAGAGCCGATGCCGCCGCCGCGCTGGCTCGCTTTGGCTCCAAAGTCATTCCTCCGTTGTTGGGTCTGCTGTCGCAGGAAACAACGGACGACAATTTTCGCTTCCATGTGAAGGAGACATTGGCCGCAGTGGGGTGGAGGCCCGGCCGCCTATGAGACGTGAGCGGTAAGGCGGGAGAGGGACCGCCGCCGTCTTGCCGGTTTCGGATACTGCTATGCCGAAGGAAAGCCTTGAGACGCTGGTCGGGGAATTGGTTCATGAAGAAGATTGGCGCCGGATGCGGGCCACGGCGGCGTGTCTTGCGGGAGGACCCAAGGCGGTGCATGCCCTGGTCGATGCGCTGCGGGAGGGCAGTCCCGAGTTGAAAAAGGAAGCTGCAGCCATGTTGGCCCGTATCAAAGATCCTCAGGCAGGCGTGGCGCTTGTCGGGTTGCTCCAAGATCCGGACGGAAGTGTCCGAAAATCCGGAGCGGCGGCATTGGAGCAGATGGCCGGAGTCTTGGACCAGGAAACGGCGTCCGCACTGGTCGCGCTTCTCCCGAAGGCCGAGGAAAACGATGTGAGCCAGATGCTCACTCACCTCCTGGGCGCCATCCCAACCGCCGTGGACCCGCTGTGCCGGATGATGAAGGAGGGACACCCCGGTGCCCAAGTGGCGGCGGCGACCATGCTCGATCATCTGTTGGATCCCCGCTCCGTGGACGCCTTTATCGACGCGATGGGACAGCCTGCGGTTCGCGACATTGCCGTCGGGACGCTGAAGAAACTGAGCGCCATTCGAGCGCGGATCGATCAGGCGTTCAATGTGCTGCGCGAGGTCGAAGGCGCCAGCGAGCGCGAAGAGGCGCGCATGGCGACGGTCATCGACTTGCTCGGAATCGGTCGGCCCAGCGTCGAAATCTTGATCGAATACTTAGATGATGATGATTGGTTGGTGCGTGAGGCCGCAGCGGATCTGTTGGGGAAAATCGGCGACGTTCGGGCCGTGGAGCCGCTCATGAAACGGTTGGAGCATGACAAGGATACCGGAGTCAAAGAATTGGCCATCAAGGCGCTCGGGTTGATCGGTGATGCCCGCCCGACCCGTTTGTATCTCGAGGCCATTCCGATCAGACCGTTGAGAGTCTATGCGATGGAAGCGTTGGCCAAGATCAAGGACGTCGAGGTTTTGAGGCCGCACAAAGAGCTGTTCGACCGGCTGCGAACGGACCGAGACGGCTTGGTTGCGTATAATGCGGGACTCATTGCCGATAAACTGGAAGCGCTCTCCGGCGCGCATGCCGGAAGTCACGAAGGTGTCGAGGATGAGTGAAGCCGAACAGTCCAATCGGATCGAACAGTTAATCAACGCCCTGCGGGACGAAAATGAGGCACTGCGGGATCACGCCATCGCCGGCCTCAGTCAGATGGGAGAGGAGGCGGTCGAGCCCCTGATCAGCCTCATGGCGGACGAGGACGTCCTGATCCGGGAGGCGGCGACGGCGGCGGTCGTCCGCATCGGTCCTTCGGTCGTGGAACGGATGATCGAGGCCATCGAGGACGACGAATGGGCAATCAGGGAACAAGCGGCGTCGGCACTCGGCAAGTTGAAGGATCCGCGTGCAGTGGAGCCCCTGGTCAAGGCTTTGAAAGACAAGGATGGCGCCGTGCGCACTGCCGCGGTGTGGGCATTGGAGCGTATCGGCGATTCACGCGCGGTGCCCGGTCTCGTCGACGCTTTGACCGACGGAACGGTCCGCGAAGATGTGGCTCGTGTGCTGAAGAAGATCGGCGATGCGCGGGCGGTGGAAGCGTTGATCGACGGTCTGCTGGGAAATAACTGGATGGTGCGCCGGCACGCCGCCGAGGCGCTCGGAAAGATTGGCGATCGAAGGGGAATCGCTCCCCTGATTGAATCCCTCAAGGACGAGGACTGGTTGGTTCGTCGAAACGCCGCCGAGTCGCTTGCCCGGCTCGGAGCGAAGGAGGCGATCGACCCTCTCCTGCCTCTGCTTGAAGATGAAAATACCATGGTCCAAGAAACCGTGGAGGGCGTGTTGACGAGTCTGGGCTGGAAAACGAATTCTTAACGATCTTCTCAGAAAAGGACCTTTACCATGGCAGATGAAGCTTCGGTGAAACTGATTCAAATCGGCCCGAAGGGCGGGATCAAAAAGGACGGCTTTAACCTCGTGACGGAACGCGTCGTCGCCGTGAATCCGGAGGCCAAGCAGCTCGAAGTCGAATTGCTGGCATATGACGGCAAAACGGTGGTGCTGGACGTCGATGAAGAAGCGGTCGAGGCGCTGAAGCAGTTAAAAGTCGGCGACGGCGCGACGATTCGCGTGGTTGAGGAAGGAGGCAGGCGGGTCGCGAAGAGTTTCAAAATTCGGGCGAAAGACCCGAATGCCGCCAAGGCGGACGCCATGCTGTTGGACATGAAGGACAGCCATTGGCTCAACCGCAAGTATGCCGCGGAAGTGCTCGGCGAATTAAAGGATCCGCGGGCCGTGAAGCCGCTCGTCGAAGCCTTGACGGATGAGGTCGGGGATGTGCGGCAACGGGCCTACGACTCCCTGATTAAGATCGGAGGAGCCGCCGTCCCCTCGCTTATTCCGCTGCTCGTGTCCGAGGAGGACGAAGTCAGACAATCCGTCACCGAAATCATTCGGAAGATCGGCAAGCCGGCCGTGGAGCCGCTGGCCACCGCGCTCGGAGAGGCCGATGATCGGCTGAAGACCCGGATTCTCAAAGTGCTGGACCGCATGGGTTACAAGCCGAAGCAAAAGGAAGCGGTCGCCGCGGAGGCCCCTCGCCTGACCTAGCAGGTGCGACGGGCGGTTCCGCTGTCAGGCGCCCGATGGGTCCGGCTCGCTGGTTTGGCGTCCCACTGAAATATGCCGGAATCCGTGCGGCGTTACGCGGCTGGGTTCGTACACGTTCCTCAGGTCGATGAGAACCGGCTTCGCGACGACCGTGTTCAATTTGGCGAAGTCCAGATTTCGAAACTCGTTCCACTCGGTCATCAAAATCACCGCGTGAGCCCCCGTTGCGGCATCATAGGCATCCCGGCATGGAATCAGCCCCGGGAGCAGCTGCGTCGCTTCTTCGAGGGCGGCGGGATCGTACGCTCTCACCGTGACCCCCTCCTTCATGAGTTCTTGAGCGATCGCGAGCGCCGGCGCTTCCCGGAGGTCGTTGGTGTTCGGCTTGAATGACAACCCCAGCATGGCCACCGCTGCGCCCTTCGTTCTCCGCAATGCATCCATGATTTTTTCCCGCATGCGCTTACGCTGTTCCTGGTTCACGGCAGCCGCGGCGCCGGCAATTTGCATGGGATAACCGGCTCGCTCTCCCATTTGCACGAGCGCTGCCAGATCCTTGGGAAAACAGGATCCCCCGAAGCCGGGACCCGCATGGAGGAATTTCGAGCCGATCCGCTGGTCCAGCCCCATGCCTTTCGCGACCATTTGCACATTCGCGCCGACACGTTCACACAGCGTCGCAATTTCGTTGATGAAGGAAATTTTAGTCGCGAGAAACGCGTTCGACGCGTACTTGATCATTTCCGCTGTCGCGACATCGGTGACGACGAACGGAGTTTCGATCAAATACAAGGGGCGATACAAGTCTTTCATGACCTGGGCCGCCTGTTCGTTGTCGGCGCCGATCACCACGCGGTTCGGGCGCATGAAATCTTCGATGGCCGACCCTTCGCGGAGAAATTCGGGATTGGAGGCGACGTCGTACAGCACTTTCTTCGGCTGACTGGACGCAATGACCTTGCGAAGAAGCTCGCCCGTGCCGACCGGCACGGTGGACTTCGTCACGACGACCTTGTACGAAGTCATTCGGCTGCCGATGCCCCGGCCGACTTCTTCGACGAAGGAGAGGTCCGCCGATCCATCCTTCTTGGGCGGGGTACCGACGGCAATAAAGATGACCTGCCCGTGATCCACTGCTCGCGTCAGGTCGGTCGTGAAGCTGAGCCGGCTTTGGCTCAGGCCTTTTGCGACGAGTTCGGTGATTCCGGGCTCGTAAAACGGCACCTCGCCTTTTTCCAATTTGGCGATGCGCTTTGCATCCGTGTCCATGCAGAGGACGTTGACGCCGAATTCCGCAAAACAAGCGCCCGTGACAAGTCCCACATACCCGGTTCCGATGACGCTGATCTGCATGATGGTCCTCCTCCTCAGGGCGAAAGGCAGTATACCGTCGTCCTGGTGAGCGGGCAAATAATGTTCCGAATGTCAGCCGAGTCGTCGTCACGCCGATCGTTCATTGACAGTCTCGCCCGGCGTTGAGTACGATGGGCGCCCTTCGTCGTACAACACCGTCACGGGCCACGGTTCATAATCGAAAACATAGATTTTCGGACATGAGTGTCTCCGCCCAGTCGTCTCATATCCCCCGGTGGTTCTTACTCCTGACCGCATTCCTCACCGGTGCGGTCGTGATGGCCCTGGAGATTCTTGGCAGCCGTCTGTTGGCTCCGGTCTTCGGCAATTCCTTGTTTGTGTGGGGCGCGTTGATCGGTGTGATCCTCGCCGCGATGAGCAGTGGCTATGCGCTTGGGGGGTGGCTCTCGGATCGGTATGCTCCGGGCAAGGTATTGGCCGGCCTCTTGTTGTTCTCGGGGTGCTGGACGTTCCTTGTCGCCTGGGTAAGCCAGCCGGTTTTGTTCAAGGTGGCGGCCGCGATTGAAGATCCTCGGTGGGGGCCCTGCATCGCCGCGGCACTGCTTTTGGCTCCTCCCGCCGTTGGCCTGAGCGGGGTGCTGCCCGCGATGTTACGGTTAGCCGTGCATGACTTGGACTATCTCGGCCGCCATACGGGACGAATGATTGCGCTGTCGACCGTGGGCAGTCTGGCCGGGACATGGGGAACGGCATTCTTCTTTCTTTCCTGGGTGGGCAGCCAAGCCATGGTCGCGTGGCTCGGCGCGATCCAGGTGTGTCTTGCTGTGTGGTGGGTTATCAGAGGCGCGGCCGTTGGCCCGCTCGGTCTCGGCGTGCTCGCTCTGCTTTTGGGCGGTTTAGGTGCAGGCGCTCTCCATCCGGTGCAAATGCTCAATCCACCGGTCTACCAGGAAGACAGTCCGTATCAACAGGTCAGGATCCGAGACGATGACTTGTTTCGGTATTTGATCCTCGACCGCACGTTTCACGCGGTCATGTGGAAGGCGGACCCCGTCACCCTCTTTCTTCCCTATAGCCAGTTGATGGTGGCGTCCTTAGCCATGGTGCCCGATGCCAAACGAGGATTGATACTGGGCCATGGTGGCGGCTCTCTGGCCAAGTGGTTGGCCCACCGCTGGCCCGATCTCGAACTGGACATCATTGAGTTCGATCCCGTGGTCGTTCGGATGGCTGAAGAGTTTTTCGACTATCGGGCCCCTCTTCAGCACCATATCTATGTCCGTGACGCGAGAGTGTTTTTGAATGAGACTAAACGGCAGTATGATTTTATTTGGGTCGATGCATTTGCACGGCACATGATTCCCTTTCATTTGACGACCGCTGAATTCTTTTCTGAACTTCGCACGCACTTGGCATCGCACGGTGTGCTGGTCGTGAATTTGGCGTCTTCCGGGGCAGGAGCGGACGTATTGAGAGCGAATGCGATTGTACAAACCATGCACGGCTCATTTCCCACCATCGAATCCTACGCCGTGAAAGGCCCTTGGAAAGCGCAATCCAAGGCAGAGAATTTGCTGTTTTTCGCCGGTAGTCATGTCGAGCAACGTCGGCATTCGGATTTTGTTGAAAGTCTGACAGCCATGGTACAGCAACAACGACTTCCTGGTGAGGCAATCGCCCTTCTCGGCACGCGACGAACGCAGCCTTGGGAAAGCGGTGTGGTGTTGACGGATGATTTTGCGCCGTACGATTTGCTGATCGGGGCCAGTGTTCGCGAGGGGGTGCCTCAATAGCTCAGCCGGTAAGCCATTGAAAACCTTCTAGTTCCACGCTTCTGACCTCGTCATCGACGGAAGCGCTGCTTGCTCGTCGGCCGTCTCAAGGTCCTTGCTTCCATTTTCTGCCGTGTGATATAAGGATCACTCTTTAGCGAGCTTACCTGGAAGCGTCATACGCAGTTGTCGGAGCGGTCGAGGCTACGTTGATGCCGGCAGTAGTTGTTGTTTACCAACCTCATCATCTCTTCTTCTTTTTAAGGAGGTAAGTCATGGGCAAGACGATGTTAGCGGTCCTCTTCGGCCTCGTTATGCTCGTAGCTGGGGCGTCTGCTGCATTGGCGCACCAGGCTGGAGGCGTGGAAGTCGGCGACTGGGAGACGGGCTCCGTGGTGGGCCAGCCGTTCAAGGAACTGGAAGTGGATGCCGATCTCTATTCAATCGATATCGGCAATTTGAAGACCTGGTATCCACCGGTCACGATCATCGATTTCGAAGTGAGGCCCGGACGGCCCGTTCTGCTGAAGGTCACGAACAATGGATCCACGGAACATGGGTTCTATTTAACTGATCCCACCACTCAGGCTGCGCCGACGGCGGTGAATGCAAAGCTGGTCCTCAAACCGGGTGAAACGAAATACATCGGTATTCCTACGAGCGACCTGTTCTATGCCACGAGGGGAAACACGCTGAATTATCGCTGCCACCTGCATCCGGGTCACGTCGGTGGCACACTTGAGATGCTGAAATAGCGAGCAAGAGGGTCACAAAAAGAAACGCCTCTGCCGCTTGCGCGGCAGAGGCGTTTCCATTTCTACTGACCTCCGTCAGGTTTCTTCTTCAGACTTGCATTCGGCTCCTGGTTCCACGGGAATGTTCTGCACGCCTTTCAACTCTCCGGCCACAATGAGCAAGAGATAGCGGCTGAGGGTCGGATCCATGTCCCGCCGCTCCTTGACGATCGTGTGGAGATCGACGATCATTTCGTCACCGTCCCACTGGGTCTCGTTGATGACCCAGTAATGCCCGACGGATTGCGGAAACTGATGGACCACGAATTTTTCAATGATATTGGTGACATCGCCGGTACTAGCCGGAGTGGCAACGGGTAAGGCGAGGAAGGTAAGGAGAGTGGCGAGAAGGGTCCAAGAATACCCCATGATCACCTCCATGGGAAAAGGGTGGGACTGCTCGGCCACTCTTCGTAAAGAGTGGCCACTTCGTCATTCTACTGCCGGGCTGCTTGGATGTCTATGAAGCGATGTAAAATCAGAGGATGATCGAAGGCGTCCCTCGTCGTGAGGGACGCCTTCGGTGTAAAGAGACTGGGACTAGTTTCGGACTCCGCTCCAGACCTTTGCGGGATCGATCGTTTTATCGGGATTCAATTTTTTGGCTTTTTCAAGCAGGACCTCCGTCGCCTCCGGATAGGTGGGGTCCGAGATGCAGCAATTGTCGACCGGACAGACCGCGGCACATTGCGGTTCGTCGAAGTGTCCGACGCACTCGGTGCACCGATCGTGCGTAATCACGTAGATATTGTCCCCAACTCCCTGACCGTCGCCGACATGATATCCCTTCGATTCCGCGTCGCTGCGAGTTTCAAAAATCGCTTCGTTGGGACATTCGGGTAGGCAGGCTCCGCAGGAAATGCATTCATCGGTAATCAACAGCGCCATGACCCTCGCCTCCTTCTCGCACGATGAAAACAAACACGATTGACAAGCCCGCCACGCCGCGACATAGTGGCAAGACAACTTGGCGTCATTCTATTCTGCGACTCTTTTCTAAGTCAACAGAACGGCTTCGGATAAGAAGGCCTAGAACCGTTGTAATGATGGGCCTATGGGCCCAGTTTGCCCACATGAATCTTCGTCCAGCACGGGTCAGGTCGGCACGATGACGACCGGGCAATCTCCGGGCCGACAGCAGAAGAAAACACGTCTCATTACGCTCGTTCTCCTCGCCATCCTGCTCATGAGCGTCTCGACATTCTTGATTCAGCGGGAAGAAACAAAGACGATTGTCGTGACGTTTCCGAACGGGACCGAGTTGGAAGCCGAAGTGGCCGATACGCCGGAAAAACTCCTGTTCGGATTGGCATTCCAAGAGGCATTGCCCTCCAATGAAGGGATGATTTATATCTTCGAAGAGACGGGACCGCATCGCGTCACGACGAAGGAATATCGGTTCCCTATCGACATCATCTGGATTGACGAAAGCCATCGCATCGTTCACATCATGGAGGACGTGCCGCCCTGTCGGCGAGAGCCTTGTCCTTGGTACGGACCTCCTCCTGAACCCATCCGCTATGTCATCGAGACGGAGGCGGGGTTTGCGAAACGGCAGGGGATTTCGCCAGGGGACGAGCTCAGGTACACGTTACGAATGTAGGAGAGGACTCCCAGAGCGATGCAGAGAGGAGAGGTCGCGTGACAGTGGAAGGGTTTCAATCGGTGGCGCGGGTCGAAGACGTCCCGCCCGGAGAGTCGAAAGTTGTGATGGTGAACAACCGCTCCATCGCGCTGTTCAATGTTCAAGGGCAATACTTTGCGATCTACAACATCTGTCCGCACGAGGGTGGACCGCTGAACGAGGGCCGTCTCAAGGGGTTCGTCGTGTCCTGCCCTTGGCATGATCTGGCGTTTGACATTCGAAACGGCCGTGGAACAGACGGAGGCGGGTATTGTGTCGGCAGTTATGAGGTCAAGGTCGAACAGGGCGAAATATTGGTCGGCCCACGGAGAAAAGCATGACTGTGCTTCTTCAGCGGCATCTGTCACATGAGCCTAAAACAAGAGGGTGAAAGTTCTCAAGCAAGACGCGGTGGAGCGAAGATGATCGAGGCTGCCGTTGGCCGACCGATCGCCATTCATTTGTGGGAAGACCGGACCAGGGGTGAGCTATGGATCCCGTCCTACGATCCGTCATCTCTGGCGCTGCTCTCGGACGACTATCTTCGGATCGCCGGCAACAACGCGGTCGACAACGGACGCCGCACCTTCGAATTTCAGGCCATCAAGCCGGGGAACCATGAGGTCATCTTTGAGAAACGGCTGGGCTGGAAATTCACGGCCGAAGATCGCCGAGTGTTTCAGGTCGTCGTGACCGAGCCGACGAAGGTGTAATCGTGCCCGATGTGGCGTTCGTGAACGGCCGGTTTCTCCCCTTCGCCGCCGCCGTGGTGTCGATTGATGACCGCGGTTTTCAATTCGGCGATGGTGTGTATGAGGTCATCCGGACTTATGGGGGGCGACCGTTTCTGCTTGATGCCCACCTCACGAGGCTCGACCGGAGCGCGAACGCGCTTGACATCGAGCAACCGTACCCACATCGCCGCTGGCGAGAGGTGATCGACGAGGGGCTGCGGAGGGCGGCGTATGCCGAGGCGAAAGTCTATATTCAGCTCACCAGAGGGACGGCCCCCCGCGAGCACAGTTACGGTTCGGGGCTGGTGCCCACCATTGTCATGACGGTGCGCGAGTTGCATCCGTTGAGTGACGCGGTGCGGGCATGCGGAGTCGAGGCGATCACTATTGACGACATCCGGTGGGGGCGGTGTGACATCAAGAGTCTCAATCTCTTGCCCAACGTCCTAGCGCGACAGCAAGCGAAGAGGGCCGGAGGGTTCGAAACGATTTATATTGAAGACGGGATGGTGACGGAAGGCGCGGCCAGTAACGTCTTGATTGTACAACACGGATCATTGAAAACCGCGCCGGAAGGACCACGTATTTTGTCGGGCGTCACCCGTGCCCTGGTCCTGGCGCTTGCGCGGGAAGCCGGCTTATCCGTCGATGAGCGGTCTCCTACGCGCGAAGAGTTGATGACGGCGGAAGAGGTACTGTTGACGGGCACAACGGTCGAAGTCCTTGCGGTGACCAAGATCGACGGGCAACCGATTGGAAAAGGCGAGCCGGGGCCGGTGACGCGGAAGCTCGCCGGGATGTTCCTCAAGCGGACGGCCTGATCTCCCCTTGCTTTGGGTAAAGCGACATGTTATGGTGCTGCCGCGTAAAGTGGGCTCAGGCCCACTTTTTTGTTTGACCTGGTGAACAAACCGGCCATAGAAGCGGGGCTGGGGGTGTCGGCGAACGAGTCCCGACCGGTAGTTGACCGCATTCGTGAGGCGATCTCACCGATCCTCTGGACATTGGGCCTTGAATTGGTCGATGTCCTCTGCGTAGGGCAGGGACCGCGCACGATCGTGCGCGTGTTCATCGACAAACCTGGTGGCGTGACGCTGAACGACTGTGAGCGGGCACACCTTGCGCTCGGTCCGGCCTTGGACATCGCAGATCCGTTCCCTCACGCCTATACACTGGAAGTCTCTTCGCCGGGTCTGGATCGGCCCTTGAGACGGGTCCAGGACTACCGGCGAGCGTTGGGGAAACGGGTCAGCCTAAAGCTTCGGCAGTCTGTTGCCGGACAATGGCGGCTGGTGGGGACATTAATGGAAGTCACGGATCGCAATGTGACGGTGGCGGTGACGGATCCTCCGCCGGAGCGGACGGTCGGAGTTGAGCTCGAGGCGATCACCGAGGCCAAGCTGGTAGTGAGCTGGTAGCGCCGGGCCAGCGGGAGGGCCACAAATGAATCGGGAACTTATTTCAGTCATCGACGAAATCGGGCGGCAGAAGGGCATCGACAAGACCAAGGTGATCGGTGCCATTGAAGCGGCACTCCAAACGGCCGCCAAAAAACGCTTCGGCCAGGCGGAGAACATCCAGGTCGAGATCGATTCGAAGACCGGGGAGATTTCCGTCGTCTCAAAGAAGGTGATCGTCGATTCGGTCACCAATCCCAAAGCCGAGATTTCGCTGAAAGAAGCCCGTCAATACGACAGTGAAGCGGAGATTGGGGATGAGATCGGCTCACTCATTGAAATGGATGAATTGGGCCGCATTGCGGCGCAGACCGCCAAGCAAGTCATCTTCCAAAAAGTTCGAGAAGCGGAATGGGAGGCGGTCCAGAAGGAGTATTCGACCAGACAAGGCGACCTGGTGAACGGGATCATTCTGGGCATGGAGCGCCGGAATTATTTGGTGGATCTTGGAAAGACCGAGGCGGTCTTGCCGATCCAGGAGCAAATTCCCCGGGAAACATACCGGCGGGGCGACCGGGTCAAGGCCATGCTGTTGGAGGTCCGTCGCACACCGAAGGACGTGCAGGTCATCCTCACTCGCAGCCACCCGCAGTTCGTGTCGAAACTGTTCGAACTTGAAGTGCCCGAGGTCATGGAAAAGATCGTCGAGATCAAGGCCGTGGTTCGCGAACCGGGGGATCGGACCAAGATCGCGGTGACCTCGCGGGAAAAGGCGGTCGATCCGGTCGGGGCTTGTGTCGGCATCAAGGGTTCTCGCGTCCAAGCGGTGGTTCGCGAATTGCGCGGGGAAAAGATCGACATCATCACCTGGACGTCTGATCCGCGCGTGTTTATCGCGGAGGCATTGAACCCGGCGACGATCGAAAAGGTGGGTATCGATGAGGAGAAGAAGTCAGCGCTGGTTGTCGTTGCTGACTCGCAGTTGTCCCTCGCGATCGGGAAGAACGGTCAGAACGTGCGCCTGGCGGCCCGCTTGACGGGATGGAAGATCGACATTATCAGCGCGACCGAGTACGAGAAGGAGAAGGCTGAGCGGGATAAAGAGATCAAGGCCGCCCTGGCAGAGGAAGCGGAGGCGCAACGGCAGCAGGAAGAAGCGCGATTGCAGGAAAAGGCGCAGGAAGAAGCGGCAGGACTTTCTGAACAATAAGGAGCGGCTCGACGCTCGACCATACCATTTATGCGCGTCTATGAATTGGCCAAACAACTGGGGATGGAGAATCGCGATCTAATTCCGGAGCTCAAGCGGCTCGGCATCAGCGTCGCCTCCCACAGCAGCGCATTGGAAGAGGATGCCGTGCAAAAAGTCTTGGAGAAGCTTGGTCCGAAACACAAAGCATCGTCCAAGGCAGGAGAGGCCGCCCGAGGTGATCGACACCGAGAGACTGATGTCCATCCGGCGGGCAAAGCGTCCGGTTCGGCAGTCGAGGAGCCGGTCAAGCCCGACAAGCGTCGTATCCTCATCAAGCGGAAGAAGACCGAGGAACCGACGGCGGAGGAGCCCGCCCTGGCAGGCGCCGAGGCGCCGCCCGCCGTTGCGCCACCGGAACCATTGGCCCAGTCCCACGTGCCGGTGCCTGCCGCTCCGGCCGAACCGGCCGCCGGCCCCCGCCATGAGTTGCCTCCCATCGGCAGCGTGGCGCCCCCGGCTTCGACAGCCGCCCCTGCTCAGCCGGTGACCGCCAAGCCCGCTACGCCGGCCATCGATGTCGCGGCGAAGAAGAAGGTCCTTGAGGAACTGCAGGCCGACAGCCTCAAGGACAAGCTGAAGAAGGTGCGCAAACCCGGACGTCCAAGGGAGGAAGACGACGTGCGGGTCCGTGAAGATGCAGCCCGATGGCAAGATCTTCGCGCGATACCGGTTCAGCGGCGTGACGATCGAACCAGACACGTGCATCACAGCACACCTGGAGAGATTACGAAACCGCGGAAAAAGAGCGTGAAGGTCGCCCCCGGCACGACGGTCAAAGAGTTTGCGGAATTGATAGGGCAAAGGCCCGCGGACATCGTCCGCAAGCTGATGGATATGGGCCAGATGCTTACGTTCAATCAGCCGATGAATATGGACGTTGCGCTCATGATCGCGGAAGAAGCCGGCGTCAAGGTGGAGGTCTCCGTCGAGAAAGCCGGCGAAGAATTGCTCGACGAAATCGTCCAGGCGTCAGGCGAGTCCCATCCGGAGGCCCGTCCCCCCGTCGTGACGATCATGGGGCACGTCGATCATGGAAAGACGTCCCTGTTGGATGCGATTCGCCAGACCAACGTCGCCGAAGGAGAAGCGGGCGGCATTACGCAACATATCGGTGCCTATACGGTGCATGTGCACGACAAGCTCGTCACGTTTCTCGACACGCCGGGCCACGAAGCGTTCACCGCAATGCGAGCCCGAGGCGCGAAGGTGACGGACATCGTTGTCCTCGTCGTCGCGGCGGACGACGGTGTGATGCCGCAAACCGTCGAAGCGATCCGTCACGCGAAAGCCGCCGGGGTCCCGCTCATTGTCGCGATCAATAAGATCGACAAGCCGGGCGCCAACCCGGATCGTGTCAGAAACGCCTTATCGGAGCACGGGCTGATTTCCGAGGCATGGGGCGGCGACACCATCATGGTCGAGGTATCCGCCAAGCAGAAGACCGGCTTGGAGCACCTGCTCGAAATGATTCTTCTACAAGCTGAAGTTCAGGAATTGAAAGCGGATCCTCACCAGCCGGCCAAAGGAACGGTCGTCGAAGCCAAGCTCGAACGGGGTCGTGGTCCGGTCGCCACCGTGCTTGTGCAGAGCGGGACGCTGCACGTCGGCGATGTGTTCGTGGTCGGCTCGTTCAGCGGCAAGGTGCGAGCACTCATCACGCATACCGGCGCGAAAGTGCAGCAGGCCGGCCCCTCGATTCCCGTGGAGGTGATCGGACTGCCGGGCGTACCTTCCGCAGGTGATGTCTTCCAGGTCGTCAAAGACGAACGGGTGGCCCGGGAAATTGCCGAAGATCGAGCCCGGAAGCAGCGAGCCGCGGAACTCGCCGGGCCCGGCAAGGTCTCGCTCGATGACTTATTCGCCAAGATCCAAGAGGGATCGGTCAAGGAACTGGCCCTCGTCATCAAGGCGGACGTGCAAGGATCATCCGAGGCATTGGCTGCCGCGGTGGAGAAATTGCCGACGGACCTGGTGAAGGTCAGAGTGATTCATAACGGCGTGGGCGGCATCACTGAATCCGATGTGCTGCTGGCGGCGGCATCGAACGCGATCATCATCGGTTTCAACATCAGGCCCGAACCCAAGGCTGCAGCCCTTGCCGAAAGGGAAGGGGTGGACATCCGCCTCTACACGATCATCTACGACGCGCTCGCGGACATCAAGGCGGCCATGGAAGGCTTGCTCGAACCGACGCTGAAAGAGCGGGTGCTCGGCAGGGCCGAGGTGCGTCAGGTCTTTACGGTGTCGAAGGCGGGGACGATTGCCGGTTCCTATGTCACTGAAGGCACGATCTCTCGTGCGAGCGCCGGCGTCCGCGTCATCCGAGACAACGTGGTCGTGTACGAGGGTAAGCTCAGCTCACTCAGACGGTTCAAAGACGATGTACGCGAGGTCCAGCAGGGCTACGAATGCGGCATCGGCATTGAAAATTTCAGCGACATCAAGGCCGGGGACATCATTGAGGCCTATGCCGTCGACAAGATTGCCGCAAAGCTGTGAACGATGGGGGTAGCCCGGGGCGCGAGGAAGTCGTAGGGCTGAGTGCATGATTGTCGGGGTCTGCACCGTCGAGTTGTTCTTGGCGGGCAGTCAATCGTTGAAGGATAAGCGACAGGTACTATTGAGTCTGAAGGATCGGTTACGAGACAAGTTTAATGTGTCCGTGGCCGAGGTCAACGGGCAGGATCTCTGGCAGAAGGCCACTCTCGGCCTCGCGTGCGTGGCGAACGAGGGTCGGTACTGCAATCAGGTGCTGGATCAAGCCCTCAACCTCATCGGCAGTTTCCCGTCTGTGGAAATCGTCCATTCCCGCATCGAACTGTTGTGACGCCGATTGCAGCGGCTCTGCGGGGCGGCAGACCGGCCAAAGGAACTAGATCGTGGCCAAGACAGGGTACAGCCGGGCCGAGCGGGTGGCGGACCAAATCCGCATGGAAGTGGCCGATATTCTCATGCGGAAAATCAAAGATCCCCGCGTGCGGGCGGTGACCGTCACCGACGTGGAACTAACCAATGATCTTCGCATCGCGCGGATTTTCGTGACAGCTCTGGGATCGGAAGAAGAGACCAGGGATGTCTTTGCGGGATTGGCGAAGGCGAGCGGGTTCGTGCGCAGCGAATTGGGACGCCGGGTCACCCTTCGGTACCTCCCGGAAATCGTATTCGTGCAGGACATGAGCGGACCGCGAGGAGATCGCGTCTTGCGGCTCTTGGATGAATTGCAGAGGCCGGCTTCCGGGAATGCCGGTGCCCCGTCGGGCGAAGAGAAGGGTGAGGCGGCAGAGTGATGACGACAGTGCCGACCGAGTCGGCGTTTCCTGTGATGGATGGTGTTCTGACCATTCGGAAAGAAGCTGGTTGGACGTCGCATGACGTCGTCGCGAAGGTCCGAAAAATCCTGGGGGCGGTGAAGGTGGGACATGCGGGTACGCTGGATCCGGCGGCGACCGGCGTGTTGCCGGTTCTCATCGGTCGAGGAACCCGCATAGCGGAGTACTTGCTCGGTTGGGACAAAGAATATGTCGCGGTACTGCGACTGGGTGAAACGACAGATACGCAGGATGCCACAGGCATCCTGTTGGATCGACGACCGACGGAAGCGGTCACGGCCGATGACATCCACAAAGCGGTCGCGGGTTTTCAAGGGACCATTCGCCAGATGCCCCCAATGTACTCGGCGGTGAAAGTGGACGGAGTCCCTCTGTATCGCTCGGCCCGAGCCGGAAAAACGGTGGACCGGGAGCCGAGGACGGTGACCGTCCATCTCCTTCAAGTGCTCGCAATCGAGGGGCAAGACGTCACGCTGCAGGTGGTTTGCTCAAAGGGGACCTATATCCGAACATTGTGCGCCGATCTTGGATCGGTTCTCGACGTAGGAGGGCATCTGTTGCAGCTGGAGCGGCGCCGGGTCGGGCCGCTTATGATCGAACAGGCGATGACCGTGAATGATGTGGCGATCGCGCATGCCGCTGGACGCCTCTCAGATCTCATGGTTCCGCTCGATCGTGCGTTGCATGGCCTGCCGATCATCGAAGTCGATGGAGCGACGAGCGAGCGGGTGAGGCATGGGGCCCCTATCCCGCTTGCCGACCTTCGGCGGATCTCCCTCACGGACCGGGAAGCAAGGTCAGGAATGCCGCTTCGAATCCATGGCGAGGACGGAAGGCTCTTGGCAATCGGGCGTTGTCCGCGGGAGAATAGCTCAGCGATCGCCGTCGAGAAAGTTCTTGTCCCGCAACCATAGTTCACGAGCTCATTCGATCACTGACACGATCGGGAGCCTGAGAGAGGAGCACACATGGCACTGTTGAAAGACGCGAAGATAGAGTTGATCAAACAATATCGTCAGCACGACCGTGATTCCGGTTCACCGGAAGTCCAGATTGCCGTGCTCACGAACCGAATTTCGTATTTGACGGAGCATTTTAAGCTCCACAAAAAGGACCATCATTCCCGTCGGGGACTCCTGCAGCTCGTCGGGCGCCGCCGACGGCTACTCGATTATCTCCGCAAGATCGATGATGCCCGGTATCGCGCCGTGATCGATCGGCTCGGCATCAGAAAGTAGTGCATGGCCGCCGCCTCTAAACGGGGCGGCGGGACAACCGCCGCACAGGTGAACACTGACATGCGCTCACGTCAAAAACTTGGTGAGCCCATTTCTGTGGGCATCTGTGGGGCTCAACAAGAGGAGACCATAGATGACACATTCAGTCGAACTTGACATTGCAGGCCGAATTCTGCGGCTTGAGACCGGTCGGGTTGCCAAGCAGGCAGACGGATCGATCTGGGCTTCGTACGGCGACACGGTTGTGCTTGCGACTGCAGTCGCCTCGCAGAATGCCAAGCCGGGCGTCGATTTTCTTCCGCTCACCGTTGATTATCAAGAAAAGGCGTATGCGGCGGGGAAAATTCCGGGCGGCTATTTCAAGCGCGAAGGCCGACCTTCGGAGAAGGAAGTTCTCACCAGCCGTTTGATCGATCGCCCCCTGCGACCGCTGTTCCCCGAAGGGTATTACTTTGAAACTCAGGTGATCGCGTCGGTGCTCTCTGCCGACAAGACCGGCTCCTCGGACATTCTCGGCATCACGGCCGCTTCCGCAGCGCTCACCATCTCCGATATTCCGTTCCACGGGCCCGTGGCCGGTGTGAAAATCGGACGGATCAACGGTCAATTCGTGGTGAACCCCGATCTCGATGCGCTGGAGAAAAGCGAGCTCCATCTTGTCGTTGCAGGGACGGCCGATGCCGTCATGATGGTCGAGGCGGGCGCCAACGAATTGCCGGAAGCCACCATGTTGGCGGCAATCGAGCTCGCCCACGCCGAGATCAAACGAATCGTGGCCAAGATCAACGAGCTTCGTGACAAGGCCGGAAAACCGAAGCGAAGCGTTGTCACCGAACAGATCGCTCCCGAACTCGTGGAGCAGGTCCGGGCGCTGGTCGCGCAGGGAATCCGCGAGGCCATCATGATTCCGAACAAGACGGCCCGCCAGGAACGGCTGGATATGATCCTGCAGGACGCGGTCGAGAAATTAAAGACTCCAGAAGATCCAAACCGCGAGCGCCAGATCAAGATCGTGTTTCACGGATTGGAATACACCGAAGTCCGGAACATGATTTTGGAAAAGGGATCGAGGGCGGACGGCCGGGGACCGTCGGACATTCGTCCCATTACCTGCGAAGTTGGTGTCCTTCCGAGGACTCATGGATCAGCCTTGTTCACGAGAGGGGAAACGCAGAGCCTTGCCGTGATTACGTTGGGTACGACAGACGACGAGCAGCGGATCGATGCACTGGAGGGCGAATACACCAGGACGTTCATGCTTCATTACAACTTCCCACCCTTCAGTGTGGGAGAAGCCAGGCCGTTGCGCTCGCCTGGCCGCCGGGAAGTTGGACACGGCGCGCTTGCCGAGCGGGCGCTGAAACCAGTGATTCCCAGCAAGGAGACGTTCCCCTATACGATCCGAATCGTGTCGGATATTCTGGAATCGAACGGGTCCTCCTCGATGGCGACGGTCTGCGGAGGCACGTTGGGGCTAATGGATGCGGGCGTGCCGATCAAGGAACCTGTAGCCGGCATTGCCATGGGTCTCATCAAAGAAGGCGATCGGGTCATGATCCTGTCCGACATCCTTGGTCTCGAGGATCATCTCGGAGACATGGATTTCAAGGTCTGCGGCACGAAACGTGGCGTGACGGCGCTCCAGATGGACATCAAGATCGCGGGCATCACGCCGGCCCTGATGCATCAGGCACTGGAACAGGCCAAAACGGGTCGACTTCACATCCTCAGCCGTATGTTAAAGACGATCGATGCACCTCGATCCAACATGTCCGCTTTCGCGCCGCGCATCTACACGATGAAGGTCAAACAGGACAAAATCCGGGAAGTCATCGGCCCCGGCGGGAAGACGATCCGCGGGATCCAAGCCGAGTGCGGAGTCAAGATCAACATTGAAGACACCGGCGTGGTGACGATCGCGTCCGTCGACGAAGCCTCGCTCCAAAAAGCGAAGGACATGATCAGCCGCATCGTGGAGGAAGTCGAAGTCGGGAAGACGTACCTCGGCACGGTGCGAAAGATTATGGATTTCGGCGCGTTCGTCGAGGTCCTGCCGGGGACGGATGGACTCGTCCACATTTCTCAACTCGCTCATCACCGAGTCAAGTCTGTCGCGGACGAAGTGTCCGAAGGCGATCAGATCTTGGTGAAGGTCTTGGAAATCGACCGCCAGGGCAAGATCCGCCTCAGTCGCAAAGAGACGATGCCGGCGCCGACCGGAGCGGGAGCGAAGGATCAGTCAGCCGGGTAGTGCCTTGTACCGAAAGCTCGTTCTCGATAACGGCGTGCGCGTGGTCACGGAGCGAATTCCGACGCTCAAATCAGTGACCGTCGGCATCTGGGTGAATACCGGGTCCCGCGACGAGCAGCTTTCTCAGGCGGGCTATTCCCATTTCATCGAGCATATGTTCTTCAAGGGAACGCGTACGCGTTCTGCAGCCGACATTTCGCGGGAAATCGATGGGCTGGGCGGGGAGATGAATGCCTTCACGACCCGCGAAACCACGACCTTTTACGTCAAGGTGTTGGACCAGCAGCTGCCGCGTGCGCTCGAACTCCTCTCTGATCTCTTTCATCATTCCCGGCTCGATCCCAAAGAAGTCGAGAAGGAAAAGCAGGTCGTACTCGAGGAGATTCGAATGGTACAGGACGATCCCGAGGATCTTGTGCAGGAGCTGCATACCGGGCAAGTCCTCGGTCGCCACCCCCTCGGACGCTCGATCTTGGGTCGAGAAGAAACCATTCGAAATCTCAGACGAACGGATCTGATCTCCTATATCGAGACGCACTACGACCCCGGGCAAGTGGTGATTGCCATTGCGGGCAACTTCGAACAGGATCTTGTCGAGCGATCCGTTGCGCGCCATTTCGGAAAAAGAAAGCCGCGGGCGTCCTCCGAGAAACTGGCGCGCCGTCCGCCGGAGCTGCGGGGTGGAGTGCTCGTGAAACGGAAGCCGCTCGAGCAAGTCCATCTCTGTCTGGGGCTTGAGGGTATCGCAGCGGGGCACAAGGATCGCTATGCGGTTTATGCGCTCAACAACATTCTGGGTGGCAGCGTGAGCTCGAGACTCTTCCAGGAGGTGCGGGAGAAACGAGGCTTGGTCTATTCCATTTACTCATTTCTATCCGGGTATACCGATGCGGGCACCATCACGGTGTACGCAGGGACGAGAGCCAAGGAAGTCGGCCGAGTGGTCGATCTCATTTGCCGAGAAATTGCGCGCATCGCGAGCAAGGGTGTCGAGAAAAAGGAATTGGATCGTGCCAAGAATCAAATGAAGGGCAGTCTCATGCTGAGCCTCGAGAGTTCCCACAGCCGCATGAACAAGCTCGCGAAGGACGAGTTGATTTATGGGTCGCGCACCTCGCTTGGAGAAATACTGTCGCAAATCGACCAGGTCACATTGGAACAGATTCACACAATCGGCCGGCGATTGTTCAACTTGGATC
>DASTSI010000072.1:0-3029 GCA_035760745.1 Nitrospira sp. | reverse complement strand
CCGTGCGTCGTGGAGAGGCGATCGGTTGTGCTTGCGGCCGATGCGGACGCGAGGTGAGCGCGCCGTTCGGCTATGAGCGGTCGCTGGTTTGGTGCCTCTATTGCGGCATCGATGCAGGCCACGTCCCTGGGATCGAAACACCGTGGGGCCACCGATGGAGTTTCGGCGTGACCCGTGAAGAGTGCGCCGAGGATAAGGAGGCACTTGAGCGAGGCGGCTGGGATGCGATGGCGGAAGCGAGGGCGCGTCGCGAAGGACGCGTCATCGACCTGTTCTGACAATCCAGAAAGGCCCGGTGCACTGATGCGAGCCGGGGTCTGCCAGCCATATTGATACCGGGCTGGTATCGGCTGCGGGGATGACCTCGCGTACCCGGTTCACATGAGTGCGTTGGGCGGAACAGACCGGGCACATTTCGCACGGATTCCGCCCGAGTCGAAGCGTTATGTTCCGCCGATGTTCGCCTTTTGCTGCCGAAATCGGCGGTGTCCTTATTGGATAATCATAGCAGATTTCGCTTGAAAAACAAAGTGTTAGACTGGTGCTGCGAGAGAGGATTGAACTCTCGACCTCTCCCTTACCAAGGGAATACATGCCATTGATTTCATTGAGAAATTCGCTCATTTTGCGATTTCGCCCGCATTATGCACGGGTAGCAGCTCGGCGCGCTGGGCTTCCTCGCTGACGACGGCGTGCTGGTACCGGGATGCCGAGACGCGGTTCCGCCATGCTCCCGTTGCCATCAATCCCTTTGTGTCGGCCCCGCCGTAACGGCGCATCCACGTCGCCCAGGTATGGCGCAGCGAGTGGAAGGTGAATTCCGGCTGGCCTTTTTCATCAAGGGGCAGTTTGGCGCTTTTGTTCACGTCCTTCCACCACGTATAAAGCCGACCACACTTGCGGAAACGGAACACCCGCTCGCCCTTGCGCGAGAGCCCGCGCGGGTGATTGGCGAGGTCCTTCACCAGAACAGCGGGCAGGTAGGCCGTTCTCGGCTCGTCGTTCTTGGTGCGCGGGAAGAATGCGCTGCGCTCCTCCAGATCGAGCAGGTCGGTCGTCAGGGCCAGCGCCTCCCCCAATCGAGCCCCGGTATAGAGCATGAAGGACAGCATGATGCCGAATTCCGCGTCCTTGGCCCATGCGGCGCGAAGGAGCGCATTGGCCTGGGCTTTCGTCATCCATTCGGTTCGAACGCGCCCGGCAGCCCCCTTGGGCCGTTTAAGGGCCGTCTCGACGCCAGCTTTCCTGAGGATCGCGGAGACGACGGTGTAAACCTGCCTGTTCCTGGTGGCCGGCGTTGCGCGTGGATAGAGGAGGAGCGCGGCATGGTCCACGGCCTGTTGGTCGATCTGCCGCAACGGCGTCGTGCCGAAGTGCTCAAGCACGGGACGAACGAATCTCTCGTTGCCGGTCGCCGCCATGTAACTGGTCGCGGCGTCTAGGAACGTCGGTTCTCCGGGCCTGGAAAAAGCGCCACGTTCGATGTCTTCTTTCCATTTCCGGAGGAGTTGGTTTGCCGTAGCTCTCTCAGCCGTCTTTGTGCTTCTGTCCACATAGACCCCGAGATATGTCCCCCTGACGCGGTAGAACGGCGAGCGGCCCGGTTTCGGGTCCTTGAGTTCAAGTGGCATTCCTGTTCCCTCCTGAGCGCTTCCGAGATGGACGTGATGTCGTCGTCCGTCAGAAGCTTGCGCCGTCCGGCCTTGAAAAAGAAGGGGTGACGCTTGAGGATGTCTTGGAACGTACGGCGCGAGATGCGCAGGCGCTCGGCAGCTTCTTCAAGAGTGTGGAAGGTTTCGGTCATCTCACTTCCCCTCCTCCGCAGCCTTGAGGGCGGCGCGGCAGCAGGGGCAATTGGAAACGAACGGCAAAACAGCTTTTGCTGTCCTCATGTCGAGTCCTTCGGTTTCACCACGCTTTACGCGCGCCGCCGTGGTGGGAGATATGCCTGCCGCTCTCGCAAATTCTCGCACGCCCATCCGGTCCATCGGTGGCAGTCCGTTTAATTCTTGCTGGAGTCGGTCTATTTCCGCTCTGAGGTCGTCTTCGCGGCTCATCACCCCTCCTTCGCCCCGTCAGCGGTCTTGAGGGCAGCGCGGCCGGCGTCGGTGATTGCTTCCTCGCGGGCAACGCGGGTTGAGCTTGTCATGGTTCGACTTCCGTGTCGGAGTTGGGGCCTATTTCAAGGCGAACCATCTGCTTTCCATCCCAATAATGCAGGGGCATGTCAGGATGAGCGATTAGCAACTTTCCATGAAAATAGGCGGACCGCGCCGGGTCGTCGTTTTTGTGGATGCGCGTGATTAAGTCTGCGCACCGACGCTCGCATCGCTCTCGCTCGGCCATGATGGCATTGGCTATGTTGTAAACGGCCCGTGCATCCGTCAGGCCTACGCCTTCAGATTGCGCAATGATATTTGAATGGCACCGTTCAGCCGCCCGCATCACGTCGTCTGGTATCTCTGGCATCGGGTTTCGATCTCCCATCACCCCTCCTTCGCCCCGGTAAGGGCACGGATGCGGGCGGCATCTTGTGCGCGCACCTGCTTGTCGATGCCATCATCATCCTCGCGGGGAGCCTCAATCTCCTTCGCCAGCATCTCCCCGGCTACTGCGAGGGCGATACGGGCAATATCCCCATGCACTCGTACTGCGTGTGTGCACCCTTTTTTCCGTGGCGATCCTAGCTGGATCATGCAACTAAGCGCGCATGTTCCTTCTCCAGTCTCTACCTTTCCGGTGGAGCAGATCGCCCGCGCTATCTTCTCCATGATCTCGTCATGCGTCATGGGAGGGGCCTTTCAGAACAGCTATCGCACGTTCGGTTTCTTCCCAGCAGTATGCTCGACCGGGCTGTGGAGCGAGATTGTTGACGCGCTCATAGTCAATGACCTTCATCGTCAGTGGCTCCAGCGCCTCTCGCAGCCGCGCGATCTCTGCTTGCGCTTGGGCGACGGCGGCTTCGGCCTTCTCGGCGCGTTGATTGGCTTGAGACCAACTTTGCACCATTTTAAAGGCCGTTACATAAG
>DASTSI010000071.1:0-15957 GCA_035760745.1 Nitrospira sp. | reverse complement strand
AGCACGTTCTTCAAGGTGAATTGAGCAAGCTGATCGAGCAGCTTCTCCAGCAGGATGCCATTCCCTTGAATCTCGGCGAACGGACCCGTCTGACGAGGGAGATTGTCCACGAGGTACTGGGCCTCGGGCCTCTCGAGCCGCTTTTGGCCGATCCAACCGTTGCCGACATCCTTGTCAATGGTCCTCATAAGGTCTATGTCGAACGTTTTGGAGTGTTGGAACCCACCGACGTGCGATTTCGGGATGAAGCGCATCTGCGAAAAATCATCGACAGGATCGTTTCTCGAATCGGCCGACGCATCGACGATTCCGTGCCGATGGTCGATGCCCGGCTCGCCGACGGGTCCCGCGTCAACGCCATCGTGCCACCACTCGCCTTGGATGGAGCCACCTTGTCCATTCGCAAATTCAGCAAGGATCCGCTCCTGCTCGGCGATTTGATCGAACGGCGGTCGCTGACGCCGGAGATCGGCGCGATCCTCAAGGCCATTGTCCAGGGACGCCTGAATGTATTGATTTCGGGGGGAACTGGAACGGGCAAAACGACCTTCCTCAACATGCTCTCCAGTTTTATTCCTGCCAAGGAGCGCGTCATCACCATTGAAGATGCGGCAGAATTGCAGTTAAAGCAGGAGCACGTCGTCCGGCTCGAAACCCGGCCGGCGAATATCGAAGGCAAAGGTCAAATCGTCCAACGCGATCTTGTGAAAAATGCACTGCGTATGCGACCGGACCGGATCATCGTCGGCGAGGTGCGCGGCGCCGAAACGATTGACATGCTTCAGGCCATGAACACCGGCCATGACGGTTCCTTGACCACGATCCACGCCAACTCCTCCCGCGACGCGTTGACTCGATTGGAAACCATGGTGGCGATGGAGGGCCTCAACCTTCCGACAAAGGCGGTTCGTCACTACATTTCTTCCGCGCTGGACGTGATCATCCATCTGAGCCGCCTTTCAGATGGATCGAGGAAAATGACGAGCATCCAGGAAGTCAGCGGCATGGAAGGAGACGTGATCACATTGCAGGAAATTTTCCTGTTCGAGCAGACCGGACTGGATCCGCAAGGGAAAGTGCAGGGCAAGTTCCGAGCGACGGGCATCAGGCCGAAATTCGTTGAACGGTGCAAAGCCGCCGGCGTCACGGTTCCAGTCGATGTCTTTGACCCGCGGAAGGTGTATCAATGTTAAGCGTCATCGCCTTCGGCATCTTTCTGTCGATGCTGCTCACGCTCCACGCGTGCTACGCATTGATTCGTGCGATTGGCGCGCGTAAATCGGCCCGCCGCCGGTTTGGGGAGCGTCTGGGAAGTTGGACGCAGTCTCAGGATGCCGTCTCCGGGCGCCTTGTTCGCAAAGAAGTGCTGAGCGACGTGGCATGGATCAACGAGCTGCTGAAGGAAACTGCATGGCTCAAGCGATATTTGAAGCTCGATTATCTTCGAAGACTACATGATCAGTCCGGGACGTCGCAGCCCCTGGCGCGGTATCTCCTCGCCGCCGTGACCCTTGCAGCCGCTGGGTTTGTACTCGGAACTCATTTTCGTCTGCCGGCTGCCATCGCCGTGCTCATCGCCCTCACGCTTGGCGGCACTCCGCTGTTTGTCCTCTATCGTATGAAGAGCAAGCGGATTGCCGCATTCCAGCGCATGCTGCCGGAAGCACTCGATCTCATCGCGAGAGCGCTCAAAGCAGGCCATGCGTTCTTTGTCGGCGTCAAGATTGCCGGCGAGGAGCTCGGTGATCCGGTCGGAGGAGAGTTCCGGAGAGTCTATGAGGACATCTCAGTCGGGCTCGCGGTACCCGAGGCCTTGAACCGATTACTCGGCCGAGTCAATTGTCCGGACGTCAAGTACTTTGTCACCGCCGTCACCGTTCAGCGTGAAACTGGAGGGAACCTGGCAGAAATCATGGAAAACCTCGGACTGACGATCCGGAAACGCTTTGAGTTCCACGAAAAAGTCAGAGCCATTTCCGCAGAGGGCGTATTGTCGGCCATCATCGTGTTCGCGCTCCCGTTTGCCATGGGGCTGTTCGAATACACCGTGAGTCCCGACTACATGTCCATGCTGTGGACCGACCCGATCGGGAAAGCCATGGCGACCGCCGCGGCCGTGATGATGATCGTCGGAGCCTTTGTCACACGCCGTCTCATCGACGTCAAAGTGTGAGGGAGCGTCTATGACCTTGATATGGATTATCACCGGTGCGGTGTTCCTGACGACGATCCTGATCAGTGTGGGAGTGTACGTACATTTCGCTGCACGCGAAGAAGTGCGAGTTTGGTCGCGGCGGCTTCAACCGGCGGGCGCGAATCCGGCGTCGATGCCGACGGCCTTGACGATGTGGCTCTCGCGCTTTTCCGAGTTGTTGGCACGCTTGGGCGCCATGACCAAGCCGAATGACGAGCGCGAAATTGCCTCCATCAAAGCATCGCTCGCCCAGGCCGGTTACCGGAAAGATCATGCGACCCTGATGTTCATCGGTCTCAAGTTGTTCCTTGCCGGCATCGGAATCGTGATCGTGTCGTTAATTCCCGCGGTCATGTGGGGCTTCCCTTCTCAGGAAAAGCTCCTGGTGTATTACGTCATTGCCGGCTGCGTGGGATACCTCCTTCCCGGTCTCTGGCTCAAAATGGCCGTGCGTGCCAGACAGGACAAGATTCAGAGAGCAGTTCCGGACGCATTGGATCTTCTCGTGACCTGTGTGGAGGCCGGGCTGGGACTGGATATCGCCATTGCCAAAGTCAGCAGCGATATCGCCGATACCCATCCCGTGCTCGGTGAAGAACTGACGTTGCTCTCGGTAGAGTTGAGAACGGGACTGGCTAGGGAAGAGGCCTTACGGCGTCTCGCTGCGAGGACCGGTCTTGAGGACGTTCGGACGCTGGTGGCCGTGCTGGTCCAAACCGATCGGTTCGGCACCAGCATCGCTCAAGCGCTTCGTGTCCACGCCGATTCCATGCGGGTGAAACGGCAGCTCCGTGCCGAGGCTCTGGCCGCGAAGCTGCCGGTCAAAATGCTCTTTCCGTTGATTTTTTTCATTCTTCCGAGTCTATTCGTGGTGATGCTCGGTCCTGGCGTGATCAGGATCATTCGGGTGTTCCTTCCGATGGCGACCCAAACGGGATTCTGACGCCTGGATGATCGCGCGGCTATCGGTAGCGGGTTCCGTCGCATAGGACCGGAACGCGGACATATGGACGTCATACAGGCTGATGCGCCGACGCTGGAGAAGTTGCTGACTCTCCTGTTGCTCCGTGCAATTCCGGAGGGAGGATTCGCCGACCGGCCCAAGACTTCGTATCGCACGGATGCAACCGCTTGGGCAGCCGTGGTCCTGAGCGTCCTCGACGAACCCGAATTATTCGAGCGGACAGCACGACGTCTCGTCCGAGATCAACAACCTGACGGACGAGTCCCGATCGTCCCTTCCCACAGTGCCGTCTGGTGGCCGACGGCGCTTGCCGCAACGGCCTGGACCGGGGCCGAGGCATTTCAAGTTGAAAAGGATCGCGCCCTGCATTTTACCCTCAATGTCGCAGGAACGACTCCGCAAAAACTCGCGGGCGACCCAGTCGGGCACGACACGACCTTGCGGGGTTGGTCTTGGGTGGAAGGCACGCATTCCTGGGTAGAGCCCACCGCATTGAGCCTCCTGGCATTGGATGCGGCCCGACTCACTGACCATGAAAGATTTCAAGAAGCGGTGAGGCTCTTGTTGAATAGACAACTGCCGCACGGCGGCTGGAATTATGGCAACCCGTTCATATTCGGCCGGGAACTGCATCCTATGCCGGAATGTACGGGCGCCGCGCTGACCGCGCTCGCCACGAGCGTTTCGCGGGCGGAAGTCCAGCGGAGCATTGGGTATCTGCAAGGAGAAGTGGAACGACTGAGAACCCCGATGTCGCTTGGATGGGCGCTGTTGGGGCTTGCCACGTGGAACCTGTGGCCCGTGAACGGAAACCGCTTGATCGACGCCTGCCTAAAACGACAATCCCGGTACGGCGAGTACGGCACCTCAGCGCTCTGTCTGCTGACGATGGCGGCGCATCGAGCAACATGGAACGACCAAGAGCGAATTCCGAAGGGCTTGTCTTAGGAGAGGCAATGTCGGGATCAGATGTTCAGCACCGCATTGACGGCGTGACGAGGCGGCGTCTCCTCCTGGCCGGTGCGGCCGGTCTGCTTGCCGGTTCGGCGCTCACCATCATGCCCGAACGGTTGCTGCGTTGGCCTCAGCGCGCCGCGACGTTCGTGACGAAGGTCGGTGACTATCAAGCCGAAATCGGCGACGCCATCACGAGGGGCTTCAAGGAGCTCGGTGTGGAGCCGGAGGACATCCGGGGGAAGCGGATTCTGCTCAAGCCGAATCTCGTCGAAACGAACGCGACGGCTCCGCATATCAATACGCATCCGCTCGTGCTACGCGGCGCGGTTGAGGCCTTCCTTCGATTGGGAGCCGCCTCTGTCCTCGTCGGAGAAGGGCCGGGTCACCGCCGCGACAGTTTGGCCGTCTATGAGGAATCCGGCCTCGCCAATGTGCTGACGGAAGACCGCATCCCGTTCCATGATCTCAACTACATCACCGGATATGATATGCCGAATGCAGGAAATCACTCTGCGTTGAAGACGCTCACGTTTCCCGCGGTCTTCAAGGAGGTGGATTGGATCGTCTCAGTCGCGAAGATGAAGACGCATCATTGGGCCGGAGCGACGCTGTCGATGAAGAATTTGTTCGGTGTCATGCCGGGCCTCTATTACGGTTGGCCGAAGAACGTGTTACATCATGCCGGGATCGAACAGTCGATCCTGGATATCAATGCGACGCTGAAGCCGCATTTCGCCATCGTGGATGGGATCGTCGGCATGGAAGGGGATGGACCGATCATGGGCGATCCCAAGAGGGCCGGCGTGCTGGTCATGGGAAGGAACCTCGCTGCCGTGGATGCAACCTGCTGCCGAATCATGGGAATCGACCCTTACAAAGTGTCCTACTTGGAAAAGGCCGATAATTGGCTCGGTCCCATCGGGGACTCTGCGATCGAGCAGCGAGGTGAGGGGCTCGCTTCGGTGCGGACCGATTTCACGTTGATTGAGTCGATTCCTTCGCAGCGGGGGATTCGCTTAGCCTAGGCACGACAATGACCAGAACCGCGGCTGTCTTCTTGATGGTGCTCTTGCTCGCCTCGGTGAGTCTAGCCGATGACGGAGCGGCTCCGGCACAGACCGAGGAACCGATGCTCTTCGATTATTACGTCGGTCTCCAGGCGATGCAGCAGCGCATGGCGCAACAGCCGCTCGAGGAACAGGACCGACTGAGACCACAAATGCATCAAGCCGAGCAGGCCGCCTGTCGGAGATTGTGGAAGGACCGTCGGGATGCCGTTCCCCGTGAGACCTACCAGGAACAGGGCGGCGCACAGTTCGATGCGTTTGTGCTTCAATTCGAGCGCTACTGCGACTTTCTCCTCAAATAGCGCATCCTTCGATCGACCCCGGGCAGCTCAGCGCAATCCTCCCTCAGTCATGTTTTACCGACTCCCTCGAGGAGAAGGGCCGGGCCGGGGAACCTCCTAGGCCAGGGAATGCTGCGCCCCGCGATAGAATACCGGTATGAAGATCATCGGGTTCCTGCTGATGCTTGCGCTGGCTTCTCTCGGCAGCGAAGTCCATGCAAGCAGGATCGTCCGCGATTTCAGCGGCGATGCGATGCAGCGATACGACAGCCGCATGCTTGGCTCGCCGCTGACTGCAATACCGACGCTGCTTGGCACGTCAATATGGCCGCTCGCGCCTTTTTTCATGCCCAATGTATCGACCGTGCTCCACATTCATTTGGAACTTCAGGCTCCTGAACCAGCGGGGGTGCAAAAGGCTGCTCTTGCGTCACGCCCGAAGTTCTGGATTTTCCGATGTGATCATCTGATCGAATTGAGCTCCGATCAGACGGGCAGTGTCATGGAAGAAGAAGCCAAGCCGTGCGAGAAGTGACAAGTCTGCTTCTTCTGGGAGCGACGCAGGCTCTGACTCAAAGGATCCCGGGCTATTCAGTTCTTGCCAGCTTCGTCGATTTGCCGTCCGGACAAGCCTCTTGCCCAAGGGCATGATTGATGCTGAGTGGCGTAATAGGCTGCCAGGTATTGTCGCCAGTTCCGCTGAACAGGACCGCTCCGTTTCCCATATGCTCCGTAAAGACAACGGCTGTCACAGTGCGAGATCGAACTGTTCCGAAATCATATTGCTCTTGTGCTGTGAAAGATAAGAACAGACCGGAGAGAAGTCGTTCTGGCATCGCGTAATCATGCAATACTGACATAGTGACAAGATATACTTCATATACGTCTCGCTGAATGGTTTCACGATCGATATAGAGCGTCATGCCAGTTTCGGTCGTGGCTAATAGCTCCCAGTTGGCATAGAGAGGTCCGGCCATCATGAGGAACCATCCGCAAAGCATAATGGTATGCATAAAAGGGGATGCATAAGAGGGGAGCCTCGCTCTTCCCAGAAAAGCCGCACATGGCCAACGCAGTAAGAGAACAATGCGCCTGTCACATGTTCCCCAACTTCACAAATCGGTGAGTGGGCAGCTTTCACACTACTGCAGGTCTCGTGGCTCAATATAGGCGTGTACCAACACCACAGAGATGCCTATGGCATATCAGGGTCGCCGCAGCGAGCGGATGTTGCGCTAACCAATGGAGAACATCGCGTAGAGCCAGCATTGGCGGTCCTTCCTTTTTTGCCAACGCCTCGCCGGTGCGGTCTAGCAATGGCAGCTACCGAGCATTTGGTTGAAGTGGCTTCCGCTCTTTGTCATCTCGCTGGCAGCTCTGTTTGGCCATCAGGCTCTGAGCTGCCGACAGCGGCAATGACGTCCATCCAACGACCATAAGAATGCCGGCGACCATGGCATGGCGAAGAAGCGGATGGTATCGGATAGCCATCCTTTCGGTAATCAACAGGGTTTGTGAGCGAGGGGCGTCGCGGCTTTCTGCTTACCGCCTCAAATGCCCGGCGGCTCGGCGACAGTTCAAGCACCACTCAGGAACACGGAGTATTAAGAATCGATCGGGCCCGGAGGAATAATGGGAGTGCGCGAAGGATAGGTGTGAGTACCTAGCAGTCTAACACAAGCAAATACCGGATAGCGAGTGGTCAACAAACTCGATGGTCGCAACGACTCAACATATTCCACTCCAGCGAGGGACCGGCGATCGCATGGCAAAATAAATTTAAAGCAATGATTCCAGCGTGTTTGTCCAGTACGTCGCCCCCGCTGCATTGACATCTTGCCCGATAGTCACTAGCGTGGTGCACTGAGTCTCGCACGTGCGTGGCCGCGCAAGCCACCGTGTCGCATCGTCCGCTGTTGAGCGTCTAGGCTTGTTAGCGGTGACGCCACAGGGGCACTGAGAAAAGAAGAGGAGTGACTGGTGAAATTTCGATTCGTGCTGAATCCTGACAAAGTGATCCCGCACTCTTCGAAACAAATGGGTCTTGTCATGCATTGCCCTAACAGCGCATGCAGACAAAGCTTCTTGCTGGGAGATGCAGGAGTGAAGGGCAGGTGGCCCGGTCCTCAACTTCCTGGATGTCCGTACTGTGGAACCAATATAGAAGGAATTCCCTTGACCACACCGCGAAGCTGATCGCCGGATTTCCAAGGCGATGATCTCTGGCTTCAACGTTATCCTCTCGATGCCGTGGTGCGAACCATGCCGGAATCCATCGTTCGTCCTCAGCGCGAACATCAGGGGCTCTATAGCGTCTACGCAAACCTCTACGCACGCTGTTTCGACTAGTGATGGCGAAATTGCGATATCCCCGAATTTGATTAGACAATCATGAGTCATCGGCGGTTGACATGGCCGCCGCACTCTTGTACGGTACAGCACGACGTACTGAGCCACGCCGACTATTTCATCTCTCGCGCATTCCTCTCTCCATTCCCGTTGCGCGTCTGATTCCCCGGTCTACGCTGCTATTACGCCTGAGTCTCCGCGTTTCTTGAGGTCTTTCACTATCCCTGCGTGAACTTTCAAAGAGAGGAAGTCGTGTGACTAAAGAACAATTTGGACAGTGCTGGCCGGAGTTGAGGAGCCCACTCAAGGCGAAGTGGGAGAAGATTACGGATGAAGACGTCACTGCAATTCGAGGCGATCTTGCTGTGTTCGATAGGTGCTGGAGAAGTGTACGGTGAACGCATCAAGGAGGAAGTGAATAACTGGGCCCATCGCCGGTACTGTTGTTGGACGGAGAATTATGCAGGGTATGACTCGGCTGCACCTCCAAAGGAGTGATGCGGGAGGCATCCTTGGTTTGCGCTCAATCCTTCGAACACAGAAAGGGGAGCTCTATGCAGAAAATCGTCGTCAATCAGAGTTTCGATAAGTTTTGCCTCAGCCACAAGGCATTCCTCCGGCTCCGTGAGTTGGACCAGCGTGACGCTTTGCAAGAAGAGAATCCGGTCGCAGATTCACTGTATGCCTCACCAACAGGAACCAAAGTTCAACCAATGTCTGAAAATGATTCCGCGGGACGATGCCAAGCTGGTTCAGGTGGTGGAAGAATTGCTGGATGAAGCCAATGGGCATGCCGCGTTGCTCAAAGTGGTAGCCATCCCCGATGGGGTGAACTGGATCATTGCAAAGGTAAAGGAAAAGGAGCATGTCTGCGACCTTGATCGCATATGGCGTTGAAGCAAGGTCCCTCAGGTTACGGTGTCCTCTGTGTTTCGGTGGGGAATGAGAGTACCGCGCCGGCATTCATACCGAGATGCATCATTTAGGGAACACCTTCTCAGCATGGCCGTGACCATGGTGGTCGTTGTCGGCTTATATCTCGCTCTTTTGTGGTACTTACTGGATTCGCCATGCCTTTCCTGGTCGGGGTGCTGACATTCAGGAACGGGTTACCGTTGCCGCGGTTCAAGCGCTGCGAAGGTGATGCAACGCAACTGTCAGACAGCTGAGTTTCATGTCCGTGAAATGCAGTTCATCGTCGACGTGCAGGGATAATCAAGATGGCACCGCCCGGAGAACTCGCACAGCACGCACAAGAAGCAGGGGAGTCCTAAGTCGCTGAATTAGATGGTGGCGGTGACCCGGATCGAACGGGTGACCCGCGGCTTATGAGTCCGCTGCTCTACCAACTGAGCTACACCGCCAAGGGGTGGAATTCGCAGGCCAGGAGGGAATGATACCTGAGCCGGAGCGGGCCTGTCCACTGGTCGGCGGAGGATCTGTGAACGCCGCCGGGGGCTTCGTCGTGCCTCGGGAACTGACGAACCTTCCTTCTAGTCGGATGAGCCGGCGGTCCCGCTCTTGGGCGGGCGCCCGCAGATTTGTTTTTGCCGCAACAATTTCGTGAAATAGGTGCGCTGAAGGCCCAGCTCTTCCGACGCCCGCGTCTGGTTCCAGTCGTTTCGCTTCAAGGCTTCCTCGATGATCCAGCGGCTGTAGGCTTCCATCATATCGTGATAATGGCGCGATTCGGGAAGGGAAGGCCCGTCGGGAGCCGCCGCTTCGGCTGGTTTCGCCAAGTGCAGGTACTCCGGCTCGATCAATTCAGCCGGCGAGAGGATGTACGCTCGCGTCAGCACGTTCTCCAGTTCGCGGACGTTGCCCGGCCAATGGTAGCTCTTGAGCAGTCTCAGGGAGGCCTCATTGAGTGACGCCCGTTTTTGCACCCCGAGCTTCCCGGCGGCGCGGGACAAGAAATATCTGGCGAGCGCCGGAATATCGTCCATCCGCTCGCGAAGCGGCGGCAGGGTGACGCTGATGACTTCCAGCCGGTAGTACAGATCCTCGCGGAACGTGCCCTGGGCAATGGCCTGCCTGAGGTCGCGATTGGTGGCGGCCAGGAACCGGACATCGGCCTTTACGGATTGTGTGCCGCCGACGCGATAAAACGTCTGGTCCTGCAGGACTCGCAAGAGATGACTTTGCATGGACAACGACATGTCGCCGATTTCGTCGAGGAACACCGTTCCACCCTCGGCGACTTCGATTTTGCCGGGCTCGCGCTTCACCGCGCCGGTGAACGCGCCCTTTTCATGTCCGAAGAGTTCGTTTTCGAGGAGTTCTTTGGGGATCGCCGCACAGTTTACCGCCACGAACGGTTTATCTTTCCGGGGACTCCAGCCGTGGATCGCCCGGGCCACCACTTCCTTTCCCGTCCCCGTTTCACCAAGGATCAGCACCGTGACATTCGAGGCGGCTGCCTGCTTGGCCAGCTTCAACTGAGCCGTCAGCTTCTGGTTGTCTCCCACGATCGTCCCGTACCGATCATCGACCTCCTCTTGCAGCATCCGCACTTGCCGGCGAAGCGCCATGGAGGCGAGGACTTTGTTGATCACGATCGTGAGATGCTCGCCTGTGAAAGGCTTCGTTACGAAATCCACGGCCCCCAGTTGCATGGCCTGAACCGCGCGTTCAATCGTCCCGAAGGCCGTCAGCATGATCACGGGGGGCGTGGTCGGTCCGAGGAACGGCATGCCCGGGTCGCCTCCCGTGCGCTGCTTCTCCATCGCGTCCCGGATTTGTTGGAGCACCTCGAGTCCGGAAAACACCGGCAACTGAATGTCGAGCAGCACGAGATCCGGATCCTCCTGCTGGATCATGCGCAAACCGTCTTTCCCGTTGTCGGCTGTGATGGGGTCGTGTCCCATCCACGTGATCCGATTTTCAAGTCCGAGGAGGATGTCCGGATCGTCGTCGACGATCAGAATTTTGGCGCGCATAGTCTACCCTCCGTCGAAATCCGGCTGAATAGTGCCTGACGAATGGACCAAAGTCGATCGGTCAGTGCATGGCGGCCAGAGACAGCGTTGTTGACGTCGGTTCATGTCGTGTAAGTCTCGGCGTCCGCTGCGTCGTCGGTGACCGATGGAAACACCACATAGAATCGCGTGCCGACATCCAGATCACTCTCGACTCGGATGGTGCCGTGGTGCATCTGAACGAGCGACTTTGTGATGAACAGTCCCAGTTGTGCCCCCTGGGAGTGCGGATAGGGAGAAGGCACTTTCGAAAATTCATTGAAGACCTTGTCCAAATATTCCGGCGCCACACCGCAGCCTGTGTCGGCGACACACACCTGGACGGCGCCATCCGATGTGACCGTGGTTTCGACCGTAACCCGACCCTCCGTCGGCGTGAATTTGATCGCATTGCCGACCAGGTTCCAAAAGATTTGCTCAACTTTGTCGCGATCAGCCAGAACGAGAGGAGGCTGCTCGAGACCCGCTGTTTGAATCATTACGCCTTTCTCCGAGGCGACCGTTCGCAGGCTTTCGACCACCAGGTCCGCAATCTGCCGAACGCACAGACGTTCCAAATTCAGTGTTTCCTTCTGCAAATCCAGGCGTGACCAATCGAGCAACTGATTGATGATCCGGGTCAGTCGGGTCAAGTTGTGTCCGATTCTATTGAGATAGGTCTTCTGACGTTCGGTCAAAGGCCCGGCCACGCCGTCCAGCATGTTGTCGGCGAAGCTCCGGATTGCGGTCATCGGCGTGCGGAGCTCATGCGAGGCGACGGAAAAGAAGACCGAGCGGCGTCGCTCGTGCTCCTTCAGACGCTCATTGGCAACTGAAAGCTCACGCGTCCGTTCTTCGATGCGATATTCCAGGTGCTGCGTCAGTAGAGCCAAGTGGGCGTATGTCCTGGCGTTGTCGATGGCGGACGCCACGTGGCCGGCAATCGTCATCAGGATCTCGAGATCTTCCCCGGTGCAAGGGTGGTCCCCACGGTCTCCGCCGAGGAATCCCAGTGTCTGATTATGGCTTTGCAACGGCACACAGACGAATGACTTCACGCCAATACGGTGGGCCAAGTTGAGAATCGCGGGATGCATGCGGTGAGCAACCGAGGCGATGTCGTTGACGAGGACTGGTTTGGCATGAACCAGGAGCTCGGCTGCTACGGATCCGTCCTCGGCAACCGGAATGGTGACGTATCGGGCCTGGGTGGCCACGTCGTCCGGGACGCCGGCCACCTGAGCCACATAGGCCACATCATGATCCTCGTGCCGCAACATCAAGAGCATCCTCGAGAAATTGAGGTTCGTCAGGAGCAATTGCAAGACCGTATCCATCAAGGCATGGAGATCCAGCGTGCTCGCGATGGCTGCGCTCGTTTGGTGCACCGTGGTGAGCTGGCTGATCTGCCTGCGAATGGTGTCCAGATTCGCGTTGATCGCAACGTTGCGCTCGTGCAGGGCGTGCGTCATGGCATTGAAGCTTTGGGTTAACTGCCCCAATTCATCAGAGGTCGAGGGTACCAACGGCGAGGGCGATCCGCCTTCGGCAAGCTCGCTGGCGACGTTGGCCAGGCTTCGTAACGGAGTCGTAATTCGCTGCGTGAGGAAGTGCGCGCCGAGGATCCCGGCGCTGATGAGCAGCATCGTGAGGACGAGTACCTTTTCGATGACCCCAAAGAGCGTCTTTTTGACCCTCGCGTCTGTCACGCCGATTTCGACGACTCCGAGATGAGCGGGGCCGGCGGTGGAGCGTCTGTCCGGTCTCTCTTCAAATTGATGCGGGAGGGGCGAGAGCGACGGATCCATCTCTGGTTTTCGAAGCACGGGTAACGCGAAATCGTACAGCTTCTGTTCGAACGGAGAGAAGATCCAGAGCCAGTCCGGCTTGTCTTCCGACGGGACGAGCATTTTGTCTCGCGACAGCGCCACATAGGTCATGCGTGGGATCGAGGAGTGGGCCATCGCCGCCTCGGACGCGATTGTCTCATCAGGGTAGAAGCGCCGCTCCTGCGTAAAGGTCAAACTTCCCGACGATTCTTTCACCAGCTTGTTCTGCTGCGCGAGAATCAAGCCGTCCGTTCCTCGGATCACGACGTACACGACTTCGTCCACCGCCATGAGGCTCTCGACGAACTGACTCAGGGTCGCTCGATCTTCCGCGATGAGCGCCCCGTAACGAAATTGTCTGTTGTTCACGACGCTCGTGAGGAGAATCGTCGCCAATTGCTTCAACTCGGCTGTCATAGAGACGCGGCGTGTATCGATGAAGTACCAGCTCAAGGTGGAGCAAGCGACGATGAGGATCGCACTGAAGAAGAGCACGAATTTCGTCCGCAGACTGACGAAACGCCTTGCTGATCTGGTGACCGTGAGGGCAACGGTCTTTGAAAAATCGAGATCCGCCATTATGCCTCAGTACGTTTCATCAATAAGGTGACCGACGTCTTTAGGAAATTCAATCCCGAGGAACTTGGCCGTCTTGAGATTGACGGATATCTTGAGGCGGTCGATCGGGATGGGCTTCATGGGGAGCCGACGGTCTCCGTCCAGCACGCGTTTAGCCAGCAATCCCGTCTCACGGCCGACGTCTGTATAGGTGACGGAGAGGCTGAGGAGGGCCCCGAGTCGCGTCAATTCCGGAGAAAATCCAATCACCGGCACGCCGCGCGCCAGCGAGGTCTCAAGAATAAAGCCGAGCGACTCATTCGTCAGCACGGTCGAATCCGGCATGACCCAGAGCGCATCATTGGACCCCAGAAGGCCCCGGAGTTGGAGTGGAATATCGCGCTCCGACTTGACGGGGAAGCCGTGGATCTCGACTGTGGGAAAGCCCGCCTGTTCGGCCTCCCTCACTTTGCCCTGGCTTTTTGTTGGATCATACAGGAGGCCAATCCGGCGTTTGGTCGGCAAGAGTGACTTGATGATCTTTAATTGCCGATCAATAGGGATCTCCAAGAGCGTCCCGGTCATGTTGCCGTTGCTCAGGCTGTGTTTCTGTGGGTCGAGGACCATCATATAGACGACCGGGATGTCGCTGATCTCCAATTTCGCCGCGAGCGCGGCTTTGAGACCCACCGTCACCACCAGGCCGACGTCCGAGGCTCGGATTGTTTTCGCGAGCTTTCTGTTCACATCGAGGTCGCCCTGTCCATCGTATTCGCTATAGACGGCGTTGGATGGCGCGGTGGCCTTGAAGCCTTCGATCGCTTGTTCATAGGCTGCGATATTGGAAGACTTCAAAATGGCAATATCGGTTTGCCCCGCCGATGCGTCAAGCAGCAGTCCCTTGAACAGGGCACAGCAGATGAGTGCAAGCACCAACAAGCTGACGTGCTGCCGGACAGTCATGCCGGCGCCCCCGGCCTGATTCAACTGTGAATGCCCCCTCGTCATGCCCTCCGACTCACGAGTCTCTACTTCAGGGGAGAAACGCTCGATTCCTGATGTTGGCCTTCCTCGATCGCTCCGAACGTTCCCAGAATATGCAAAGGCCGTTTCTCTCGATCGCGTATCAACTGCCCTGTCCAAACGACCCGGACCGTCGTGCCAGAAGCACCTGAAATCCGATGTTCGAGCACCAGATCGTCATGCTCTTGCTCCTTGATGCGCAGGAGCGCGAGACCGAAACGATCACGATCATCCGGATGGACGCGTGCCAGCCAATCCTGCTGGCTCAACGGGTGCCCATGGTCGGGCATGCCGAGGAAGCGTCTGACCTGGAATGACCAGAAAATCCGTCCGGTCAGCAGATCCCAGTCCCAGTTGCCGATATCCACCGCGTTCAGGGCGAGGCGCAATTGCATTTTCTGCTTCCGGAGGACCTCTTCCATGCGCTTGCGTTCCGTAATATCGCTCGAGATGCCGCAGGTCGCATAAGGCACACCTGATTCATCGCATAATGGCAGCTTGATGGACAGATAGGTATGGACGCCGTCTTCGTGAGGCGCAACTTCCTCGTATTCGATCGCCATCTTTCGGTTGAGCACCTCCACATCATGGGCCCGAAATGCATCGGCAAAGGCCTTGGGAAAAATGTCATGATTCGTCCGGCCGATCACCTCCTCGCTGGTGAGGCGAAAGATTTGCTCGAACCGCCGGTTCACGAAGAGAAAGCGACCGTCGAGATCCTTCACATAAATGACCGCCGTCGTGTTGTCAGCGACGTTCCGGAGAAGCTGTTCGCTTCTTCTGATCGCCTGTTCCGACCTGATTCGTTCGCTGATATCGCGGAAGACGATCACGGCGCCCAGCAGCGCCCGACCGTCCATGATCGGCGTGCTGACGTACTCGACGGGAAAGCTGGACCCGTCTTTTCTCCAGAACACCTCGTTTTCGATACGATGCACCTGACCGTCCCGGATTGCGGCGTAGATAGGACAGGCCTCGACAGGATAGGGAGTGCCATCCGCTTTGCTGTGATGGAGGAGCGCATGCATCGGCTGGCCCAACAGCTCTTCGACCCGATAGCCCAGCATCATGGCCGCGCTTGGATTCACGAAGGTGGTGTGGCCGTCCAAATCCAAGCCGTAAATGCCCTCTCCCGCCTGGTTCAAGATGAGAGTATGGTGATGTTCGAGTTGCTTGAGCGCCTGCTCCGTTCGCTTCCGTTCGGAGATATCGCGGATGATGCCGCTATAGAAGCTGCCATGCCTGGTTTTCCAGGTGGCTAAGGAAAGCTCGATCGGGAACTCTGTGCCATCCTTCCGTAGCCCATGCAGTTCGATCATCTTACCGATGATGCGGCTCTTGCCGGTGGCTTCGATGTTTCTCAACCCTTCTTCGTGTGCTCTGCGATAGCGAGCGGGCATGAGCAAGGTCAATGGTTGTCCCAAGGCTTCCTGCGTCGTAAACCCAAACATGCGGGATGCGGCTTGATTCCAGGATAGGATACGGCCCGAACGGTCGGACAGAACGATTGCATCGGTCGCCGATTCCACTAGTGAGCGAAACCGATCCTCGCTTTCCGTGAGGAGATGTTCGGCGCGCTCGGCCTTGACCGCCAATTCCTTGACGCCAATGGCACGGCGCAAGGTTTGACGCAACTCTTCCCGATTGTATGGTTTCGTTAGATAAGTGAAGGCGCCTTTGATGAGAGAGCCAACCGTCCGATCCGGGGAAATGTGGGCTGTGAGAATAATGACCGGGACAGAAGGGTCGATTCGCTGGAGCTCTTTCAGGACATCGAG
>DASTSI010000070.1:0-24928 GCA_035760745.1 Nitrospira sp. | reverse complement strand
AGGCGTTGGTGCGCTGGGTGGGAGATCGGCACGTTGGTGTGGAATTTCAGAATCTGAATTCGGCTGAGCTGGATGAGTTCGAGCAGCTGATCGATGAACTCGATGATGCCGAAGGTACCGGTCACGCCTAGACGGACAAGGTGACGTTCACGCTGAGGAGGCGTTTTGGTTTCCGTCTGCCTCGTCTCACCGTGAACCTGGATCGACTCTGTCCTCCTAGCTCTCGTAGTACACCACCACGGTGGCTTTGTTGCATTTGCAGCACGTCCCCTGCGCCGTCATCGGAACCTGGCCGGATCGCTCCGCGGCTTGAATTTGCGCGTCCTCGCTCCGACCCACCCGGTTGTAGCACTCGCTGCAGTATGTTGCGGTCTTGGCCATGGTTCCTCCTTGGACTCTGCCTGGTAATGGATAAAGAAGGCTGATCAGGCCGTATCGTATGAGGAAGAACCGATGTCTGAAAGCTAGTATATCGCGCCGGCAGAAATGCGCCAGTAACGAGGCGGGAGGAAGTCAGAGGCCGAACCGATTCCCAAATCCCGCAAACAGTTCGCCTGTCAGGTACGCCGTGCCGGGGGCCGCTCCCGGCTCTTTTCGGCGGATGTGATCGTTCAGCACCTTGCCCGCTGCAGTTTTGTGGACGTGGGGAAGGCCTAAGTTCATGCGGTAACGCTCAACGGCGCCTGCGACGCGGCTGATGAAGGTGATGGTTCCGTCCGGGTCTTGGCGCTCGACGATACCGACATGAGTCAGGCGGTCATTGGCCCGACCGTCGCGGTTGGCGTCCCAAGTGTTGTCGAAAAACACCAAATCGCCCGGCTGTGCCGCGGGACCCCGATGGACCTTTCCATGTTGCCTGACGTGGTTGTAGATCAGCCGGACTCCGTTGGCCTGCTGGTCGGCCGGGCTCTCGTAGAGGTCGATTCCATGCTTGAGAAACACGGCCCTGGTGACTCCCGCGCAATCGTAAGCAATCCGACGGCCGCTCACCTCCACGGTCCGGGACCCCACCAGCCGGGCGGCGGTCTGCACGATCGCCGCCCGACTGGGCCGAGTCTCCGCCGAGGCGCAACACCCCGGCCGCACCTGGCCCGTACCATACGACCGGTCGCGTTGAATACCGGAGCAGCCTACTAACGTGGCCAATGCGATCAGGCTTCCGATGATGAAGAGGCGGCGCATAGGAATGGCGATTGTCGGCGAGCACTCTCCACGCTGGCAGCTTAGGCTATCATGGACGCCGCCATCCGCCAAGCCTCAGGGCGTCTTGTGTAACGGTTCGTCTTGTGGACGCAGGGGCTTTGCACACCGAAAGCCGATCGTCGGCGACCGCTGGTCCGGTGGTGAACCGCCTCGAGTCGCCGTTCTCAACATGATGGGCTTGCTCTTCCACGAGCCGCCGCGCACACTCTTGTACCGGCCGCTGGGCGGCCCCGGCGGGTTGCGTTCCGGCAGGTAGGCGTAATAGTCGAAGCCGAACCAATCCTGGACCCACTCGGCCACGTTGCCCGCCAGATGGTGGAGGCCATAGGGACTTTTGCCGTCCTCATGAGAATCGACGGACGCGAGAATGGGAATCTCATGAACATGGTGCTGACCAAACATCGCAAGGCGGCTGTCCGGAGCCGCGTCACCCCAAGGGAAGAGCCGACCGTCAGGCCCTCGCGCCGCTTTCTCCCATTCGGCTTCCGTCGGCAGCCGCTTGCCTTTGGAAAGGCAAAAGTCTCTCGCTTCATACCAGGTGACATATAACGCCGGCCAGCGGGCAAGGATGTGATCCGACACCGAATGGACGGTGATGACGTGCCAGATGAGCTTCTGAAGCTCTTCTGAGGGCGATTGTTTTCTTGCCTGCAGGAACGCCAAATATTCTCCAAGGCTCAGTTCATCTCGATCCATCTCGTAAGCATCGAGCCACACCCGCTGCTGGGGAAGCTCGGTGTCGTCGAATTGCGTCCAGAGGCCATAAGGATCATCATCCACACGCTTGCTTCCGATGAGGACATGACCCGCCGGCACAGTGACGGCCGGGGCCGGCTTTGCCAATGCCGCGATGGCGGTGAGGTGGCGGCCAAGCTCCGGCGACGGGGCGGCAACGGGTGCCGCAGCGAGGGGCACGGATGACGAGAGAAGAAAAAAGAAGACCAGAAACGGCGGGCGGCCCGACATCACGCCTTGCTGGGCGCGGCGAGCGCCTTGCTGATTTCGCCGATCAGCCGTCGCTCGATTTCCGCCGTCTCCTCCGGGCTCACGCTCAAAATGCGACCGCCTTGGGCCAGCTTTTCGAAATCGGCCTTCACGCTCAACCGCGTGACGTTCGCCGGTTGAGACTGCAGGGAAACGACGTATTGATTGCGGAATCCCGCAACCTCGAGCGAAACCGGGTTCGAGATTTTCCGTTCCGTGACGTAGACTGCCTTCTGGTCGCTTTTGATGCTGACCTTGATTTGGTAGCCGTTGCGGCTTAAAGCTTCCTCCACGCTCTTTGCGACCAGGCTGAGCGGCCGCGGAAGATCTTCGGCCTGAGCGTTTTTCGTCTCGACCTGGATGCTTTGCGCCGCCTGCTCGATGGCCGTTTTCTTGATGTCTGCGGTAAGTTTCCGAGCTTGGATCAGTTGAGTTTCCAGTTGCTCGGCTGCCGCCTTCGCTTCGGCCTTCGCTGTTTCAGCGGCTTTCTTCGCATCACGGATCTCCTGGTTGAGCAGGTCGATCTGTTGCTGCATCACCTTGTTGCCGTCCTGCAAGGACGTGACGAGCGATTCCTGCTTGCTCAATTGCTTTCGCAGCGTCTCGTTTTCGGATTTGAAGGGAGACTCGTCGGGCTTACAGCCAGACAGGAGCGTCAGCAAGAAGCCCGAGATCACGAGTCTGAAGGGAAGGCTGTAATGGCGGGTCATGTGGTGAGGGATTATCCATGCTTCGAGCCCGGTTGTCCATCGTCTCTCGGTCTTCGGCTCAATTGACCCTGCCGCGACGCCATCGTTATGCTGAGTTGATGCGGCTGGCCACGGCGGCGCTGCCGGTTCTCCTGTTCCTGTCCCTGGCGATGGCTTCCCCGGCCGCCATTGCGGCCGATTTGTTGACCTCGGTTCCTGTCGATGACTACCGTCTGTACGACCTTGTTGTCACTCAGAAATTTCTCACTTCGGAGACGCGGTTGGTGCTCATTGACCGGCTGACGCTGATTCGTCTCCATCCCGAGCAGGAGGGGGTCCACCACATACAGACTCTCGGGCGGCAGGACCTGTTCGACGGCCGGCTTTCCGCTGATCTCATCGCCGATTTCACCAGCAAGAACGAGCATCCGTCGCGATTGGAGGCGCGATTTGATTTTGGGGTCCCCTATCGGTTGATCGCGGGCCAAGAGGACGAGCGCCAAGAAACGTCGCTGCTTCTTCTCCCCGTCTCGTCGCCATCCGGCGTTCAAGAGTCGGATGGAGGGCCCGCCTTGACCATCCACCTCGGCTTTTCTCGACCGGGGTTCAATACCGAGGGTGATCAGGCTCTCGTGTATGCGCAATATGAACGGCTCGAGGGCGAAGGGGCGGGATTTCTGTCGTGGCTGAAGCGAGCCCATGGGCAGTGGACGGTTTTCGATACCGAGGTGCTCTGGGCAGTCAGGCCGGTCCTTCCGGAAGAACCGTAGTTGCGGACGGCTTGCAGAGAGGGCTAGCATAAAGTTCCGGAGTCAAGGAATGCTCCCCCTAATCCGAAAAACCTTTTCCGTTCCTCCGCTCGGGTGCAATTGCTCCATCATCGGCGATCCCGTCAGCAAGCAAGCCATTGTCGTCGACCCGGGAGGCGCCGCGGCGAGAATCCTCCATGAGCTCGGTGATTTGGGGTTGACCGTGACGGCGATTCTCCATACTCACGCACATTTCGATCATTTTCTCGCCTCCGGCGAGATGAAGCGGGCCACCGGGGCGGTGTTGTGTCTGCATGAAGCCGATCGGCAGCTGTGGAACATGCTCGAGGTGCAGTGCGGAATGTTCGGCGTGCCGTATGTCGGGGCTCCGTCGCCGGACCATTGGCTTAAAGACGAGGAGAAGATTCCCTTCGGGGGCCTGACCGCGATCGCGCTGCACACCCCCGGTCACACGCCAGGGTCGATGAGCTTTCATATTCCCGACAGTCGACTCCTGCTGGCCGGTGATACGCTCTTTCGTGGCAGCATTGGACGAACCGATTTGTGGGGCGGTGACTTTGACGCCATTGAACGCTCGATCCGCGACCGGCTGTACACGCTCGAAGAAGCGACCACGGTCGTCACCGGGCATGGGCCGGAGACGGAGATCGGATCGGAGAAGGAGTCCAATCAGTTCATACGAGGCTAATTTTTTCAGCGTTGATGTTGAAGGAGGTGTCCATGATCAGAGTTGCTCTGTTCACCCTCTTTTCCCTCCTGACCGCCCTGTCGCCTCTTGAAGCCGAAGAGCTCGCTCCTATGCCGGCGGAGCCGGTCAAGATTTCCGACGTGAAGGTACGCATCTCCGACCATGGTCCGGTGGTCCTGCTTCAGGCCGAGGGAAAAACAATTCCGATCTTCATCGATTTGACGGTCGCGCTGTCGATCCAAGGCGCACTGAACGGGGAAAAGCTGTCACGGCCAATGTCCCATGACCTTATGCACACGATCATGGAAGCGTACGGGGGAAAAGTCACCCAGACCGTGATCACGCTCAAGGGTGGGACGTATTACGGAGCGTTGACGGTGACGTTCAAAGACGAGACGAAGGTGTTCGACAGCCGCTCATCCGATTCGATCGCGTTGGCCATTCATTTTAAAGCGCCGATCATCGTGAGCCGGGAGCTGCTGAACCAGGCGGGACAGGTGCTTGAGAAGCCGAAGGCGCAGGAGCTGTGACCGCGACGAGTGATCGGCCGGGAACGACGGCCTGCGACGGTCGAACGCATCCTGGCCTCGTTATTCCTTTTTCATCCGTTCCTTCAGTCGCTCGAGCCGCCGTTCGGTGGATTGTTTAATAAATTGCATGTTCTCGGAGAGATGCTGTTGAGCCGTGATTTGCCCGGCGTCTCGGCGTTTCTGCTGGTCTAAACCGAATTGCGCGATCGAGGGCCCGTCCTCGTTGTTCAATCCCTTCCAGATCTCGGCACAGCGTGGCTGCTTCACGAGCGGATAGCCGTCGCAGGGCGGATCGGCTCCATAGGCGAACCCCGTGGTCAGCACCCACAGTCCCATCGCGAGAGTCCGCCTCAGTAACATGGACATGGGCTTCGGCCCTCTCCCTCAAATCTTCATCGCCTCGGTCACTTCGTGGAGCGTCTTCTGCGCCACTTCGCGCGCCTTCCTGCTGCCGGCGTGGACGATGTCCTCCAGCCGTGACGGGTCCCGCGTCAGCTTTGCACGGGCATCCCAGATCGGCGCCATGCGCTCGACCAGCCGATCGGCCACGAGCTTCTTGCAATCAATGCAGCCGATCTCCGCTGTGCGACATTCCCGGTTGATCTGTTCGATGACGGGAAGGGGCGAGAAAATCTTGTGGAAGTCGAAGACCGGGCACACGTCCGGATTTCCCGGATCATGACGACGCACGCGGGCGGGGTCGGTCACCATGGTTTTCAACTTCTGACGGACCACCGCCTCGCTGTCGGAAAGGTTAATGGTGTTGCCGTAGCTCTTGCTCATCTTCCTGCCGTCGGTACCGAGCACTTTGGGGAATTTCGTCAGATGCTCCATCGGTTCAGGAAACACCGGCCGATATAGGTTGTTGAACCGGCGAGCCAGCTCGCGCGTCAACTCGAGGTGCGGCAACTGGTCCTTCCCGACCGGGACGAAGTCCGGCTTGTACATCAAGATATCTGCGGCCTGAAGGACCGGATAACCGAGGAATCCGTAGGTCGTGAGGTCCTTCTCTTTGATCTCCTCCTGCTTCTCCTTATATGTCGGATTGCGCTCGAGCCAGGCCACCGGAATGATCATCGAAAACAACAGATGAAGCACGGCATGCTCTTGAATCCGCGATTGGACAAAGACCGTGGACCGAGCGGGATCGATGCCCGCGGCGAGCCAGTCGATGAGCATTTCACGAACGAATTCGCGGATCCGGCTCGTGTCCGCATAGTTCGTCGAGAGCGCATGCCAGTCGGCCACGAAGAAATAGCAGTCGTACCGATCCTGCAGCTCCTTCCAATTCTCCAGCGCGCCCAAATAGTTCCCCAGATGCAGCAGTCCGCTCGGCTGCATCCCGGAGAGCACGCGCTTGCGGACCTCCGTCATGGTGACGTTCCTCCGCTTAAGCCGAGTGCGGTGGAGAGGATGGTCCCGGAAAGTCCGGCCGCGAATGTTCCGGTAATCGTCTGAAGGATTCGGAGATCCTTGTCGAACACCAACAGGCCGACGAGGATGAGCATGCCATACGGCTCCAGTCGGGCCAGCGCCGACGCCGGCTGCGGGGGCAGCAAGCTGACCAGAATACGGCCTCCATCGAGCGGGGGGATGGGAATCAAATTGAACAGGCACAAAAACACGTTGATCAGGACGGAATAAAACGCCATCACGGCCACCGGCAAAAGCACCATCGTACCAAACGTCGACTGCTCCGCGGAGCGGGTGCCGGCCGTCTCGCGAATCGTGAGGTTCGGGTCGATGGCGAACAGTAGGGCAAAGAGAAGTGCGCTCACCATCGCGAGGAGGAGATTCATGCCGGGGCCGGCGGCTGCGACCAAGGCCATGTCCCGGCGTGGACGAGACATGTGCCGGGGGTCGATGGGCACCGGTTTGGCCCAACCGATTAGAAAGCTCCCGGGCAATATCAGGCAGAGCAGGGGCATGAGGATCGTCCCAAAGGGATCGATGTGCGCGGCCGGATTCAGAGTCAGACGCCCGTGAAGCTTCGCCGTCGGGTCTCCGCACTTCTCCGCCATCCAGCCATGCGCGTACTCGTGCAGCACCATGGCGAACAGGAGGGGAAGCGCCATGTAGGAAATCTGATGGAGAATATGCGGCAGATTCGTCATCCGGGGCTCATCGTCACGGCTCGTTTCGCATGCCTGGCTTCTCTAATCAACCTGAGTGAAGCGGCCGTGCTTCACCTGGATCAGGAACAACGGCCGGTTCAACGTACCGTCCGATAGGAATGCCGCGGGACCGCTGAGTGCGGGAAGGTCCGGTTGCGACAAGAGGAAGTCCCTGATCGCTTCGCCCGATGTCGCTCCTTTTCGGATCGCCTCGATGATGAAACGGGCGGCGTCATATCCCTGCATGGAGAACAGGGTCGGCGTCGTCTGAAACCGCTTCTTGTATCGTTCGACGAAGTCCTGCACGTTGGGATTCGGACTGTCCGCGAAAAAGCCGTCGACGAAGACGCCCCCGTCGATGGATTGATCGGCCGTGCGAGAGAAATCCGGCGCGTTCCAGCCGTTCGTGCCGAGGAAGGGGACTTTCATGTCGTGAAAATTGAGTTGGGCTGCGATCAATCCGACGTCGGCGGCGCGGCCGGGAATGAAGACGGCGTCGAATCCCGGGGTGTATAACACCTTCTTGTCGAGCTTCGTGACTTTCCCCCCGAGCTTGGTCGGATCGATCGGAACCGAAAGGCCATACTTTTTCAGGTCCTCGGCCTTGAGCCGCTTGAGTTGCGGTCCGACGTCGCTTTCTCCCTCCTTGTACGATTCGATGGCGATGATTTCGCCGTCGTGCAGTCGCACCTCTTGCGCGAACCAGCGGGCGAGTTCCCGCCCGTACGTCGTATCCGGATGAAGAATGCAAAACCGCCGAAAGCCCTGCTCGCCCGCCGCGTAGTTTGCAATACGTTTGGCCTGAAGCTGATATGTGAGGGCGGTGCTGAAGGTGTAGCTACCGAGCCGGCGGACGTTGTGCATCGTGGCCGTCGGCGTGAGCAGGGGAATATGCGCGCGTTCCGCCAGTTCGGACATCACCGGCAAGTTCTTGGAGAGCAGCGGTCCGATCACTGCGACCGGACGATCGTTGGAGAGCATGGCGCTCAAGTCCTCCAGGAACGAGGGCCGATCCGACTCGAAATCCCTCACCAGGAGCCCGATGGATTGGCTTCCCGCGCGATCACTGTGCGATTCGACCGCCAGTTGAATCCCGCTCAACACATCGTTTGCGAAGACGCCCAGCTTCCCGCCCAACGGAAGCACGGCCGCAATGAGAAATTGGCTGGACTTGAGCTTGGCCTGCAATGAGGAGAGGAGCTCGGTCCCCTTCGCGGCATAAGGATGTGTCGGAAAGTGTGAGAGGAACTGTTGGATGTGCCGGATTGCGAGATGCTCTTCGCCGCGACCGACAGAGAGCTCGATCAATCTAATCGACGCCTGATCGCCTGGAAACGTCCTGGGATAGGCATCGCGCACACGTTCCAATGTTTTTTTGTCGAAGGATTCGTTGATGAGGCTGCGGATCTGCCCCCTGATCTCGTCTGCCTGCTCCTCGGTGCTGAGCGTCATTTCTTCCAGCCACGCATGAATCGCCCGCAGATATTCCTTCTTTTGGAGGTACAATTCCCCGCCGATGTGCAGCGCTTCACGTTTCGACGACTCATCGTCCGACAGCGTCCGGATGGCGGCCAGGATCGGAAAGGCCAAGTCCACGTTCCCCATGGCCGCGTGCGTCCGGGCCGTCAGCAACTTTGCCCGATCTGTGAGCTCCGAATTGGGAAACTCGGATTGCAGCTGCTGGAGGAACTTGAGGGCGTCGCCGTATTGGTGGGAGCCGTACAGCGCGGCAGCGAGGAGCAAGTAGGTATCGTCGAGCAAGTCCGGTTTCGGCCCGGAAGCGAGAAACCGTCTCAGCGCGGTCACCGCTTCTTCGCTCTGTCCCTGATCGATCAAACGCTTGGCCTGCTGTAAAGCGGGATGGCTACCGGGAGCCGCCTTGCCGCCCTCCGCCGCCGCGAAGGCGGTGAGGATGAAGGCGACGAGCATCGCACCGGTGCAGAACAAGAGAGCGACTCGACGACACGTGCCGAGAGTGCTCGGAATGCGCGATCCTGGAGGTAATGAGCGAGGGCCGGTCATGAGCGTGAAGCGCGACATGAATTGCGTGAAAAATGACTACTATCGAAAACGCCGAGGGGTGTCAAGGATCGGCGCACTTGGACCGCGTTGTCACGGTACGGGTGTTTGGCTATCATCGCGCGATGCGAACCGATCCGTTGGTGGAGCGCTATCTGACGCATTTGCGCGTCGAAGGAGGATTGTCGCGCAACACCATCGAAGCCTATCGACGTGACCTCGAGAAGTTCCAGCGGTATCTGGCACGCGAGGGGGCGCCGCCGCTTGCACGCCTGACAACCGAGTGGCTTCGTGGGTTTTTGGCCTCGTTGAAGGCTGCGCGCCTGTCTCTCCTTTCCTCTGCGCGCTGTCTCTCAGCTGTCCGCGGCTGGTTGAAATTTTTGAAGCAGGAGCGGGTCATCGAGCGCAATCCCGCGGTCGGGCTCACCGTAGGACGCCGCGGGCTCCGCCTTCCAAAGATTCTTTCCCAGCGAGACGTGACGGCGTTGCTCGATCTGTCTGCCCAAGGAAGCCCTGAAGATCTTCGAGACCGTGCCATGCTCGAATTGCTCTATGCGACCGGCCTCCGCGTATCCGAACTCGTCGGTCTCGAGACGGCGGAGGTCGATGTGACGGTCGGCGTGGTACGGGTGACGGGAAAAGGTTCCAAACAGCGTCTCGTGCCGATGGGAGAACCTGCCCGGCGTCTCCTGCAGCACTATACAGAGGAAATCCGGCCCCGCCTGCTCAAGGGCCGGCTCTCGCGGTATCTGTTCGTCTCCCGCCGTGGCCGTCCGTTGACGAGACAGGCGTTTTGGAAAATGTTGAAGCTGCGCGGGAAGCGAGCCCAGATAGCCCGCCCGATTTCGCCCCACGTGTTGCGGCATTCGTTTGCCACGCATCTTCTCGAGGGAGGCGCCGATCTGCGGTCGGTGCAGGCGTTGCTCGGACATGCGAATATCGCCACCACCCAGATCTACACGCATGTGGAACGGGAGCGCCTCAAGGCCGTGCACAGCCGATACTTTCCCCGCCGTCCTGGGCCTGGGAAACCAGCTTAGGGAGTATTCGACGGGGCAGAACGCTGAGAATGTGCGGATAGCGGGTGCAAGAAGAATGCGCGATATGGTTGACAAGGAGTAGTGGACTTGGTAGCATCCGCCAGCTTTTTAAGAAAATCGGGCGGATAGCTCAGTTGGAAGAGCGCTGCCCTTACAAGGCAGAGGTCACAGGTTCGATCCCTGTTCCGCCTACCAGATGCGAGCCGATGCATGCTGCGCGGGACTGAAGAGAGAGCAACAGGAAAAAAGTAGACTGGACCACCGCAACAAATAGTCTTGTCATTCAGACTTTCCGCTATAAGTAGAGTCGCAAGGGGCCGTCGTTCAGCCTGGTTTAGGACGCCAGATTGTCAATCTGGAGGTCGCGGGTTCAAATCCCGTCGGCCCCGCCATTTTCTCTCTACGTGGTCAGCAAGCGGGATTCGGGCATCGGCCGGCAACAGAGAAGCGAGACCGCCCGATCTGGAGACATTAAGACAAGGCATTTGTGACGGCACCGTACATCGACATCGGATCAAGAGATACCAGCCAGTCGAACTACCGGCAGGAACGGGCACCGGCCGCCGCTATGTATTCTGCCTACGTGCTGAAGGTCCGGGGAGCGTACCCGCAACTAGGGGATCTGAAGGAGGGCGGGCTCCTTCGGTAGCACATCGGGGCGGGATTCTCCCATCCCGCGACGGAGTCGCGTATGGGAGAGAAGCTCATTTCTGCTGCGTCCTGCATGATTGCCAGCATTTGCTAAAATCCGTACACCGGCGCATGACCCGAGCATGTCGCCAGAAAAGGGTGTAGCCAATGTTTCAAATCGGATTGTCGGGCTTAGTGGGCCAACTCGGCACCGTCTCGAAGATCGTGCTGGTGCTGTTGTTCCTGTTCTCCGTCGTGTCGTGGGCGATCATCTTTGCCAAATGGAGGGCCTTCCGTGCCGCCGATCGCGGAGACCGGCACTTCATGAGTCTGCTCGCAAAAGCACGAGATCTGAACGAACTCTATCGGCAGCTTCGTCACCTCGAAGCCAGTCCTTCTGCCGTGGTCTTCGAGGGAGTCATGGATCGGATGACGGGGCTGCGAGGAGAAGGATCGGACGGAGCCGGAACCATCGATCGGCACGTCATTGAGCGGACGGCTGCGCACCTGTCGCAGAGCCAGTTATCCCGATTGGAATCGTCCCTTCCGTTTCTTGCGACGACGGGGAATATCACGCCCTTCATTGGATTACTCGGCACCGTCATGGGAATCATCGATGCGTTTCGCGAAATCGGCGCACAGGGCACCGCGAGCATTGCGGCCGTGGCGCCCGGCGTGTCCGAGGCGCTCGTGGCGACCGCAGCCGGGCTGTTCACGGCAATTCCAGCCGTGATTGCCTACAACTATTTCCTGACTCGCATCCGGAGGACCGCCTTTCGCCTTGATACGGTGGCGATCGAACTGTTGGGCACGGTGCCGGCGCCCGCACCGAAGGCGAAACCAATCCCGGTCGGAGCACAACGATGATGTTCGAGTCGCGTCAGCGGCGCTTCATGGCGGAGATCAACGTGATCCCGCTCGTCGACGTCGTGCTGGTCCTGCTCGTGATTTTTATGGTGACGGCTCCGATGCTCTATCGCGGCATGGACATCAAGCTGCCCACCTCCGCCACGAATACCATCAAGCCGGAAATGCGGACGGTCCTGACCATCGAGAAGGATCAACGGTTGTATCTCGACAAAGATCCCGTCGGCGTGGCTCAACTCGAACAGAAACTCAAACTTTTGAAACACGACCATCCCGAGGTCTCGCTCTACTTGCGTGCCGACCGGGACGTGCCGTACGGGATCGTGGTGCAAGTCATGGATGGAGTGAAAAAGGCGGGCATCGAAAAAATCGGGATGGTGACGGACCCCACCGGGGCTGAACGGGTGGTGGCTCCGCCCATGCCGGCGCAATCTCCTCGGAAAAGTTAATCCGGAGTCGAGCAGGCGCATGTCGGCACAGGCCAATGTCCAACCCGTTTTCTGGTTTGACCTGGACGACCAGACGAAGACTTTCTCGCGGCTCAAGCGCACCCTTTTCCTGTCGCTCGTGCTCCACCTCATGGTTCTGCTGGTTGCCACGGGACTCCGCCTCCCTCAACGTGGTGAACGACCGCTCGCCAGCGTCGAGGTGTCGCTCGTCGGTATGCCGACGCCCATGAAGCCGGTGGAGGTTCAGAAGCAGGTCGAGGTTCAGAAGCAGGTGGAGGTTCAGAAACGGGCTGAGGCTCCGAAGCCGGTCGAGGCCAAACCGTCGCCCGCTCCGGTCGTCAAGCAGGACGCAGCGATCCCGACGCCCAAGCCTGCCCCTGCGCCCGCGCCGCCCGCCGCAAAGCAGGAGGCGGCCGTCTCCGTGCCAAAACCGATGCCGATTCCGAATGCAGCGCCTGCTCCGGCCCCCGTTGTGACTCCATTGGCGCCAGCTCCGGTCCCGGTGGCTCCCGCACCCCGCCAAAGTACCGCAAAAGACATCCTGAAGGATCTGCAGCTGCCGCCTGATGCTCCGAAGTTGGGCGACTTCACGCCGGCGAAAGTTGCCGAAGTGCCCCGTCCGGCCGTGAAGAAAAATATCAAGATGCCCGATATCCCGAATATTCCCGAGGTGATGCCGGAAGAAAAGACCAGGCCGCTGCAATCCGCCATGGCGACGGCCCCTGCGCAGCCCTCATTGAGCGATCGTTTGGACAAAGAACTTCAAGAAGAGTTGATGAAGGTCAAGCAATTCCAACCGCCGGCGAAGTTGGACTTCCCCAAGGAGACTCCGGTCAAGCCTGCGCCCGCGCAACCCGTGCAAGAAGTCTCCGCACCGGCTGCCGCGGTTCCCCAGACGATGCTCAAAACGTCCGGAACTTCCGGGACGAATCCATTCTGGGCAAAAGTGCAAACCATCATACAGAACAATTGGGAACCGCCGCCCATCGATGTCACGGGAACCACATACCGCGTCGTGGTGAAGTTCCGGTTTTTTCGAAACGGGACAGTCAAGGACGTCGGGGTTCAGCAATCTTCCGGCAACGGGTATTTCGATGACGCAGGCCGGCGAGCGGTGCTGAAGCCTCGGATGTTTCCGCCTTTTCCTGCCGATATGACGGAAGCCTATCAGGATGTTGAGATGTTGTTTCAGGTAGGGGAGACCGCCGGATGATGACGCACATGAAATTGGCGGGCGCCGCTTGCAGCCTCGTGGTGCTGACGGCAGGCGCCATCGGAATTCTCGAATCCGGAGCTGCCGATGTGTTTTTGGAAGCGACGAGACCCGACTTTCAAAAGATCTCGCTCGGCGTGATCGGGATCCAGAACACCGGCGGTCCCGAATGGCTCGGGGGCCGTTTGGAAGAGGTCCTGAAGAAAGACGTCAAGCGCTCCCTCGTGTTCGAGTTGGTTGATTTGCCGAGCCTGGGCATTAAAGTCCGGGACGTGGGCAACGGCGTCGGGAACGGTTCCAAGACCGTCTTCAAGCAGGCGGCGGACAATGGGGTGTCGGTCCTCGTCTGGGGCAAGGCTGCGACGAAGGATGGCGACAAGGAATCCGACGTCAACATGGAAGGCTTCGTCTACGACAGCGGGAGCGACGAAGTCGTCGGAGGAAAGCGTTATGCGGGCTCTCCATCCGTCGTCCGCCTAATGGCGCATCGGTTCGCCGACGAGCTTGTCTTCCGGTACACGGGAGAACCCGGTATCGCACGAACGAAGATCGCCTACGTCTCCGCCATCGGCGCCGCTCGGGAATTGTTCGTGATGGACTATGATGGCTACGACGCGCGTCAGTTGACGGCGGACGGATTCCTCAATTTGATGCCGCGTTGGTCTCCGGACCGTCGGTTCCTCGTCTTCACCGCCTATCGCGATCGCAATACCCAAGACATCGACATGATCGAGCTGGCCACCGGCAAGCGATGGACGCTCGTGTCGTTCGGCGGCCTCAATATCACACCGGCTCTCTCCCCGGACGGGAACTTTCTGGCTTTCGCCTCCAGCCACGAGGGCAATTCGGAGATCTACCGTCTGGACACGAGGACCAAAGCCTTGCAGCGGCTGACGGTGAATGCGTCTGGAGATTTGTCCCCAAGTTGGTCTCCCACTGGTAGAGAACTTGCTTTTGTGTCCGACCGCGGTGGTGGGCCGCAGGTGTTTCTCATGAGCGCCGATGGATCGAATGTCAGGCGGCTCACCTACGAGGGCGACTATAACGCCGCGCCAGCCTGGTCTCCCCGCGGAAATTGGATCGCCTATGTCTGCCGGACCCCCCGCAAGGAATATAAGCTCTGCATTGTTACCCCTGACGGGCAAAAGCGTATGCAATTGACTACAGGGGGTGGCGTCGATGACTCACCATCCTGGTCACCGGACGGGCGGCATCTGGTATTCAGCTCGACAGCGGACGGGAAGAGTCACATCTATATGATCAATGCGGATGGAAAGGATTTGGAGCGGCTGACGTTCGAAGGATCGCACAACAGCGCTCCGTCCTGGTCCCCCGCATCGTGACGAACATTCTCGAGACACGCATGCCTCGTGTTGGACCAGAAGCACAAACTCATACAAGAGGAGATTGCATATGACGAACAAACCTACCACCATCTGCCTCGCGCTGGTCGCGACGGTCGCACTGACCGGCGTCCACGGTTGCTCCAAGAAGGCGGTGCAATCCGCGGGCGATCAGAGCACCTTGCAAGGTGCTCAGCAAGGCGCCATGCAAGGAGACGCGCCCGGAGGAGGCTTTGGCGGATCTGGGCTTTCGGGGACGTCTGAGGGCGGCAAGTCCGGGATCGGAAGCTTCCCAGACACGACCATGCAATCGGCTAATAGCGGCGGATTGAAAGGGCTGGACAAGAATCCTTCGGAGGAACGGGTCCCGGCGGAAGAGCGGAATCCGGGCTCGGTGGGAGGCGGGATGAACGGCGCGGCGAGCGGGGGCGGGACCCTCTTGGCGAAGGCTGACCCGGGGAGCACCGGCCGCCAGATGGAAGAGATTCGCGCCGAGCAAGCGGCATCGGCGGCCGCCGGCCTGCGGGACGTGTTTTTCGCCTATGATAGTTGGACCATCTCCGAAGAAGGCCGTCAGGCGCTCGCGCGCGATGCTGAGTGGATAAAGGCCCATCCGGGTGAGCTGATCAAAGTCGAAGGGCATTGCGATGAACGGGGCACCTCCGCCTACAACCTCGTGCTGGGTGAGAAACGCGCCAAGGCGGTCAGGAATTACCTTGTGGAGCTCGGTGTCGGGGCCAACCGTTTATCCGTCGTGTCCTACGGCAAGGAACGCCCCTTCTGCAACGAGCACGCCGAGTCCTGCTACCAGCAGAACCGGCGCGGACATTTGGTCGTGAGAAGCACCAAGTAGGACAGCGGTGTCGAGAAACAAACCGATGGACGGAACAACAGGTGTTGCCATGCGTGAGATGCGGTCCGTGCCCTTCGTACTGGGATGCGTATGCGTGATGTGGGCCCTGGTCCTTGGGGGCTGCATGGCTCAACAGGCCGATCTGAAGCAAACGGAGAAGAGTCTGCAGCAAAAGATCAGGCAATCGAACGAGGAACTCGCTCAAACGCGCGCGAAGCAGAGCGCCGAGATCACCTCCCTTCGTGATCAGGAATTGCCTCAATTGCGTGGGGAGCTCGAGCGCGCGCTCCATAAGGCTCAGGAGCTGCAGAGTAAGCAAGACGATCTTGAGCAACGGTCGGCGGCTCTCAAGCAGCAAACCGCCAAGCTGGAACAGTTGGCGGGAAAGCTGGATGCGGAAAACGCCACTCGCTATGCCCAGGTGCGCGAGAGTCTGAACGCGCAGGACGTGAAGAATAAATCGGACCGAGACCAACTGCGCGCCGATGTCAACACACGGCTGGAAGACATCAATCGGCAAATGGAGACGCTTCGCAAGGATATTATTGAAGCGGTGCAGCGGACGAATTCTGCCGTCGTCAAGAATGTCGATCAGCGCCTGGACGAGCAGCGGAAGGCCCTGGCCGAGACACAGAAGGCAATATCGGACAGCCAAATGCGCACGGAACAGCTTCCGGCAAAGTTCGCGCAATTCAGCCAGTCCCTCGCAGGCTTCAAGGAGTCCATTGCCGCATTGAGCGAACGGCTTAACCAGGAAGAGCAGACGACCAAAGCGTTCATTGCCAAGTACGAGGCGGATTCCAAATCGTCGGCGACCCATATCAATGAGTCAACGAAATCGGTGACCACTCACCTCAACGAGGTGAATAAAAGCGTTGCAGCCGTCGCACAGAAATTGGCCGCGCGGATGGATGAGCAAGTGGGCGAGGTCAATAGCAATGTCACCACCGTCGCTCAGAAACTCACCGCTCGTTACGATGAACAGCTGAATCAGGTCAATGCCAACCTGAACACGGTGTCACAGAATCTGACCGGACGGTTGAACGATCAAGACCGCCGCATCGAGGCCTTGGGCAAAATGGTGGAGCAGGCGGTCCAAGAGGTTCGTCTCCAGGGGAATGGCAAGATGGTGCCGCTTCAGCCGCCCGCCAAGGCCATCCAACGCTCGTCGGCGTCAGGTTCTGACGGCTCCCCCGGCCCGGAAAGCGAGAGGGCCGCGACAGTGCTTGCGGCGGTGCCCGACGCGCCGCCGCCCTCCCACGCCCCGGATCCGGTGGTCATCCCAGAACCACGTGAGGAAGCTCCAAAGCCGGCGGTGAGTCGTCCGACGGAACGGCCGGACAAAGCCGAATACGAACGGCTTCTGGCCGTCTTCCGCGAGGGGGACTTGGAAGGGGCTCGGCGGGGATTCGCTGCCTTCCTCAATCAGTACCCGAACTCGGATCTTGCGCCGAACGCCCGCTATTGGCTTGGAGAGTCACATTATGGCAAAAAGGACTACAAACAGGCGATCGATGCGTATGATCGCGTTGAGTTGGACTATCCCCAGAGCGAGAAAGTGCCGGCCGCAATCTTGAAGAAGGGATACGCCTACCTCGCGCTGAAGGATAAGAAGCGCGCGTCTTCGGCCTTTAAACAAGTCGTCACCCTGTATCCCAAGAGTCTTGAAGCGGGAAAGGCGTACGACAAGCTGGCGCAACTAAAGGAGTCACGATAACGGTGACGCAAAACATGTTCACCGTCGGCGCCACGGCCTTGGCTGCGGCCGGGCTGTCACTGTTGTCCGGATGCGCGACCCATGCGGATTTTGTAAACCTGCGTGACCAATACTCCGCGCTGTCAAAATCTCAAGACCAGGAACACAAGCGTTTGGAAGCCATCGAGCGCCGCATGGAAACACTCGAGAGTAAGAAAGACGCGGAGGGTGGGAAGCCGAAGTTCGACGACCTGTCGGCCCGCATCCAAAAGCTCGAGGCACGGCTGGCCAAACTTGACGAAGCAGCCTCGTTGCCTCTGGCTCCCAAAGTAGAGCCCCCTCCGCAGACCGATACGATTCGGCCCAAGGGGCCAAAACCGGGAAGCGATTCGTCGATCGTCCCCGGCGTGCCGGCGATCACGCCGACTTCCGCGTTCAATCTCGCCTACAACGATTATCTCAACGGCAAGTATGATTTGGCGGTCGCGGGATTCCAGCGCTTCGTAAAGGATTTTCCCGGGACCTCGCTCACCCCTAACGCGCATTACTGGCTTGGAGAGTCGTACTATCAGCAAAAAGATTACGTGCGAGCCATGCAAGCCTTCGAATATGTCGCGTCGGAATTTCCCGGGAACGAAAAGGTGCCGGCCTCCCTCTTCAAGCTGGGGCTTGCCGCGGGCGAAACGGGAGACCTGGCCAAGTCGAAACGGAACCTCAAGCGGGTGATCGAAGAATTTCCCACATCGGACGAGGCCAAACTGGCAAAGAACAAGTTGGCCGAGATCCGATGAAGCGGGTGGCCTCTTTTCTTGAGCCCGTCATCCATGTCATTCTCCCCGGCGGAGGGTAGGTATGCCCGCCGCCGATTGTCTAGCCCAAATACACATTCTCCCCGCTGATGTCGTCACCCGAATCGCCGCCGGCGAAGTCATCGAGCGGCCGGCCGCGGTGGTGAAGGAACTCGTCGAAAACAGTCTTGATGCGGGCGCACGACAGATCACGATCGACGTCAAAGACGGCGGCCTGTCGCTGATCCGTGTGATCGATGATGGCGCCGGAATCAGGCGAAACGACCTGGCGCTGGCATTCGAACGGCATGCCACGAGCAAGCTAAGGACGGACCTGGATCTCAGGTCGGTCACGACGATGGGCTTTCGCGGAGAAGCGCTTCCGAGCATCGCGTCGGTATCTCATGTTGAGATCACGACTTCGACCCGGCAGGACCAAGTTGGGGCGCGGATGGTGCTCATTGGAGGCCGTCAGGAGTGCTTCACCGAGGTGGCACCGCTTCGGGGTACGAAAATCGAGGTGTCCGAACTCTTCTTCAACCAGCCGGCTCGAAAAAAGTTCCTGAAATCGTCGGCCACCGAATTCATGCACATCAGCCGCACGGTGGAGCAAGCCGCCCTGGCCTGGCCATCGGTGCATTTTCGGCTAACGCACAACGGCCAAGACATGTTCAACTATCCCGAAGTTGCCTCCGCGCGGGAGCGGATTCTCCAGGTGCATCAAGCCGCGTTTCTGGACCGAACGGTGGACGTGCGCGGTCGCATGGCCGGTTGCGCCATCAGTGGAGTGGCTGTTGATCCCGTGCAAGCTCGTGCATCGAGGACTCCGCAGGAGCTTTTCATCAATCGTCGGCCGGTCAGGAGCCCGACCGTGTTCCACGCCGTGTCCGAAGCGTATGGTTCCCGGTTGGCGAAGGGCTGTTTCCCGACGTACGTCCTGTTTCTGGACGTTGACCCCGCGCGCATCGACGTGAACGTGCATCCGGCCAAGCGGGAAGTTCGGTTTTCCGAACCGGATTCGATCCATCAATTGGTCCGTCATGCGCTGCGTCACGCTTTGAGCGGGCCCGAGCGGAGCGAGGTCTTTGAGGGACCTGGGAGAGACGCAGTCGCCGATCTACAGCCCTCGACGAGGAATACGGCGGTCCGGACGCCTGGAAGTGAGCAGCCGGTCCTCGGTCACGCGGACTCCATCGGCTTGCCGCAGTTGTCGGCTTTTGCGCGGGAGACGACTCCGCCTTATGGAGGCTCGTCTCGACCCGAGGTGCTTCCGCTGGGTCAGATCCTGAGCCGCTACCTCGTGGCCCAGGTCGGATCGGAACTTCACGTCCTCGACCAACATACCGCACATGAGCGCGTTGTATTCGAACGCCTCCGCCGCCGGTGGAAGAGCAAGACGATCACTTCGCAGCCGCTTCTCATTCCAAATCCGGTAGAATTATCGGCCGCGCAATGCGCCTTGCTGGACCAGCACGCGGACGAGCTTGAATCCCTCGGCTTGGTGCTCGAGCTATTCGGACCGACGACGATCGCTGTGCGGGCCTTGCCGGTGGAGCTGCTTCAGTCCGACGCCGCGGCGTTACTGCGAGACCTGCTCGACGACATCGCCGAGCGCGATCGCACTTCGTCCTTGGAGCAACGGGTGAATCCCATTCTTGCGTCGCTCGCCTGTCATAGCGCGGTTCGCGCCGGTCGTACGTTGGCCTTGCCGGAGATCAAACAGGTGATCGACGACTGGATTGAAGCAGGACTGGCCACGACCTGTCCTCATGGCCGAAGGACGACATTTCGTCTGTCAACTGATGAATTGGACAAGCTCTTCGGGCGGGTCGGATGGTCATGAGCACAGTGCCCCTCCCACAAACGGTCGGCATCTCGGATCAAATCATTCGCTGCAAGCCGCTCGTCGCGATCGTCGGGCCGACCGCAGTCGGCAAGAGCCGAGTCGCCGTCAAGGTCGCAAAACGCCTTCACACGGACATCCTGACGGCCGATTCCCGCCAGGTCTATCGGGGTATGGACGTGGGCACCGACAAACCCTCGCCGAGCGAGCGACAGGGAGTGCCGCATCGCCTCATCGATTTGGTGGATCCGGATCAGCCCTTCAACGCCGGATGCTTTCGCCGGCATGCCGCTGACGCCATCGAGCAGCTCTACCGCCGCCGCCAAGTGCCCCTCGTGGTCGGAGGAACCGGTCTCTATGTTCGTACGCTGATCAAGGGCCTCTGTGATGCCCCGCCGGCCGATCCCCTCGTCCGGGCACGGCTCAAGCAGGAAGCGCTGGAACATGGCAGCGATCGGCTGTACTCCCGTCTCGCGGCATTGGACCCCGTCTCCGCCTCCCGAATTCATCCGCGCGATACAGCAAAAGTCATTCGCGCGCTTGAGGTGCATGAACTGTCCCTGCTCCCGATGTCCCAATTCCAGAAACAGCATCGCTTTTCGGAACGGCCGTATCGGGCACTGATCATCGGCCTGGACCGTGAACGGAGTGCTCTGTACCGGCAAATTGAAGCACGGATTGATCGCCAACTGGCGGACGGGCTGATCGAGGAAACGTCTCGGCTCTTGAGTCGCGGCTATCGCCGGGACGGCACGGCCATGAAGGGGCTCGGCTACAGCCATGTCGCGGCGTTCTTGGCCCAGGAATACGACCAAGCCGAGATGGTCAGGCGCTTCAAACGGGACACCAGGCGGTTTGCCAAGCGGCAGATGACCTGGTTTCGCGGCGAGCCGGGGATCGAGTGGATGCGGATCGAAGAACTCGAGCCAGCCGCGGCAACGGCAGACCGGGTGGTAGACCGGATCGAACGGTTTTTGCGCGAGTTGGAGACCGAAGGGGATTAACCCCGGATTGCACATGCGAGAGGGAGTGGCGTGACGAAGAAGACGAGGGCGAACCCGCGGGCGGCGGAGATCGGGATTATCGGGGGCAGCGGGCTCTATGACATCGAGGGGCTTCGAAAGGTCAGGGAGTTGTCCGTCCGCACGCCGTTTGGATCTCCCTCGGACCGAATCATCATCGGGGAATTGGACGGCGTAAAGACGGCGTTCCTGTCGCGACACGGGCGCGGCCATCGGCTCAGCCCTTCGGACATCAACTATCGGGCAAATGTCTACGCGCTGAAGTCGTTGGGCGTGCGCCGCATTGTATCGGTCAGCGCCGTCGGCAGCATGAAGGAGTCAATCCGACCGGGGGACGTCGTTCTGCCGCATCAATTCCTCGATCTGACCAAGCGGAGAGCCTCGACATTTTTCGAGGGCGGCGTCGTTGCTCACGTCGCGTTCGGAGAGCCGATTTGCGCCTCCTTAGCCTCCCAACTTCTGACCGCCGGACGGGCGGTTGGCGCCACCGTTCACGACGGAGGCACCTACCTGTGTATTGAAGGCCCCCAGTTTTCGACCAAAGCCGAGTCGCAACTCTACCGCCAATGGGACGTCAGCGTGATCGGGATGACGAATATGCCGGAGGCCAAACTGGCGCGCGAAGCCGAAGTCTGCTACGCGACGATTGCGCTCGCGACCGATTATGACTGCTGGCACGAGACCGAAGAGCCGGTCACCGTGGAGGGAATATTGGCCACACTCCGGCACAACGTCGAGTTGGCCAAACAGTTGTTGGCTGCAGCGGTGAAGTCGGTGGCGTCCGTCGAGCAATGCCTGTGCCAAAGGGCCTTACAGGACGCCATCGTGACGGCGCCCGGTGCGATTCCCGTCGCGCTTCGGCGAAAGTTGGCGGTTCTCCTGGACCGCGTCTTGCCGTCTATGAAAGGAACCCGGTAATGGGCACCTTGTTGTGTGTCGGTTCCGTGGCATTGGACACCGTGAGAACTCCGTTTGGGTCGGTGGAGGAGGCGCTCGGCGGATCCGCCACCTACTTCGCCACCTCTGCCAGCTACTTCACCAACGTAAATCTCATTGCGGTCGTGGGAGAGGATTTTCCGCCGCAACATCTCGCATTCCTGAAAAGCCGCAAGATCGACCTGACCGGATTGGAGCGACGGCCCGGTGCCACGTTTCGATGGAAAGGCGAGTACACTCATCAACTGAACGAGGCACACACGCTCGACACCAAGCTCAACGTCTTTGAAACGTTTCGACCGAAGATCCCCGAGACGTATCAGGCTCCCGACGTGTTGTTTCTCGGCAACATCGACCCGGAGCTTCAGCTCGATGTTCTCAACAAGCTCCCCCGGCCGCCGCTCGTCGCCTGCGACACGATGAACTTCTGGATCAACGGCAAGCGGGATGCCTTGTGGCGCGTGCTGGAAAAGGTCGACATCCTGATCGTAAACGACGGAGAGGCCCGAGCCTTGGGAGTGGATTCCAACCTCGTGAAGGTGGCCCAAAAGGTCTTGGCGCGAGGACCCAAGCATCTCATCGTGAAGCGTGGCGAATACGGCGTGCTGATGTTCAACGAGAAGCAGGTTTTCTGCGCTCCGGCCTTTCCGCTTGAAGACGTCCGCGATCCCACCGGCGCCGGCGATACGTTCGCCGGAGGATTCCTGGGCCATCTGGCGGCCACCGGGAACCGCTCCGTCGACTCGTTCAAGCAGGCGATCATCTTCGGCAGCGTCATGGCATCCTTTACCGTAGAAGCCTTTAGTCTTGACCGCTTGCGCATCCTGGATTACAAAGAGATCCAGGAAAGATTCAAAGCGTTCAAACGGTTGACGCATTTCGAGGATCTTCCGTGAACCGGACCCGCGTAGTATCCCTCATCGGTCGCCATGTCCTGTCCTCCGTCGCCGGCCTGATTGTGGTCGCCGGCATGCTGAGCGCCTGCGCGACGTCCGAAGAGGCCAGACAGAAATCCAAAGGGTACTACCAAGAAGGATTGGCCAGCCTGGATGTCGATCGTCAGAAGGCATTCGTGTCGTTCCAAAAAGCGGTGCAACTCAATCCGGACAACAAGGAAGCGCATTACGGGCTGGGCCACATCCTCGTCATGCAAGGAAAACCCGGACCGGCCGAGCAGGAATTCAGAGCGGCACTCAAGATCGACGAGAACTATTCCGAGGCCCATACGTATTTGGGGCAGGTTCTCGCCGGGCAAGATCGCTGGCCGGAGGCCATCGCCGCGTTTCGCCAAGCCTTGACCAATCCCCTCTACAGCACGCCGGACCTTGCGCGATATCACCTTGGTCGCGCGCTGGCGCACGAGGGGGATCTCCAGGGGGCGATGGAGTCGCTGGAAGACGCGTTGGCGGTCAACCCGCCGAATGTGCCGCCTGCGCTGCTGAATCTCGAACTCGGTCGCGTCTATTACAAGATGGGATTCGAACGACGGGCGAAAGACACGTTAACGAAGGTGACGATGATCGACAAGAACGGAGAATACGGCATGGCGGCAAAAGACATCCTGGTCCGCTTGAAGCCGTAATCCACCTCCGATGGAATCGATCGGCGAATTCTTCAAACAGGTCCGGGAAACGAAGGGCCTCACGATCGACGAAGTGGCGGCGAAGACCAGGATCCGCTCTGATTTCGTTCGGGCGCTCGAGGAAGGCAACTTCGCCAAGCTGCCGGACCAAGTCTTCGCGAGGGGATTCGTGCGTTCGTACGCGCGCTCGCTCGGCCTTGACGAAGAAGATGCCATTCATCGCTTCATTCAATCCGCGGGCGCGTTCTATGAAAAGCAGGATGAGAAGGAGCGGCTCAAGATCCGGCAGGTTCAGGAGGAGCGCAAACGCCAAGCCAACCGGAAAGCGGTCGCTGTCGCGATCGGGATCGCGGTCATCATCCTGGTGTTCTTGTTGAGCCGAGAACAGTCCTCAGTGCTCGTTCGCCGTTCGACCACCGAATTGCCGACGGCATCCGGCAAACGCAGTCCTCAACCGGCGGCAGACACTCAGGAGCCCCCGGCGAAAGCCGAGGCGGACAGCACTCCGCAAGCTGCGAAATCCAAACCGACCGATCTTCCCGCTCCCTCTTCGCCGGCTCGGACGGATTCCGTTCAGAAGCCTCTTCCGACGGGCCCCGTGGCGGCGGCGCCTGCTGTCCAAACGGCACCGCCGCTGCCTCCGCCGATCGCAGCCGACGGCCCTCTGGGCGGCATCTCTCTGGAAGGAGCGGCGGAGGCCGGGGATCCGTTGGTCTTGGATCTGGAAGCCACCGAGTTGAGCTGGGTGGTGATTCAAATCGACGGTGGGAATCCCCAGGAGGCCCTGCTTCGGCCCGGCGAAAAAGCTCGGTGGAAAGGCCAGGATCAATTCGTGCTCACGCTCGGAAATGCGGGCGGCGTGAAGGCGGAATTGAACGGGAAGCCTCAGAAGCCGTTCGGTCCGAGCGGCAAAGTGGCGCGCGACATCCTCCTCAAACGCTCCTGATTCGTCTTCTCTCGTTCTTCCGCGGTTATTGTGGCGTCTGGGTCATTGTTGAGGCACAATGGCGCCTCCGTCCTCTGCCGTCCGCTGAGGTCCGATCGTGGTCGTCGCTTAAGGTGGCGGAATACCGAAGTGCCGTACAACCGTGTGTTGGCACAGGCTTTGATTTATGTTCGGCGAGCAGGGGCAACGGCGCTGCCAGTGTCGTCGAGGAAGCGCGGCCGATTGCTTGACATCCCGGGAACCTCGTTGCTATAGTCGCCGCGTTTTTGGCCTTTATACTCACGTTGATAAGTCCTCGGCCTCATGGCCGAATTTTCAGCGGCAGTTTCAACACAAAGGAGGATGTCTGATGGGCATTTTTTCAAAGTTCTTAGGAGTCAGCGCAGCGGTGATGCTGTTGTCTGCGACCGTCGCGGGAGCAGAAGAGAGGGATCCGCTGAAGCCGCGCGTTCCGCCGGACCAGATCGCCGACGCGAAGGCCATGAAGAACCCCGTTCCCGCCACGCCGGAGAACATTGCTAAGGGAAAGGCGTTGTTCGAGGGGAAGGGCACTTGCTTCAACTGTCATGGCAAAGAGGGAAAGGGTGACGGGCCGGCCGGTGCGATTCTGAATCCGAGCCCCCGCAACTTTACGAACTGCAAGTTTCACAAGAAGCGGAAGGACGGCGAATTGTTCTGGGTCATCAAGAACGGCAGCGCCGGCACGGGTATGGTTTCATTGAT
>DASTSI010000069.1:0-2602 GCA_035760745.1 Nitrospira sp. | reverse complement strand
TGGACGGTGCCGGGCCGATTGCCTTGCCTGCCGTGGATGCGGTCGTCCATGCCGCCGCCCGCTTCCGCTTCGCAGGCCCGCGCGGGCCCTACTTCCGCACCAACGTCCGGGGCACGAGGGCGCTCCTGGAAGCGGCAAGGCACGCCGGTGCGGCAAGGTTCGTCTATCTGAGTGCCGCGGCCGTCGTCATGGACAATCGAGGCTCACCCGTCCACAACGTCAACGAAAGCGCCCCGACTTTCCCGAATAGCTTCTCCGCCTATATCGCCAGCAAGGCGCAAAGCGAGGCAGTCGTGCTGGCGGCCGATAGGCCCGGCTTTCGTACACTCGCCATTCGCCCACCCGCCATCTGGGGACCCGGCGATGCGTTCAGCCACGCAATTCCGCACGCCATAGGATCAGGGCAGTTTTCGTTCATCAACCGCGGCGACTACCCCTACGCCACCTGCCACGTCGACAATGTGGCGGAGGCTGTGAAATGCGCGCTCGAACGCGGCGCAGGAGGACGCGCCTATTTCGTCCATGATAGAGAGCCGACGACCTTCCGGGAATTCATAGCGATGCTTGCCCAACTGCAAGGGCTTTCGGTCGATCAACTGAAGTCAGTTTCCTATCGGCTTGCATTTACCTTCGGGCGATTGATGGAAATCGGCGCGGCAATCAGACGATTGCAAAACGATCCGCCGCTGACGCGCACGATGGTCAGGATGATCGGACGTGAATTTACCACGGACGATTCGGCGGCGCAGCGTGAACTTGGGTATGTGGGCTATGTTTCACGGGCCGACGGCTTGGCCACATACGGACTCCAGACTGCCGGCAATCTTGGGGATCGGACACTTTCTGAATGGAATGGACAAATAACGCGTCGGGATACTCTGTTTTCATCATGACGACGATGGATGAACCGAGCATGCCGCTGATGCAGTTTCATTCCGAATGAACCGGAATGAGGACGCGCTGAGCCCCCTGCTGCGGGGGAATAGCTCGCGCCTTTCATGATTGGATGGAACGTTTCTGCCGGAGGAAATTCGGGTCGGGCGCGCAACCCTCCTGCCGTGCCAGGCATATGCTGACAAAACACCCATAATCGAAGGAGACGCCGCATGGCCGGTGTCCGAATGGCTATCTCGGCTGGGAAGGTTTCAACTCGTCCGGTTTGATCGTCTGATCATCCCGCAATCAAAACCCCGTGCCCATTGACCCCGGACCGTAGCGCCGATCATGGTTCACACTCGGTCAAGTGGAACCACGACGTATCGTTCCCCGGCGTTGACCGTCCTCGAAACCTGCTTTCGGGAGCCTCCTCCCTGATCGCCGCTGCGGTCGGAAATGAGGGGAAGGAGCGAGCGTTCCCACGAAAACGCGCGGCTTTGCCAACATCTGGCTGAATTCCGATACCCCCCCCCGATGCCTGCGCCGAACTGCCGACGCCGATGGGAGCAAACACGACGATAACCTCCGGCCGAAGCCAATTGGTTGGCGGAGGTCTGCGCTGCCATTGCGGCGGGAGAAGAGAGATGACAGAAATGACGCGACCGCAACCGTTCCCGACGCACCTCTTCCCGAGGTTCTGAGGAGATCAGGCACAAACGACGCACCGCTCGCATTGGCGCGAAAACAATGAGCTGAGCGCCCAAGAACGAATTGCTGAGATTCGCTCGCGGCGCAGGCCGCGTCTCGTTCGCAGATCGCCAAACACAAAAAGCCCCGCCGGTGAGGATCGAGGCTTTGTTTGAAGTACTGCTAATGCTTTGGTTTTGGTTGCGGGGACAGGATTTGAACCTGTGACCTTCAGGTTATGAGCCTGACGAGCTACCGGGCTGCTCCACCCCGCGCCACCTGCCATCCCAAAAAGCGGAGACATTGCCACTTTTCGAAAGGCAAACACCGGTCTTTTTGGCACCGACCGGAAACACCAAAAGCCGCTACCGCGGCCACGACCGCCCGAACAAGGCGGAGAAAAAGAGAAGATGGTATTTTGCGATTTGCAGACCTGGCAGCGACCTACTCTCCCGCGTCTTGAGACGAAGTACCATCGGCGCTGAGGCGTTTCACGGCCGAGTTCGGAATGGGATCGGGTGCAGCCACCTCGCAATAACCACCAGGTCGGCAAAGCGCAAAATTCGAGAAGCTGGGCCAGCAGAATCGCCAGGTCCACCCGGCGACAAGATACCATGCCACATCGCCATTCGATGGGCACAAGCAATGAGAACGATCAAGCCAATCGAGCTATTAGTACCGGTAAGCTTCATGCATTGCTGCACTTCCACACCCGGCCTATCAACGTGGTCGTCTTCCACGGCTCTCAGGGAACACTCGTTTCCAGGTGGGTTTCCCGCTTAGATGCCTTCAGCGGTTATCCCTTCCACATATAGCTACCCTGCTATGCGGCTGGCGCCACAACAGGTCCACCAGAGATGTGTCCATCCCGGTCCTCTCGTACTAGGGACAGATCCTGTCAATATTCCTACACCCACGGCAGATAGGGACCGAACTGTCTCACGACGTTCTGAACCCAACTCACGTACCGCTTTAAATGGCGAACAGCCATACCCTTGGGACCTGCTCCAGCCCCAGGATGCGATGAGTCGACATCGAG
>DASTSI010000068.1:0-16102 GCA_035760745.1 Nitrospira sp. | reverse complement strand
TGAACCTCGGCGCCACGACGGGAGCCACGCTGGCGTTCCTTGGGGCCCGCTACCTGTTTCGTGACTGGGTGGAGCAGAAGTTCGGCTCTCGACTGGCGGCGTTTCAGGATGGATTTGCGCGAAACGGGTTCCTTTATCTGTTGACGCTTCGCCTCATCCCGCTGTTTCCCTTCTTTGTCGTCAATCTCCTGTCCGGGTTGACCCGCGTCAGCGTCGGGACCTACGTCGCCGCGACGGCGGTCGGCATCATTCCGGGGAGCCTGGCGTACACCTATGCCGGCCGTCAACTGGGCACGATCAATTCGCTGTCCGAGCTGGCGTCACCCCGGTTGCTCCTGGCCTTTACCGTGCTCGGGCTGCTGTTTCTGATGCCCGTCGTGTACCGGAAGTACGTCAATCCCCCGCAGAGCCGCTCCTGATGCGTCTGCTCACGAAGATCCTGACGGGCCTCCTCGTCGGCGCCGGGCTCGTATACCTCTACTATACGGAGATCAAGCCGACCGTGATTTTCGGCCTGCGGTCCGACTACGCGCACGCGATTCCCTATCAGAAGATTCCGGAAGGGTTGACCAGCCTCAAGGCCGAGTCCTGCGGCACCTGTCACACCGAGATCTATAAGGAGTGGAAGACCAGCATCCACGCCTCTGCGTATCGGGATCCGTTCTTTCACGCCTATTGGACCAAGGACAAGCATACCTGGGTCTGTCTCAACTGCCATGCGCCGCTGGAAAACCAACAACCGACACTCGTCAAGGAAATCCCGCGGGCGCGGGTCGAAAAAGCCGTGCAGGAGCCCAATCCCGGGTACGATCCCGAGTATCAAAAGGAAGGCGTGACCTGCGCGGCCTGTCACGTCCGGGACGGCGTCATTCTGGGGCCGTTCGAGGACTCGTCGGCCCCTCACCCCACCAAATTCGATCCCAGCTTTCGCACGACGCAAGTCTGTTATCGATGCCACAGCGTGGTGGGCGGACCAGCCCAATTCTACAACGGAGGTCCGTGCGGAACGTACGCCGAGTACGAGGGCGGATACTACATGAAGGAGCGGGGCTTCATCTGTCAGAGCTGTCACATGCCGGAAATCACGAGACCCGTCGCGCTCGACAGCCCCATCCGGCAGGGCCGGCAACATCTGTGGCGCGGGGGACACGATCCGGACATGGTGAAGCGGGCGGTTGCCGTGCAAGTCACAACCACGCCTTCGGCGCCGAAGGGCGGAGAGCAGCTGGATGTGACGCTGACGCTGGTGAACGCCGGTGCCGGGCACAAGCTGCCGACGGGCGATCCGGACCGGCATTTCACGGTCGAATTTGCCGTCACCGACCGGAACGGCAAGGTGCTCAAAGAGCAGAGCGACACGATGGGCCGGTGGATCATGTGGCAGCCGGCCATCATTGAACTCTACGACAACCGTCTCTTGCCGCTCGCCAGCCGGGACTACTCGTTTTCATACCGTTTGCCGCAAGACCTTGCCGGTCTCACGCTGACGGCCCGGGTCCGGTATCACATCCAAACCGAGCGGCAGCATCGCATGCTCACCGACAAATTCGGCTTGACGGCGGACGACCCGTACTATTTCACGGTGTACGAGCGCACCGTCCCGCTCACGGGCGATCTGGCTCTCGGGTTCGGCGATGAGCACGACGAACGACTGGGCTGCGCGGTTCCTCACGCGATGATGGGGAACGGGTAACCGGCCGGTTCCCCGTCGGCGGAACGCGGCTACCGCTGGTCGTGGGCGTTCGCGATCTTATCCAAATCGACGAGGTACTCTTCGGTGGCGGCCTTCGCCTGCTCGAAACACTCGCAGGCGGTGAGCGCCAGCTTTTCATGATCGAGGATGGTGATGTTGTTGAGGCTCAAGCTCACGATGCCATCCGCCGCAAAGGCCTGCAGAATCGCGGTGCTGGTTTTCTCGTCAATGCCGACCTGCGCGGCAAAGAACGCCGCCGAGAACGGAAACGATTCCACTCCGGTCCGATGCCAATGAGCCCGGAGCCACCGCGCCGCCCGCTGCTCAGCGGGGTGGAATCGGGTACAGCCGACGGAAATCACGGCGTGCCGATAGAGGAGAAGGTTGCAGCGGGCCACGGCCTGCCACAGGTAGGGCACTTGAGCCCGATAGCCGAGGACCTCGGACGCCGGCAAGCGGACCGCGCTTCCGCCGATCTCGACCAGCACCATGGACGCGGACTTGTCGCTCCCCTGGACGATCGACCCTCCGGTGCAGCCTTCTTTCCCCACGACGCTCACATCGAGCAGTTGAGCTTCGTTGGGCTGTGCCTGCTGATTCACGATGCTGAGGCCGGCGCTCGTCGGGAAATACAAATAGCGCACCGGTTGCCCCGCGTAGTCGATGACATCACCGACGTAGAGACGGATGGGATCCAGCGAGGGAAGAAACAGCCGACGTTCTCCACTCGGGAGACCGGCCAGGATGCGGTTCTCACGCATGTGATCGCCAGTCATCGGCGATAGCGTATGTGACCGGTGGAGGCGGTTGCAGTAGGGATTCCCCGGGTGGCGGCTGCGCTGACCGGCGCGCATCTCCCCACCGCCCGCCGAAGTCCGGCCTCGTCCCCCTCAACGGCCGGCGGCTGTCTCGATCGTGCCATAGAGTTGCTCCAGGCTCGTCCTTCCCTTGGACAGGACATCAAAAGCTCCCGCCCGCCTCATCGCGGACTGATGATAGCCTTCCGCCGTGATCGTGAGACCGACAATCGCCACGTCAGGGAATTGCGCCTTGATGGCCCGAGTCGCGGCGACTCCGTCCATCCGGGGCATGTTGATATCCATGATCACGACGGTCGGCTGAAGTTCTTCGACGCAGGCGACGGCCTCTTCGCCGTCCGAGGCTTCACCGATGAGCTCGAAATGCGGGTGCGCTTCCAAGACGCTCCGTAAACTGTGTCGGACCAGCGTTTGGTCTTCCACGAGCAACAGTCGAATTCGCGGTGTTGACGACATGACAGGCCTCCGTACAAATCAACCGCAGTGCCGGCAAACGGCGGAAGTGTACGGTATCGGGCGATTTTCAGGCCCTCGGACTATCCCTAGGCGAGTTGATCCGCGCCGCGCGAGAGCCGGCACGGCTCATTTTCCCGGCGAAACTAGGGGAGCGCCTAGTCCCTCACGCGGCGCATTTTGACTATCATCACCTCCGCCTTTCAGCGTCACCTTCACACCCTTTCCACTCACCTCCAGTCCCCGGAGGAATGCATGCCTCTCCCTTTCTTGACCGTCATCTCGTTGGTCATGTGTTTCCTGCTCTGTGCGGCGATCGGTCGCGCCGCCGACGACATGACGTGGCCCGCGCTCGAAGCGTTGGGCGACCATGCCAAAGCCATGGGACAGTGGACTGAAGCCGAACAGGACTATCGGAAGGCGCTCACTCTGCTCGCCGAAGAATCAGGCGGAGAGTCGGGTGCCCAGACCGCCGCGCTGCTGAACAAGCTCGGCACGACGCGCTTCAAGCAGAGGGATTTTGCCGGTGCGGAATCGGCGTACCGGCGGGCGCTCGCGCTCTATGACTCAGCCTACGGGCCTGACCATCTTAAGGTTGCGGAAACGCTGGACTGCCTCGCGTCGGCCTTGTTCAGTCAGGAGGGCGGGCGAATCCTCGCGGGGTCCTTGTTCTATCGGGCATTGGGCATCCGTGAGGCCCTGTTGGGTCCCGACCATCCAGAGGTCGCGGAGAGCCTCCACCGAGTCGCGTTCGGGCTCTACTTCGACCACGGCCGGTTACTCTTGGCGATTCCCGCGTTGACCCGCGCGCTGGAGATCAAGCGGCGGACGTTGGGATACGACCATCCCTCGGTGGGAGATACGTTGGCCACATTGGCGGCGGTGTATGACGCCCATGATCACCGCGACCGCGCGATACCGCTTTACGAGGAAGCGTTGGCCATACGGGAGCGCACAATCGGCCCTGACGCCGAGCCGACTGTGCAGGTCGCATACAGCCTGAGCCGAGCGTACGATCTGGAAGGACAGCAGGGAGAGGCCGAACGGGTGAAGCGGGCCCATCTCCGCAGCGCCGAGGTCGCGTTCGGAGGCCCTGACGGCGGAGCAGGACGGGACCCGGAGGCCGAAAGGTTCTCGATCATCGCGGAGGCGAGACAGGAGGCGCTGAAGCGCTTGCGCACCGTGGGCGGCGGCATCGATTCGTCCCCGCCTCCTTCGATTCCCGCGGTTGATCGTTCGACGACGACGCGGCCAGCTGCCGGGGTGCTAGGGGTTTCCCTAGGAGACGAGCCGGACCGTCGGCAGTAGAGTCCGACCGCCCTTGGCCGGCCGGTCGTCGCCCTTCGCTGCGCTGACTTGCGAGATCAGGCCGGGTCCTCCATCGCTGACTCTGTGGTGGGCAGAGATTCATGCAGGTTCCAACCATTCTCATCGTCGACGATGAAGTGATCGTCGCGTCGGATCTCGCAACCAAGGTCACGAGGCTGGGGTACCAGGTAGCCGGCACCGTTCCTACCGGCGAAGCGGCGCTCGAGGTCGCCCGGAAGACCAGGCTCGACCTGGTGCTGCTCGACGTCCGACTCGACGGTGAGCTGGACGGGATCGAGACGGCACAACGGCTCAAGGCGTTGCGCGATATTCCGGCCATTTTCGTCACCGCGCACTCGGATACGACCACCCTGAGACGGGCGCGAGAATCCTGTCCCTATGGGTACCTCCTCAAGCCCTTCGATGAGGATGATCTCGCGGTCCAGATCCAACTCGCGCTGGACTTGCATGCCGCAGAGCGGGCGCTCTTTCACACGACGGAGGCCCTTCGCGGCAGCGAGCAGAAATTCCGGAAGGCGTTCCAATGGTCTTCCGTCGGTCAAGCCCAGGTGGAGGTGGCCACTCGCCTCTTCATCGAGGTCAACGACGCCTTCTGCCGAATGACGGGCTATTCCCGCGAAGAATTGCTGGCCATGCGCCCTGACGATCTCACCCACGTGGATGATCGCGCGTCCGATTTTCACGGGTTCGCGAGGCTCTTACGAGGAGAGACCCCACGCTACGGCGTCGAGAAGCGCTATGTCAGAAAGGACGGGCAGACGATCTGGGTCCAGGTAGAAGCGGCCTTGATCCGAGATCAGAACGGCACTCCGCACCAGACCATCGCCGTCGTGCTCGATATTACCGATCGAAAGCAGGCCGAGGCGGAAGTCAAACGTGTGGAGGCGGAGCGGGAATGGGCCGAGGAGCAGGCCCGCCGGCTGAGCAGCGTCCGTGAGCGGCAACAACAGGCGCTGGCCGACCTCGGAGTGCGGGCCCTCCAGGACACCGAAATCGGCAGGATCCTCGACGAAGCCGTCCGGATGGTCAGCGAGATGCTGAATGTGGAGCTCTGTAAGATCCTCGAGCTTCTGCCGGACGGATGCCATCTGCTTCTCCGAAGCGGGGTTGGGTGGCGGCCGGGGCTGGTCGGCATCGCGACCGTCCCGATGGGGAGTGAGTCGCAAGCGGGATTCGCCATCTCCGTCAATGAGCCGGTGGTCGTCTACGACCTGACCAGCGACGGCCGCTTCACCGGTCCCGCGCTGCTGAACGATCATCATGTCGTCAGCGGGATCAGTTGCCTCATTTGGGGCCCCCATCACGGGCCCTGGGGCGTGCTCGGGGCCCATAGCACGAACCGCCGGTCCTTCACGAACGACGACATCGCGTTCCTCCAGAGCGTGGCCAATGTGCTGGGGGCCTCGATCCAGCGGAGAGCGGTCGAAGACGCCCTCCGCGGGAGCGAGGACCGGCTCCGCACGCTGGCCGATCAGCTGGAACATCTGGTGGCCGAACGCACCCAGGAGTTGGTCCATTCGCGAGAGCAACTTCGGGCGCTGGCGAGCGAACTGAATCTCGCCGAGCAACGCGAACGGAAGCGCCTCGCCACCGAATTGCACGACCATCTCCAGCAGATGCTGGTCCTCGGCAGGCTCAAGCTCGGACAAGGCAAGAAGATGGCCGAATCTCTGCCGGCGCTCCGGGGGCTGATTCGCGAATCCGACGAGGTCCTGGCCGATGCCCTCATGTATACGCGGACCCTCGTGGCCGAGCTTAGCCCGCCGGTGTTACGCGACTATGGATTGGGACCGGCCCTGAAATGGCTGAGCGAGTATATGAAGCGGCACGATTTGACGGTCCACGTCGAGGTTCCCGAGGATTTCGATCCCAAGCTGCCGGACGATCAATCGATTCTGCTCTTTCAGTCGGTGCGCGAGTTGTTGATCAATACCGCCAAGCATGCGGGCACGCGGGCGGCGTGGGTGACGGTGAGCCGTCAAGACGGGGATGGAGCCATGGTGATCGAGGTGAGAGATGAAGGGGCCGGCTTCGACCCTGCCGTGGTCACCGCCGCCGGGGCCCCCGAAAGTCCCGGCGGCGGCCTGTCCTCAAAGTTCGGGCTCTTCAGCATCCAAGAGCGCATGCGGGCCATCGGGGGCTCGATCGAAATTCGCTCGATGTCCGGCAAGGGGACGACCGCGGTCCTCAAGCAACCGCTTCCGCGGCCGGTGAGGCCCATGACGGTGCCGGTGAGCACAGCCGACCGGCCGTCGGCGCCCGCCGCGCGCCCTTCGCTCGCGTCGCTCGACTCGCGCGTGCGCGTGCTGCTGGTCGACGATCACACCATGGTGCGCCAGGGGCTGCACTCGCTGCTCGAAGGGTATAAGGACATGTTGGTGGTCGGAGAAGCGTGCGACGGCGAGGAGGCGGTCTCGGCCGTTCCCACGCTCCGTCCCCATGTGGTCATCATGGACATCAACATGCCCAAGAAGAACGGCATCGAAGCGACCGCGGACATTCGCCGGCGCTTTCCGGACGTCGCGGTCATCGGGCTCTCCGTGAATGCCTCCGGACCGAATCAGACCGAGATGATGAAGGCGGGTGCCGCGATGCTGTTGACCAAGGATGCCGCCGTCGAGAATCTGCATGCCGCGATCACGGAAGTCTTGACCGGCATGCTGTCCAGAACGCGGGCTCGACACTGAGTGCGCCGTTCGCCACGCCACCCACCGGACTCTGTCTGGGCTCATTGGCCGGAATCACCGCGTTGAACTCGGGTGCCGCCTAGGGAACGCCGGGGCCCCGCGCCGGTATGCTGCATTCCATGGCGGCAGACTGGCGGAGCGCGTTTCATCCCGCTGAGCTGTGGCGGCTTCTGAAAGACGCCGCCGCGAGCTATAGCCGCGACCGCGCCTCGCGGCTCGGGGCGGCGCTGGCCTATTACACCATCTTTTCGATCGTTCCGCTCCTGGTCATCCTCATCGCGATCATCGGGCTGGTCTTCGGGCAAGAGGCCGCAGAAGCCGCAGTCATGAGCCAGTTGACGAGCCTGATGGGCCAACACAGCACGGAGGCCATCAAGGACATGATCAGTCGGGCGCAGCAGCCGAAGACGGGGGCGCTCTCCACGATCATCGCGGCCGCGACGTTGTTGATCGGCGCCACCGGAGTCTTCGGTCAGCTCCAAGCGGCGCTGAATACCGTCTGGGGCGTCGAGGAAAAGGAGGGACGCGGCGTCTGGGGCTTCGTCAAGGACCATTTTCTCTCGCTGGTCACCGTGCTGGGGACAGGATTTTTGCTGCTGGTCTCCTTGATGGTCAGCACGGCCCTGGCCGCGCTCGGCAAATGGTTCGGAGGCTGGCTTCCCCTGCCGGAAGCCGTGCTTCAGGTCTTCAACGTGCTGCTCTCGTTGGTCGTGGTGACGGGCCTCTTCGCCCTGATCTTCAAAGCGCTGCCGAAAGCCCGCATCGCCTGGCGCGATGTCTGGATCGGCGCCGCGATGACGGCGATCCTGTTCACCATCGGCAAGTACGCGATCGGGCTCTATCTCGGAAAGAGCCCGATCGCTTCCGGATTCGGCGCGGCCAGCTCGCTGGTCATTGTCTTGGTCTGGGTCTACTATTCGGCCCAGATCCTGCTCTACGGAGCCGAGTTGACGCGGGTCTACGCCAATCGCACGGGAAGCCGTATCCAGCCGACCGAGGATGCACAGCCGCGCCGGCCGTCGGCTCGTGCCGCCTGAGGTCGCCGGTCCAGGGATGGCCCGAGGTCGCTCTGAACCAGCGGCGGCTCGATAATAGCGGTCATGCCTCTGCGAATCAGCGACAACCGGAACCAGGGTTCCACGGCTCCGACCGATGCTCCGGACGGCATTCCGGTGTTGAGCGACGTGGAGGAGCGTATTACGGATGCCGCCCGAGCGACGTGGACCTTCTTCCATCACGTCCCGATCCAAGGAGCCTTGGCGAGCGCGGGCCTGGGCCTCTATGCGGCGTCGGTCTTCGGCGTCGGCGAATTGATGGCCGCCGGATTGACGGCCTACGTCTGCTACCGGATGTTTGCCTACGGCGAGCCGCTCCTCGAAGCGGTGCAGAAGACCATCAAATTTCAAAAGGGCGAGCTTCCGATAAAGCAGGCGCAGCCGAAGCCGCCGGCCCGCGGGCGACGGAACCGTCATCGCCTCTCCCGTCTGACCAGCGCGTCATGAGGAAGGACCTCGATCCTCGGCTCGTCATTGCGCATGGTCCCGATCCCGCGGGCCGGACCGCCGCCCGCCCGTGCGGCAACGTGCCGCGCGACCGCCGGTAGGGCCGGCCACACGTGCCATGCCACGCATGTCGTCAACCAAGCGGGTCATCTATGCAGCCCTGCTCGGCAACGTCGCCGTCGCCGCGACGAAATTCATGGCCTCCCACTGGACCGGCAGTTCCGCCATGTTCAGCGAGGCGATCCACTCGCTCGTGGACACGGGCAACCAAGTGCTCCTCCTCTATGGTCTGCGTCGTGCGGCTGCCAAGCCCGATCCCGAGCATCCGCTCGGGTACGGACGCGAAGTCTATTTTTGGAGCTTCATCGTGGCCCTGTTGGTCTTCGCGCTCGGCGCCGGAGGGACCTTGTACGAGGGCATCCGCCACATCCGGCATCCGGAACCCATCAAAGATCCGGTGGTGAATTATGTGGTGCTCGGACTGGCGTTCATCTTCGAAGGCAGTTCCTGGCTGGTGTCGCTGCGCCAGTTTCAGTCCGTGAAAGGGACGATGGGGTTCTATGAGGCCTTTCGCCGCAGCAAAGATCCCCCGAGCTTCATGGTGCTGTTCGAGGACACCGCCGCGATCGCGGGGTTGGCGATCGCGGCGGTGGGGACCGTGAGCGCCGTCCTCTTCAACGAGCCCGTGCTCGACGGCGTCGCCTCCATCCTGATCGCCGTTCTTCTCGGCTCCGTGGCCCTCCTGCTGGCCCGGGAAAGTAAAAGCCTCCTGATCGGCGAGCCGGCCGGTGGGACGTTACGGCGCGACGTGATCAAGATCGCGGAGGAAGAACAGGGTATTGAGCGGGTCAACGGCGTGCTGACCGTTCAACTCTCCCCGGACCAGGTGGTCGCCGCCATGAGCGTGGAGTTCACCGACGACCTTTCGGTCCCCGAGATCGAACGCCGGGTGATCGAGGTCGAGCGTCGGATCCGGGAGACCCATCCGGAGCTCATGATGCTCTTCGTGAAACCGCAGAGCACCAAGGCGTTCGAGGACGCAGCCGAGCGCCGCTTCAGCAGCGATGCACCGGCCGACCGTCAGGCGTCGTAGCGGCTGGTCGAGAGAGAGTATGTGTGGAGGCCCGTTGCGAGCGGCCTGGGCAGGCCGTTACGGTTCGTCTGCGGGAGCCGGTTCGCCGGCCTGTCCGGTCTTTTGTTCCGATGATGCCTCGGCATCGGCCGAATCGACCGGGTCTTCTTCCAGGACGAGAATCGGTTGGACGGATGCCACGGCACGTTGGATCGCGCCGTACAATTCCGTCGCGGCGCGATCCTTCGTCAACACTTCAAAGGCCCCCGCCTGGAGCATGACATCAACGGCGTAGCCGGGGGGATTGACCGTCAATCCTACCACCGCGATGCCCGGGTAGTTCTGTCTGATCAGACGCGTGGCGGTGATTCCGTCCATCTTCGGCATGTTGAGGTCCATCACGACAACCCGTGGGTGCAGCTTCCCGACTTTGGCGAGGACCTCTTCCCCGTCGGAGGCTTCCCCCACGACGTCGATGTTCGGATACGTTTGCAGGAGGCTGTGCAAGGCTTGCCTGACGATCGTGTGGTCCTCGGCGAGCAGCACACGAATCAGGCTCGATTTGGTCATGCCAGACCTCCGCCTAGTGAAACCGTCGGAGAGCCGCCACGGTTGACTGTAATGGGCGGAAGGTTCCAGAGAGACCTAGTGGCTGCCCTAGGTCACGCCGGTCTTAAGGGCTAGTCACGGCCCAATAGGCCTAGAACGGCAGCGGATTGGCCGTCTACCGTAGCTCTTGGGTCGAGGCGTCGAGATACGTGAGGGGCCGACCCTTCCGGCCGATCGCGGTCGCCTCGAGGACTCGACCATGAGGGGTGTCCACGCCGTAGCCTTCGACCTCCAAATGCATCCCTGGCTGAAGGGAGGCGGGGAATCGTGCGCCCACATCCGGCGGCAAGCGGACTTGCGTGCCATCCGAGAGGACGACGCCGTTCACGTCGTCTTTGAGGTGATCGTAGAGAAGAAACCGAACCGTTCCGTGAGCCTTCATTTCATTGACGGGCGGTCGTTCTTCGAGTGGAGGAATCGGCAAATCCAGGCGGTACGGCACCGTGAGTGTGGCGCCGTCGGTGACATTCACGATCACGTCTCCCTCCACGAGAGGCAAGCGGTCGATACGCCGGCCATGAATTCGCACGCGGTCGCCGGGCTGGACGATGTCGATCAGCCGGCGAGCGGCTCGGGAGGTGACGTGCATCTGCGTCCCGTCCTGGAGCAGCAGCCCGTTCACCTCGCCTCTGGGATGCAGGAGATACCGATCGACTACTCCCTCCGCCACAGGCGGGTGGGACAGCGAGGGAGGCGTGTCGTTGTCGCGGTCCGCCGCGAGGCTCGCACCGCTGGATACCGGCGCTGCGAGGACCGAGGAGGCAACCATGGGACAGAGGAGCAGGACGGCGAGTCCTGTCCTGAGCGTCACGCCACTGGGAAGGCCATGCATGGCTCCGGCTCTTTCGTTGGAAGGCCTTCACGCTATTCTGAGCGAACGTGCGAGGCACTTCAAGATTTCCGTCCGGGGTTCGCGAGCGGCAGCCATGTCGGCAGCGACGCGGTCCGCCCCGCGCCAGTGTGCGTACACACTCGGATCATTACTAGTACGCCCCATGGTCGCGTGACGCCTAGACTAAGTCGGTGAAGCGACATCCCAGCTTCGACGACCGACGGAGGAGATCGTGCTATTCGCACGGAGATTGCCGGTCGGTTTCGGCACCTGGCCGTGACGGTCGGGGAAATCTCGAGACATCGGGCACAGTATCAGGCCGCCTTGGATCGAGGGAGAAGGCTAGGAGGTCACCATGAAAATCGCCCAGGTCGTCGATCTCACGCTGCAGGTTCCGCCCGCGATGTACGGAGGAACGGAACGCATCGTCTCCCACCTTACCGAGGAGTTGCTCAGGCTCGGTCATGACGTCACGCTCTTTGCCAGCGGCGACTCCGTCACGAGCGGGAAGCTGGTCCCGACGTGCGACCGCGCGCTCGGCCATGTGCCGCAGGTCAAGCGGGACGCCGCGATCACCAAGATGATCGAAGCGGTCTGGACGGCGGCGCCTCGATTCGACATCGTCCATTCCCATCTCGATTTTCTCGGGTTCCCGCTCGCGCGGCATGTCGGTGTGCCGGTCATCACGACGGTGCACGGCCACCTCGGCTGGCCGGAACTGAAGGAAGTGTACGGGGAATTCTCGGACATTCCGTTGGTCTCGATCTCCTGTAGCCAGCGGACCGCGTTGCCGTACAACAATTGGAGAGCCAATATTAACCATGGTCTGCCCTTCGGCCTGTATCGGTTCCATCCCGAGCCTCACGGATATCTGGCATTTTTGGGACGAATCTCTCCCGAAAAATCTCCCGACGTAGCGATTCGGGTCGCGCGGCGCCTGCGGATGCCGCTGAGGATGGCGGCCAAGGTGGACCCCGTGGATCGGGACTACTTCGAGCGCAGGATTGCGCCGTTGCTGGCCGATCCGTTGATCGAGTTCATCGGCGAGATTACCGACCGGGAAAAGGACGATTTTCTCGGGAACGCGAGCGCCATCCTGTGCCCGTATCGGCCGGAATCGTTTGGGCTCGTCCTCATCGAAGCCCTCGCCTGCGGGACCCCCATTGTGACGTATCGACACGGGTCGTTCCCGGAGCTCATCGACGACGAGCGTACGGGCTTCCTGTGCTCGACCGAGGAGGACATGGTGAACGCCGTGCGACGCATCGGTGAGATCGACCGGCGCCGATGCCGGCGTGCCTTCGAGGAGCGGTTCACGACCGAACGGATGGCGAAGGACTATGTCGCGCTCTACGAACGGATGAACCAGGAAGCGATACTGAAAGGATCGTCCGTTGCCGTGGCCTGATGCTGGTTGTGATCACCGAAACCAGCGAGGAGGGGAGTCGAGCGGCGGCCCGCCTGGTGAGCCGGGCGATCACGAACAAGCCGGATCTGCGGCTCGGTCTGGCCGCCGGCCGAACGCCCGAGGGCTTGTACCGGTCTCTCGTCGATCTGCACCGGTCCGCGCAGCTCGACTGTTCTGCGGTGCGCTTCTTCAGCCTCGATGAGCTGCTCGGACTCCCGAGCGACAGCCCGCACCGGTATACACGGTTCTTCCACCATGATCTGCTTGATCAGCTCGGCGTCAGCCCTGCCCATGTCCGCCTGTTGACCGAGGAGAGGGGACACAGCGAATCCGCCTGCGCCGCCTATGAGCAGTTCATCCAGGAACAAGGCGGCATCGACCTCCAACTATTGGGAATCGGCCGAAATGGCCATCTGGGCTTCAACGAGCCGGGGTCGAGCCTCGCTTCGCGGACACGGATCGTGCTGTTGAGCCCCGAGACGCGAGAGGTTCTGGCCGAGGAGCTCAACGCTGCCCAGGTTCCACAATGGGCGGTCACGATGGGGCTGGGCACGATTCGAGAGGCGCGGATACTGCTTCTCATGGCGTTCGGGGACACGAAGGCCGACGCGGTGAGCCGAGCGGTCGAAGGCCCGCTCACCGCCGAAGTCCCCGCCTCGTCGATTCACCTGCATCCCCAGGTCGTGGTCGTGCTCGATCGCGAGGCGGCAGGCCGGTTGAAACATCGGGAGTACTATGCCGAGCAGGCGGCCCATCTGCCGCGCCTGCTTCCGGCGTGGTTGCGATGAGCCGCCGGCCTGGCGATCACGTGACCCCGCGGCCGCTTCGAAGCGGCCGCGGAATCCTGCGTGCGATCACCGGAACCGCAGGTTCGAGGGAGGGGCCGGCGCGGCGGTCTGGACGCTCGACGGCACCAACTCGACGATGAAGGTGTCGATGCGCGTGGAGAGGCCGAAATCCCCGCCGGAAGGACCGAGTGTCCCGTCCCAATAACTGGAAAACAGGGCCCAGCGGCCGTCGTTCGAAATTTGGGCAAAGGCCTGGCCGTAAAAATTTCCGCTGCCGTTGTGATTGTGCGCAAACCGCCAGACCGTGTTGGAACCGTCCGTTGCGGCCATGACGATTTCGCCGTACCAGGTCAACGGCGTCGGCGGCGTCGAGATGTTGTAGCGGGAGAAGAGGATCGGCGCGTTGGGGTTGGTGGCGGAATTGAACCAGGAGCTGTGCTCGGAGTCGTACCAGCCGACGGTACTCGGAGGCTGCATCAGGAACCGGTATTGCGAGCTGTCCATGAGATTATTGGGATCGCGCAGCATGGCGCCGCGGGAATCCATGCCGTTTGTGGACCCGCAGGCATTGACGTATCTGCCGTTGCCGAGCGAGGTGTGCCCTGCCATGTACGAGTCCGCTCTGGCCAGCGACCACCGGTTGGTGGCGAGATTCAGGACCGCGACCCCGTTCGCCCCCCAACTTTGCTGAACGAACACGACGCCCAGCCATGAGCCGCCCGAGCTGCCGAATATCGAGTGGACCCCGATGACCTGCCCGGGGGCGGACGTGGGCCAATTCGGATCGTTTTGCACTTGTCCGTTGATGGTGCGACTTAGGATGTCGATGAATTTGTTCTGGGAGGCATCCCGGGGATTGAGGCAGAAGATTTTCGTGTAGGTGTCCTGCGTGCCGGCGCCGGCCGCGGTGCACACCCAGTTGTCCGGGCCGACCACCGAGACGTGGTAGGTCACCGGATCACCGTTGGGGGGACCGCCGAGATTGACGGCGGTGTTGGTGGCCTTGTTGTACTGGGCGATTTGATTTCCGTTCATGAAGTAGATGACATCCGGGTTCACCGCGGACCATTCCCAGGAGTAGTCGATGTTCAAAGGATGCAGCGCCGGTTGCGATGATCCGCCGCCGACGCTGAACCGGATCGGGTCGAACGACACCCACCAGGACTTTCCGTTCGTGTTCTTTAATTTCAGCGCCGTCGAATCGGCGTTCCACGTCCTGAAGTAGCCGGCATTTTCCGGAATCAACGACATCCCTCCCGCGGTCTTGGCGTCCGTCACGCGTAGAATACGAGAGCCGAACGTTGGATCGATGAGAATCGAGTTCGCGGGTCCCAAGGGCGGCGGAGGATACGGACTGGCCTTGGGATCGGTGCCGGTATAGGCCGAATAGCTGGAAGGAGCCGTCTCGGCCCAGGTCGGTGAGGCGATGCCCAGCAGAATGGCGAGGACGATGACCCCGTAGCGCTTCCGGTCTTTCGAGAGCCTCATCATGGATCTGTATGCCTCCAACGTCTGAAGGGTGAGTCACGAACGATCAGCCCGACGTACCTTGGCAAATCTCGTTCCTTTCCATGGCGATGAGACGTGCTAACAGTTGCCCGCAAAAGGCATGACGAACGGGTAAAGAAGTCGGCGAAAAGGCAAGAAACGGCAAGGGTTCAGTAAAGACTATGTTAAGAAAGTGGCCTAAGGACCGACCCCTGAAGGCCTCTTTTTAGCCGGTTGTATGAAAAGCCATGCAGCCGCTTCCTGCGAAACGAGGCGTGGGATTTTTTAACGGAGGATTTACACCTGATGGATGCGGCAGGGAGTCGCGGGTGGTATTGTATTCACCCGCTTCGTCGGATCAGAGCAGGCGCCCTCGAACCAAGTCGGGGCCTGATCTCTTCGCACTGATATGAAACTGGATTGGTATCTCATCGGCTTGGTGTGCGCGCTCCTTGTGATCATCGGCGTGCTGGGCAGTATCGTCTGGTACGCCGTGCATCATTAGCGGGCCGGACGATCCAGAATTCTTGCAGCGTCTGAGTGCGCCATACGTCAACATGACGCGGAAGCAGCCGAGAGCGGTCACCGCGTAACGCGACCAGTTCGCGAGAGCGCCAGCCCGATCACCCACAGTCCCAACAGCACATCGATACTTCCGCAAAAAGCCGGCCACCAGGCCGGGACGCCGGCATTCTGAACGAGGCCGTCGTGCACGAAATCGAAGAGGCCGTGGGCTGCGATGCCGATGCCCACGACAACGGGCGCATACAGCCCCGCGACGATCGCCACGACCGAGAAGGTGAGGGCAAACACTACTTCCCACGCGAGGGCCTGCGACGAACCGCCGAGCGTCGCAAACAGCACATAGTACGAGGCAATGACGACGAGCACGGTGGGATAGAAGCTGCGGTCTTGATCGAAGCGGGTGAACTTGCCCAGTGCCGCAACCGCCACGACGAGCAGCAAGCCGACGACAATAGGCAATGGATCGCCCTCTCGGAATGGAGAATGAAAACCGAGGCATTCTATGCGTCGCACCGGCTCACGTCTATGGAGAAAGTGGGGGATTGAGCGGATGTGTTTGAGAACTACGGATATCTACCCTGGGATGTGTTCCGCCTGGTGGCGTGCGAAGAGAGAGTACCGGGAGGGCGTGAACCCAATAATGTCCCCCTTCCTTGCTCTCACCACTGTCGAAAAGTAGAATGCCCTCCCAGCTAAACCGAAGGATGGCCGTAGCTCTATGAAGAGCAAGAAAAAATATGTAATGACGATATCCCGACTGACGGTAGACAAGCTCGGGGTGAAACTATACGACCGTGTGTCTGCAGTAATTGCTGAAGTCGTTGCCAATAGCTACGACGCAGATGCCACTGAGGTAATCATCACGGCGCCGATGGGCGAGACACTAGCCCAAAAGTCC
>DASTSI010000067.1:0-7488 GCA_035760745.1 Nitrospira sp. | reverse complement strand
TGCTCTTTCACCCCTGGACGTGGTACCACCAAACGGCGGGGCAGTCGCATGACCCGACGACGAAGGACGCGCGGATTCGCTTGTACTCGATGGGCTCGCCGGCCATGCTCTACGCCTCATGGATCACCGCCGTCTGTGCGGGGTAGTGGGTCAGTTCGACCGCCAAGGCTCGCTGGAAACCACGCCCGTAACGCGAATTAGTTTACAATTTTAGCATGAAAGCACTTTTCGGTTGACAAAAACAGCAGATAGCGTATCATTAGTTTCATCGCGCTGCTGTGAAACTGTAAACTGAAAGGGGTGGGCATGGATTATTCAGGGGAAGATCTTGAAGCGATGTTCAACAATGACGACCAACGGAGGCCGTTTGACTTCCTCGGAGAACTGGTGTAAAGAGCCCTTGTCACACGAGGCAATCTCACACGCTGCAACCAAGGAGCATCATGGCCTCCGGCAAAAAGATGAAAAAGGGCAAGAAGAAGGGGTGCTAGTGCGCCGCCGCGACGTGATTGAGCTGTGTAAGCTCCTCGCCGCGGCCAAAATACGGCTGGAGCGGTTGCTCTAGCCGCCTACGTCCCAGTCACCACACGGGAACAAAGGCCAGTTCCGGGGATGAACCCCGGGGCTGGCCTTCTTTGTTGTATGGATGCCGCTCGATATTCTCGCCATTCTCCGCGATCTCGGCGTCGAGATGAACGACTGGCAGCAACGCGTCATTACGACCCCGAAACGGCATGTCATGATGCGGGCGGCCAGGCGGACGGGGAAGTCGAAATGTGCGGCCGAACGGGCGCTCCGCACCCTGCTGCCGGCCCCGCGCCAGGATCACGCGCTCCCGCCCACGCGGACGTGGATCGTCGGGCCCTCCTACGACTTGGCGCACAAGGAATTCCGCTACATCCGGGAATTCCTGGAGGGCTTTTGCCGCTTAGCCGGCCTGCCGCGGCCGGAACCACTGCGCGAGAATCCCGGCGCGGGCGATCTCTATCTGAAAACCCCATGGAATGCCGAAGTGATTGGCAAAAGTGCGCAGAAGCCGGAGACCTTGGTCGGGGAAGAATGCGACCTGATCATTATGAGCGAGCCGGCGATGCACAAGCGCGAAACCTGGGAGCGGTACTGCCGCCCCTGCCTGACCACGCGACAGGGCGAGTCGATTTGGCCCTATACGCCCGACTCCGGCGGCCTCTGGCTCTACGAATTGGAGCTCGACGCCCTCACGCGACCGGATTGGGCGGTCTTCACGATGCCGGCCTGGGAATGTCCGCACTACGACAAGGCCGAAATCGACGCGGCGCGGCGGGATCTGTCGGAGGATGCGTTTTACGAGCAATACGGCGGCGAATGGCGGTTCTACACGGGCCGGGTCTATCGCTGCGTGCAGCCCGACACGCATCTCGTGGAGCCGTTCCCGATTCCGGCAGGGTGGAAGCTGCGGGCGGGCACCGACTTTGGGCTGCGGGACGCGACCTGCACGCTCTGGTTGGCGCAGGCCCCGACCGGAGAGGCCTACTTCATCGATGAATACTATTACACTGGCCAAGATCGCGCAACACCGGATCATGCCGCCGCCATGCTCGAGCGAGAGGCCCTCGCCGGCTATCGACCGATGGTCAGGATTGCGGATCATCACGGCTTGGGTGCGCAACTTATTCTCGACGCCGGCCGCGCCGGCTGGAAGACCGTCCCCTGCCAATCCCAAGATCGCCGCGCCCGTCGAGACCGCATGCTTACCGCCTTTGCGGTCAAGCCACGCCCGCACCCCTATCATGTCCGGGAATTTGGCACCCCGCAACGCCCTGACGGCACCTATCCTGACCTCTTCATCTTCAAAGGCCGCTGCCCCAACCTCGTCCGCGAACTCCAATTCCTCCGCTGGAAAGAGACGACCCGGCGTGAAGGGAACCTTGGCGACACCGAAGGCGATGACCACGCGATCGACACCGCGGAGTACCTCACGGAGTACAGCAACATCGGCGCGGTCGGGCGCGTCCACCGGAACCGGCGGCAGCAGCAAGCGAGCTACCGGCCGGCGTTCCAGTTGACGGGCTATTGACGATGGGAGCCATCGAAGCGGCGCTCTATGAGAATCCTGAACCCTATGGCGAGTGTGACACGCTGGCTCGCACGATACTCCGCCATCCACGAACGCGCATGCTCATGCGGGATTGTTATCGCTTGGACGGTCGGACCTACTGGATCGTGGGAGGCCGTGTGTGTACCCGTGAACAAGCCGAACGCTTGCACGACGAGCGACGGCGCGAAGGACGCCTGACGCGATGATTCGAGACGGGATCGATCAGGACCTGGTGGTCAAGACGATCGTCGGGTGGTGGGACGACTGGAAGCTCGCCCGCAAGGCCAAAGAGGACAAGTGGGAGGAGTTGATCGCCAATTACCTCGTCTACATTGACGAGAAGCGGTTTGACCAGTGGCCATGGCGCTGCAAAGTGGCGGATCCGTTCAGCCAAGAAACCGCCGATACCATTGCGTCCTCGCTCCGCAACAATCTGTTCCCCGTGAACGAGGACTATTTTGAAGTCATTGGCGACGATGATCGCGGGAAGGCGCACGCCGCCACGATGCAGGACTTCATGGAGCAGCAACTGCATCGGATGCGCTTCATCGAACGGCTCGGGCCCTGGACCAAGCAACTGACGGTGATTGGGAATGCCCCGCTCCTGCTCGGCTGGAAGACCCAGGATGTCAGCCGGCGCTTTCGGACCGTGGTCGTCGATCCCGCGACCCGCGAACGGCGGACGGTGACGAAGGATGAACGGCAACGCCGCTACGATGCGCCGTCCGTGACGGGGCTGGACGCCTTTGACGTGGTGTTCAATCCCGCCGTCATGACGTTCGAAGAGACGCCATTCATTCGCCGGACACTGGTCCCGCGGGATCGCCTCACGCACCTCTACAAAGACGTGGATCTCTCGGCCTTGGAGGAGACCGCCAAGGCGAAGCCGACCGAAGCGTCCGATCAGACGAAAGTGGCGCGGGCTCGGATCTTCGGCATTGATGTGGCCGAGGTCATCCCCGGTCAGCATGACGATCCTGAGACCGTGGAAGTGCTGGAGCTGCACGGGGACGGCGTGTTCGATGGCGAGCGCTATGACGATCACGTGATGGCCGTCCTCAATCGGAAGGTGCTGGCGAAGTTCGAGCGCAATCCGTTCTGGGCCGGTCGCCCGCTGGTGTGGGGCACCTATGACGACCTGTGGTTTACGCCGTTCGGCAAAGGGCCATTGGAGCCCGTGAGCGGGACGCAACAACTCATTGACACCTTCTCCTGTCAGAAGGCGGATATCCTCAACCTCATCATCAACGGCTGCTTTGCCTATGTCGATGACGGCGTGATTGATCCTGAGACGCTGATCTTGCGCCCGCGCGGCGGGATCGAAGTGGCGAACATCGGCAATCTCAAGGAACTGCATCCGAATCAGAACGTGGCCTTGACCTATCAGGAAATCGAAATGCTGCGGGCGCGTGGCGAACGGTCCACCGGGTCCAGCCGGTTCGATATGGGCCAGGCGCCGGGCGGACGACGCACCGCCTATGAAGCCTCGATCATCCGGGCGGGCGGCTCAGGCCGCGCCATGGATGTCACGAAGCATCTCGCCAACGATGTCTTGGAATATGTGCTGGAATTCTTCCTGATCAGCAATCAGCAAATGCTCTGGGATCAACAGGTCCTGGACAATGAGGCGCTGCTGGGCCGCTATCATGTGAACTACATCGGCGCGGACCTCACCGCCATGCGGCAGTTCTTCTTGCAGCAAGGCATGATGTTCCTCGACATGATGGGCCGCTACAAGCCCCTCGCGGATGTCGCGAACCTGCCGGATCTCGCCGAGGAAATCGCGAGCTACTTCCACTTCAGGAATAAGCACGTCATCAAGACGCGGGCCCAGTATCAAGCGGATCTGGCGAAGCAGCAGGCGCAGGAGCAGCAGGCGCAGCAGCAGCAGGCGCAACAGGGCCCGACCATGAGCCCCTCGCCGGTCAATGGCGACATGGCCGCCGCCATGGCAGGAGCCTAATGGATCGTCACGCCAAACGACAGGCGAGCGGGACCGATCACGACACCTTTCGGGCCCGTGACGAGGTGCTCGCGCAACTCGTCGGCACCTCGGGATGGGAGGCGCTGAAATCGCTCCTGCTCGCCCAAACGAAACACGAACGCATTGACTTCGACCATCCGCAATGGTCGGGGAAAGTGGCCTATCATCAGGGGCGTGTCGATTTGGCCTTGGATGTGATGAAGGCCGTCGAGTATGCCAAGGACCGCCACCTCAAACGGAGTATGCACTGATGCCGCCGAAACCCTTTGTTCCGCTCGAAGCCTATCCCCCCGGCTCCATGAAAGCCCCGGCGTTGCCGCCCAGCGAGGCGGGGCCTGTGGCGCAGGCCGTGGCCGAGCCGATCCCGCCCCTCCAGCCCCATCGATCCAAAGTCTTGCGGTTTGATCCGCAAGGCAACCCGATGGTGCCGGGGGCGATGCCGGGTCAGCCGGTGCAGGCGGACGTGGCGGAGTCCTTTAATACCCCGCTGCGCGGCTCGCGGGCCCGCATGGTGACGGCCGAGACGATCGCCGCCGAGGCGCCAGAGGCCGAGACCCCGGACGCGGACCTGCCGGAGTGGATGCAGGAGATGACGGACTCCGAGCGGCAGAAGTTCGACGCCTTGCGCCAATCGGAAGGCGGGCTGGAAAAGGCCTGGTTGCACGCGCAGCGCAAGATCGGGGAGCAAGGGACGAACAACAAGGCGCTGCTCGAGCAAATTCACGACATGCTGGCCGCGCAGCAGTTGCAGCTGCATCCCGGGAGCCCCGTCGTCGCGCCGAGCCCGGCCACCGCGCCGCCGGATCTCGCGAAGCTCCAAACCGATATCGAGCAGTTCGGCAAGAACTTTCTGGATCTCTCGGACGACGAGCGCGGGAAGAAGATGAGCGAGCTCATTACCACGGCCGCGCACGCCGCGGTGCAGCCGGTGTTGCAGCAACAGGCCGCGACGGTGCGGGCCACCGCCACGGAAGCGGTGCTGAGCGAATATCCCGGCCTGTTCAGCGAGGACCCGAAGCGGCGGCTGGCCGAAGGGGTCTATGTCGATGGCTTAGTGCAGATGTATGGCGCACCGACGCTCGCGAACCTGCGGAAGGCGCTCGACGACTTCGCCAAGGAGCGCGGCTATATGAAGCCGGGGAAGGCGCCGAAAGAGAATCCAGATGTGACGGCGATGCGCGAGGCGGCCTCGACGGTGGCGCCGCCCAGTGCGACCGTGAAGAAAGTGGGCAAGATCTATAAGCGCAGTGAACTCGCCCGGATGCAGATCCAGAATCCGGACAAATATCGGGAGCTCCAACCGGACATTATGAGGGCCTACGCCGAAGGCCGTGTGAACGACTAGCGACCCCCGCGCAAGGACACGGCCGCCAGTCTCGGCGATGTGACGTGCCCGCGTCAGCCTGCCTCGCAGACACCTGACGCCAGAGCCCCCCGACTTTCGGGATACGGCTTGGGACGGGACCGAACCGTTTCAACCTGTTTTCTGACCACGACAAGGAGGGGCTATGGGGTTAGGCACCAATCATATGACGATTACCACGGGGGCGAAATTCATCCCCGAGGTGTGGATTGACGAGCTCCGCACCTTTCTCCGGTCCGCCCTCTACCTGGCGGACAAATGCAAACTCATGGAAATGGAAGGGAAGAAGGGCGACGTGCTCCATATTCCCGACATTTCGGAAATGACGACCAACGCCAAAGTGGCCGGGTCGCAAGTCACCTTACAGACGTTCACCGAGGGGGAATTCACCCTCACGATCGACAAGCATCGTGAGGCGTCCTGGGTCATCGAAGATCTGCTCGAGATCCAAAGCATGTATGACAAGCGGTCGGCGTACACCCAATCCGCCGGCTATGCCGTGGCCAAGGATATCGACACGGCCTTGGCGACCCTCTGCCAGAGCTTGGACACCAAGGTCATCGGCTCGGATGGCGCGACGACGGCGGCGAATAAGAACGGGACGGACTTGTCGGAAGCCGGGCTGCGTCAGTGTATCGAACGTCTCGATACGGCCAATGTGCCGGACGACGGGGGCCGCTGCCTCTGGATTCATCCGGCGCAGAAGAACGTGCTGCTCGGGATTTCCCGATTCACCGAATATCAAATGATCGGGATGGGCGGCATGCCGATTCGCTCGGGCCAGTTCGGGGAAATCTTCGGACTGCCCGTCTACGTCAGTACGAACGTCCAGGGATCAGGCACCGGCCATATGAACCTGATCTTCCATCGCAACTGGGCGGCGTTGGCCGTACAGAGCCGGCCGCGCGTGCAGGCGCAGTACAAGCAGGAATACTTGGGATGGCTGTTCACCGTGGATGTGGTCTATGGCTATGCCATTTTCCGCAACAACCACGCCAACGCCATCTGGACTCCCCAGTAGCCGGAGGCCCGAGAGCGGGCCGGCGTCGGCTGGCCCGCTCCACGGATCACCATGAGTCCATTGAGGCAATCGCTCCTCTGTCTCGCGGTGCTGCTCCTGACCTATGTCTATCTCTGGGCGACGGAGGACCTGATGCGGAATGCCGTCATGAGTGCATGCGGAGTCCAGCCGCAATGATGCGCCCCTTTCTTCCACGTCCCGTGGCCGTCATCGCGAAGAATGGGGCCAACGGCATCATCAAGGACGGGAATGCGATCGATACGGAAATCCGCGCCTCTGTGGTGGATTACGGCACGGAGCTGAAGCCGTTGGCGGTCGTCCTCGTCGATACCACTGGGGCGGCGTATAAGGCGACGGGCGGCGCCTCCGGTGGGCCTGGCGGGGCCGGGTTTACGGCCGCCAGCACGGCCACCCGCTCCAGTGTGGGCGATAGCGCCACGGCGGTCACGCTCTTCGCCGCGAACAATGACCGCCTCGGCGCCCTCATCACGAACGACAGCAGTGCGCGTCTCTTCGTCGGCTACGGCACGACCGATCCCACGACGACCAATTACACCTTTGTGATTCTGCCGGGACAAACATGGAGCATGGAAGAATTCGGCCTCTATGTCGGAGCCATCAAAGGCATTTGGGAGAGCGACCCCGATGATGGTGGTGCGCGTTGTACTGAGCTGTCTGCTTAGTCTGCCGGTCGTCGCCTTGGCCCAAGGCGTGACGCCGGTGCATCCCGTGACGCCCTCGGGTGTCCGGTTGCTGCCGGACGCCTTCCTGTCGGCCGATAACGTGGCCGCGAAAACGGCGACGGCGCTGCACGGATTGACCTTCATTTGGGATAGCAGCGGCGGGAATTGGGATCGCTGGACAGGCGCCGTCACGCAATCCGGCACATGGACCGTCTCCGTTCAGACCGTGCCCGATCCCTGCACGTTTCGCGCGAAAACCTCGGTTCCGTTTTCGATCAATACGGCCACGACGACGCAACTCATTGCGGCCTCGGCGAGCAATAAAGTCTACGTCTGTGCGCTCAATCTCGTGGTGTCGGC
>DASTSI010000066.1:0-8089 GCA_035760745.1 Nitrospira sp. | reverse complement strand
AAGTAGAATAGCGCTCATTGAACATCCCGATGCGTGCGCGACATCTTCTCTTGGTCACCCTCGCTTGGTCGGTCATCAGCTGTCAGTCCGCTCCTGATACGCCTCCTTCGAACGCATCACCGCCGGTGAAGTCCGACACGTTCAAGGTCGTCACCTACAACACGCTGCATGGCTTGGAAGTCAGCAAGTTGTGGGTTCGGAACGTCGAATCCGACGAGGAGCGACTCGCGCGATTCACCGTCCGCATTCAACAATTGGCAGACACCCAACCCGACGTGATCCTGTTGCAGGAGGTGAATCCCCTTCCCGACATGGCCAAACGGTACGTGGAGGCGCTCAAAGCGCGGGGATTGGACTATGCTCAGGTTCACCAAGTGGATGCGTGCGGCCTGCGGATCGCCCCCGGAATCGGCATCGTCTCAGGCTTGAACAACGGGCTCGCGATCTTCGCCAAGGCTCCGCTTCAACTGCGGATGGTGGGAAGCATCAAGCTCAGCGGCCCGTTCGGAGGGTGCGGCGACTATGTCGGCTTTCAGTTGGGCGAATTCCGCTACGCGCTGTTGGCGGAAATTCTCGCGCCGGGCACGGAGCTGCCCTACCTCGTCGCGACGATGCATTTACATTCCGGAATCGAACGTGATGCCCGGCTGCTGCAGGACCTCATGGAGGCGCACGAGAATGGGCGCCTCCATCACTATGAGCATCTGAAGGCGGCCTTGACGACGGATCAACAGCGTCGCACGATGGAACTTCATGCGTTGTTGGACGCCATCCATCAGCAGCAACTCCACCGGAAATACGCGGGGATCATTTTCGGCGGGGATCTGAATTTCGAGGCGGGGTCGCCGGAGTATCGTGAACTGGAAGATGCGGGATTTTCCGATTCGGCTCGTCTCGCCATCGGGATGCCGATGTGGAATACCTATGATCCATCCAAGAACCTCCTGGCTGCCCACGAGGAAGCGCTCCTTCCCCCGGAGTTCGTCGATGCCATCGCGGAAGAGACGGCGATGGACCGCGAGGAGGTCCTGAAGGTTTATCGGCGGGCCATTGCGATGGCGCGCCGAATCGACTTTCTCTTCAGCGCGTCGTTCATGCCGACCGCCTGCCTCACGCAACAGCTCATCGGTGTACCGACTCCCATGCGAAGCGGATTTGGCTCCGATCACTACGGCCTCCTCAACACCTACTCCTTTCAGCGCTCGGGATGCTGACGGCCTGACGGCGCAAACGCGCCCGTCGCTTCCTGCACCGCACACTCATGGAATGGCCCGGTCCCATCACTCTTCTCGGCCGTGTTGAAACAGGTGCCTCCTGTCCTCTCCCATGGCTGAGAATTGTCCGCACCGGCCCTCGCTTTTGCGCTAAACTGGCCGACCTGAGTCAGGCCGAATCGGACCACCCGCACCGGAGATCTTAACCATGCCGGACAAGCACGCCGAACTTCCGCCTCACGCGCAACTCGTTCAGATGGGCATCGCACATTGGATTTCGCACGTTCTCTACGTCGCCGCGAAACTAAGCCTGGCCGATCATCTAGCCCAAGGTCCGGCCCGCGCGGATCACCTGGCTGCCGTGACCCGCACGGATTCCCCGTCACTGGCCCGCTTGCTGCGGTCGCTCGGCCATCTCGGGCTCGTGCGGGAAGACGAAGCCGGCCGTTTCACATTGACGCCGCTCGGCGAGGCCTTGAAGACCGGTGCGCCGGGATCGGCACGCGCGGCGATCCTGACGCTCGCGAGTCCCTGGATGACCAGCGGCTGGGAACGGCTGCTCGAGTCGGTGCAGACGGGAAAACCCGGGTTGGAACAGGCCCTCGGCACGCCGATTTTCGATTGGCTGGCTCGGCATCCCGAGGAGGCGTCGCTCTTCAGCGAAACGATGGTCAGCTTCCACGGTGCGGAGCCGGCCGCCGTCGCCGCCGCATACGATTTCAGCGGCATGGCGACGATCGTCGATGTCGGCGGCGCGACAGGTAATCTGGTCGCCACGATCTTGGAGCACTATCCCGCGTCGCGAGGCGTGGTATACGACCTTCCTCACGTCGTGCGCGATGCGGCCAAACAGATTCAGAGTCGAGGCTTGGCGAATCGCATCACGCTCGTGCCCGGCAGTTTCTTCGACGGAGTGCCGGAAGGAGGCGATGCGTACCTGCTTTCACATGTCATCCACGATTGGACGGAGGCGCAGTGTCTGACCATCCTGGGACACTGCCGGCGCGCCATGAAATCCACCGCCCGTCTCTTGATCATCGAAATGGTGCTGCCGGCCGGCAATGATCCGCACCCCGGAAAGATGCTCGACATGATGATGCTCGTGGGGCCGGGAGGCCAGGAGCGGACGGAGCCGGAATACAGGGAACTGCTCGACAAGGCCGGCCTCCGGCTGACGAGAACCGTGTCCACGAATTCCGCCGTCAGCATCGTGGAAGCGGTGACGACGTGAGTGCGTTGTGCTCACGAGCGTAACCGTTCCGCTCATGGACCCGGCGCAAACCGGACGACAGTACGATGCCATCGCCTCCTGGTGGCTCGACCAGATGACCGGCTCGACATACGGTGTCGCGGCACTCGAACGCGCGCTGCAGTTCGTCGGGCCGGGCCGCCGGGCTTTGGACGTCGGCTGCGGATGCGAAGGCCGCTATCTCAGGATCCTGCTGGAGCGCGGTGTTCTCTGCACCGGGGTGGACGTCTCACGGGAAATGATCGCACTGGCGGCGACGCGCCATCCAACCGTCCGGTTCGAACTCGCGGACATCGCCGCCTGGACGCTTCCGCACCAGTATGACCTGATTACGGCCTGGGACAGCACGTTTCATCTTCCCCTCCAAGCCCAGGAACCGGTGCTCGAGAAGCTCTGCACGGGATTGACCAAACAGGGCGTGCTGTTGTTTACCTGCGGAGACACCAACGAGCCGGGAACGGTTCAGGGCGGATTCGGGGGTCGGCGATTCGAATACAGCTCGCTCGGTGTGCGGGAGTATGTCCGGCTGCTGTGGCGATTCGACTGCACCGTTCGGCACATCGAATACGATCAAATGCCGGCCGATCACGTGTACCTCATCGCCAGGAAGAACTGAGCACGAGAGCAACGCGCGCCTTCGACTTGTTCACGGCCACGGCGGCCTGAATGAGCAGCTTCTCGCCCTCGTGAGCATCGGTGGCACGCCACGTTCATTCTTCGACGGCGTTAGGATCGGCTTCCTTGACGACGCGACGGCGACGGCTCAGCATTGCGCCTCGCCGGTCGGAGAGTTTTCTGATTCGCTCGTCAACCAGTTGTGAAGCCGGCTTGCCTTTCTGCAGTCCGCCCTTCTTCATGTCCGGTTCCCCTTGCCAATAAAAGAGACGCCTCGCGCCCTGGGCGGTTCGGCCATCGGTCAGTACACCATCAGCCCGAGGCCTGAGGCCTGAGGCCGGCGAAAGGGTGCCTTGCGGCCAGACTCGGGCTCGAGGATCCGCAGCGTCAACGGCGCATCGGGCTGAGCGTTATTCTTACCAGACGGCTTTTTCGGCTTGCCGGAGCCATCGCCCGGGCTTTTGCCGCCTGGTGGTAACCTTTCATGTCCCGGGAGCGACTAGGCATTAGAGTGAATGAGCCACCTGTCAGAGGCGAGAATTCAGACCTGTGGTGGTTGGTTCCGGCTTCGGCAATCACCCTGCTGATCGGAGTGATTTGGTTCGCTCTCAACTGGATGTTCGCCTAGACGGTTGAAGCCTCGCATGGCGGTGGCGCGGATCAGGCGAAGGTGCCTGCTTTGGGATGCCCACCCTGAGGCAGCAAGAGGATCGGCTCCCTCCTGGGCCACCTGCCTTCGCCCCAATCCCCCGGTGCAAATTCCACCTAGTGCTTTCCATAGTGTTTCGTCACGATCCTCCCCTCCTATACTTGGCTCGTCTCCGAATCCCAACTTCTTGCCTCATGGCCGTCGATTCATTCGGCACAGGAGGAACGCGATACCGTACGTCACGGTAGGAAAGGAAAACTCCGGGAACATCGAGCTGTACTACGAAAACCACGGATCCGGGAAGCCCGTCGTGCTCATCCATGGCCACCCGTTGAGCGGCGCCTCCTGGGAAAAACAGATCCCGCGGCTGCTGGAAGCCGGATACCGAACCATCGCCTATGATCGCCGGGGGTTCGGCAAATCGAGTCAGCCCGCCGAGGGCTACAACGACGACACCTTCGCAAAAGATCTGCACACGCTGATCACCGCCTTGAATCTGCGGGACTTCTCACTGGTCGGCTTCTCGATGGGCGGGGCGAAATCGCGCGCTACTTCGGGAAATACGGGGCCAACGGCGCGCGGAAAGCGGTCATCATCGGCGGAATTCCTCCGTTCCTGGTCAAAACGGCGGACAATCCTGAAGGAGTGGAGGGCAGCGTGTTCGACGGCCTCAAGACCGCCGTGGCCAAGGACCGGTACGCGTTTTTTACCCAGTTCTTCAAGAATTTCTACAACACAGACCTCCTGCTCGGGCAACGCGTCAGCGAAGAAGTGGTGCGCGGCAGTTGGAACCTCGCGGCGGGCGCGAGCGCGACGGCCAGTCTCGCCTGCGTGTCGACCTGGATCGAAGACTTCAGACAGGATCTCACGCGAGTGGATGTCCCCACGCTCGTCATTCATGGCGACGCCGACCGCATTGTCCCGATTGCCGCCTCGGGAGCACGGACGGCGAAGCTGATCAAGGGCGCTCGGCTGGTGACGATCACCGGCGGCCCCCACTGCATCACGTGGACGCACGCGGACGAAGTCACGACCGAACTGTTGACCTTCCTCCGCTGAACGGGAATCGATGCCTGGGGTAGGCCGCTGCCGACGAGCGGGTGCGGGCAGCCTCCATCCGATGACCATGAGCCTGGACTTGCCCCGTCGAACCTGGCAAGCTACCGTCCCGCTCGTGACTGACGGATCCGCCTTCCATGGGTAAGCGGGACATGACCGCGCTGCCGCTCGCCACCATCTTCTGGTCGCTTCTCGTCGTTGAAGTCGTCGGATATGGATTCGTGATGTGGCTCGCGGCCACGACCGGCGGCCGTACGCCTGAGGGTCCTGTCGGCGGGTGGGTGATCTTCATCCCTCCCGTCGTCTGGGCCCTTCTCGCGTGGCTCTTTTACGCGACGGACTCGCCCTCCAAGCGACTCGCCTATACCGTCGTGTTGGCATTGCCGCTGATCCAAGCCGTCGTCGGCCCCGTCTACGACCGGGTCCGGGATGCCTGGTGGGAACATGGCAGGTCCGGCGCCGATTATTTCTCCGGTCCCCAGCTCAAATTGGCGAACGCCATCTACGAACATGACGTCGAGCGCGTAAAAACGTTGATTCCCGAAGCGGGCGATCTCAACACAGGCGATCGCGGCCAGATGACGCTCTTCGACTTTGCCATGACCAACACCGACGATTCGGATGCCTCGTTCGCGATCATCGAGGCCCTGCTGACGGCCGGCGCCGATCCGAACGTCCCGCCGGCACGTCCCCTGGCGCTTGCCCTCTATCGGAGCCCGCGCTTCGCACGATTGCTGCTGGATGCCGGGGCTGACCCAAACGCACCGGACGATGCAGGCCGGCCGGGCTGGTGGACCGTCCTGTCCCCGTCCAATGACGCAGACCTGACGAAGCTCCGGCTCCTGCTCGATCGCGGCGCAGACATCACAACGCGCGACCGCGAGGGCGGACCGGTCGCCTGGGCGGCCTATCACAAATGCTGGCGGGCCTTGTGGCTTCTGATCGAGCAGGGAGCCGCATGGCAGGGCGAACAGGAATTCGGCGAGCCGGTGCATCGGATGCTCAGGAGGGAAATGGACTACAATCGAGAGGCGGTTCCCGAGGAGCTCCGTCGCGCACTGGCGAAATACGAGGAGGCGGCCGGAGCTCCTTCCCGCGCCGACTGATCTGCGCGGTATCGGCTCGGCCGATGGATCATCTGCTTCTCCGTCACCCGAAGGCCGCACGCACCCGCTCTCGCGCGGATCGAACGTCGCCTCGCTCGATTACTCAACCGCCAAGGATTTGATCAAGTACTGCGGCGATTCGGCGTAGCCTTGCCGGCCGTAGAATCGAAGCGCCTGCAATCGAGACGCATGGCAATGCACCTCGATCCGGTCGCATCGCCGCGCGCGAGCCAGTTCCGTCGCACGCGCTTCCAACCGTGCGCCAATGCCTTCCCCTCGGGCCGCTTCATCGACGCAGAAATAACTAATCCGGCAAAAATCCCCGGCCAAGCCCAATTGAGGAATGAAATGGAGCGACAGCACGCCGACGACGGTCGAATGTTCCACTGCCACCAGCACTCGTTCATCAGGAAGCGACAGCAGATGCGCCAGCCGGGCGTGAATGAACGGTTGCGTCTCCGGATATCCGAGGGACGAGAGCAGGGTCCCGACGGCCTCGGCATCCGACTCGCGGGCGTCTCTGATTTCGGCCATAGGCTTCCCCCTCTCGAATCACATGACCAACGGCCTCGTTCCGGCGGAAACGCATTCTCGAAAATTCTTCGTTATCTCGCAAGCCATGGCATCGTTCTCCCACCCTGAGCCGGTACCCCTCCGTATCGCATGAGCGGCAGCCTCTCCGCCGCAGTGGTCCCGGGCTCCGATTTTGCGCTAGACTTCGCTGCGCCGCTTCTCGTTTGGACCGGAGGACTTCTCATGCGTTCACGCGCCGTGCGAAACCCTGTTTGGCTCACCCTGATGGTCGCCGCGCTGCTCGCATCGGCGGCAAGTTGTTCCACGTTGGAACAGCGGTGGGAGCGGTTCGACATGGAGCGACGGCAGGAGATCGGCGTCAAGACGAAAGAGTACTATCTCAGCGAGTGGGGAAAGCCGGCCAAGCGGACGACATCAAACGATGGCGGAGAGGTCTGGACATGGGAATTCTCCGCATATGGCGGAGCCCAGGGGTGGAGAAAGACCCTGATCTTCGCGCCGGATGCAACGTTGAAGGACTTTCGACGAGATTACTGGCCCAAAGAGTCGTGGTGATGCGGAGATCAGGCGGCATCCGCCCGTCGGCCTTCGCTCGGCTCCCGGTGTCTCGCCGGCTGATAGGTTCCCGGCACCGCGCGCATCGAAATGGCCAGACGGTTCCACAGATTGATGGTCGCGACGGCGAGTGTGAGGTCCGCGAGGTCCTTTTCGGCAAAGTGTCGGCGTACGGCTTCATATACCTCATTGGGCGCGTGTGTTTCTCGAATCTTCGTAACCGCCTCGGTCCATGCCAAGGCCGCCCGTTCTTTCTCGGAGTAGTAGGGCGATTCTTCCCAGGCATCCAATCCGTAGAGCCGTTGCTCCGACTCGCCGGCTGCCCGCAAGTCCTTCCAATGCATGTCGATGCAATAGGCACAGCCGTTGATCTGCGAGGCCCGCAGCTTGACCAGATGCAGGAGGCGGCGCTCAATGGCGCTGCCATGCAGGTAGGATTCCAGCCCTAGCACGGCCTCGAGGACGCCGGGGGCCACCTTCCGATAGTCGATTCTCGGTTCCATGCCGGTTCGTGTACTATTATCCGCTTCCTTTACGGCGACCAAACTAGGCAGTCCACTAGATTTCCGGAGGCCCCGGCACAAGGCGCCCTGGATCTTTGCCCCTCGGAAACGTAAAATCTCGCGTTCCACTCCTCGCCGGTGCCATGATGATTCACCATCTTGATCACGTGACGGTCGTCGTGCGGGACGTCGCCCAGGCGAAGGCCTTCTTTGCGCTCCTCGGATTTGTCGAAGAGAAGTCGGTCGTCATCTCGGGAGAGGAGTTTTCTCGGTACATGGGGGTGGACGGGATCGAGGCCGAGCACGTGACGCTGGTGTCGAAGCAGGCAAAACCGCGATTCGAAATTCAACTGCTTCGCTATATCCGGCCGCCGCATGTGCCCGACGCAGACGTCGCGAACCTGGCGAAGCCCGGGTACAACCACATTTGCTTTGCGGTGACCGACCTGGATGCGGAGGTGAAACGCCTCACCGGCCGCGGCGTGACGCTGCGCAGCGGAGTGTTGGATTTTCACGCGAGGAAGTTGGTCTTCCTATCCGGCCCTGAGGGCATTACGGTCGAATTGGCCGAATGGCACGCGTGAGCACCGGGCTCGATCCGTTCT
>DASTSI010000065.1:0-6892 GCA_035760745.1 Nitrospira sp. | reverse complement strand
GTTCGAGACCCAGATCCACGGGAAGCGGTTCGAGATGTACAACGATACCGTGCTGGGCTTCAACAAGTCGGGCAAGGAAGTGGCGCGCATCCAGGTCGAAGAGCCGATCTACGTCAGACCGGCCGAGCGCGTGACCTGGTTATAGACCAACAAGAAAACGGGACGAGGACTGAGGACCGAGGTTCGCTCGGTCCTCAGCGCTCGGCCTCTTGAGAGATACTCGGCGTCGCTCGAAGCCGAGGAGCGCGGCAAGGCAGAAAGTTTTCCTGGAGGAGAGGGGTGCGACAACAGACAATCCTGACGTATCTGTCTGCGGGTGCGGTGCTGCTGTTCCTCTTCGCCGCGGCCGAAGTCTTCATCCTCACACAATGGTACCGGACGCTCGAAAATCACCATAAACGCACGGCGCTGAAGGAAGAGATCTTGCGGCTCCGGCGCCTGGCGTCGGACATCGATAACGGGTTCCGCGGGTACGTGCTGACGCACAACGCCACGTTTCTCGCTCCGATGAGCGCCGCAGAGCGGGACATTCCGCTTGCGCTGGCGCGCTTGGATGACTTAGTCGCCGACGGTCCCCCCTCGCTCCAAGGGCGGGTCGAGCTGTTGAAGGGCCGGTTCCAAGAGCTCGTGAAAACGAAGCGCCGGCTCGTGGGCAAAATCGCGAGGGGCGAGGATCAGGACGTGCTGGTCTATGTCAAGCTTGGAGACGGCGTGGCCTTGTCGAAGACGTTGGCCGCGTCGTTCGATGACGTGGAGGACAAGATCAAGCGCCAATTCCCCTCCGTCGAGTCGCTGGAGCCCGCGATGCAGAAGCGAACGCTGTGGCAGCTTGTCCTCGTGCAAGTCGGCACCGTCCTTCTCGGAGTCGCGATCGTGCAGCCGTGGCTCGGCGGCGCCCTGGTGTCCCGGCGTCAGGAACTGTGACAGTGCCATGGCCACCACCTTCGAACCACGATCGGTCATCGTCAGGCGGCGTACAGTGAGCAGTCGTCCCGACTTGCGGGCGGGCAAATGAGTCACGTATTCTTTCAGCACGATTCAGCGAGTGCATCGGGGAACGGGCCTTCCGTGGACCTGTGGCGCCCGGGCGCCCGATCGTTCGGGCCGAAGGACGTCTCTCTGGGTGTCGCCTTGCAGGCTGGGGATCACGAAAGAAGCTACCAGGCTCTCTTGGCCGTGACGAACGTGCTGAACTCCCAGCGCGACACCGATAGTCTGTGGCGCGCGATCACCGACCAGATCCGCAAGGTCCTGCCGTGGGAACGGGCCGGCATCACGCTGTACCATCCCGGCACCGAATCATTCCGATTTTATGCGGTGGAAACGAGCATGCCGAATCGGGTTCTCCAGCGCGATGCGGTGATTCCGAAGGCCGGCAGCGCGGTCGGGTGGGTCTACGATCATCGGGCGATTCACGTGCGGCCCGATCTGGAGCAGGAGCGGGTGTTTCTCGAAGATCAGTACTACGTCCGTGAAGGACTGGGACGCATGATCAATCTGCCGTTGTTGGTCGGCGAATCCTGCATCGGAACGCTGAACATCGGCAGCGTGCAGCGCGGAGAGCCGGATCCCTGGCATCTGGAATTCCTGCAGTCCGTCGCCACGCAAATCGCCTACGCCATCGATCACGTGCAGGCCTACGAGCAGATCGACCGGTTGCGCCAGCAACTGGCGCGCGAGAACGAATATCTCGTCGAAGAGCTCAAGCTCACGCATAACTTCGGAGCCATGGTCGGACTGAGCTCGGCATTCCGAACGGCGCTGGCCCAAGCAGAGGCCGTGGCCCCCGCGACGACGACGGTTCTCGTGACGGGCGAAACGGGGACCGGCAAGGAACTCATGGCGCGCGCCATTCACGAGTTGAGCCCGCGACGGGACAAGCCGTTCGTCCGGGTGAACTGCGCGGCCCTGCCGATGGGATTGATCGAGAGCGAACTCTTCGGCCACGAACGGGGCGCGTTCACCGGAGCGGACCAGCGCCGTCCGGGCCGCTTCGAGCTCGCCAACGGAGGGACGCTCTTTCTCGACGAAATCGGTGAGATGCCGTTGGAGGCCCAAGCGAAGCTCCTGCGTGTGCTCGAGGACGGCATGGTCGATCGGGTCGGCAGCACGCGATCGGTCCCCGTCGACGTGAGAGTCATCGCGGCCACCAACAATGACCTGGTCACCGCCGTCAGCGAAGGCAGGTTCAGAGCCGATCTCTACTACCGGCTGCATGTGTTTCCCATCCCGTTGCCGCCGCTGCGCGAGCGGCGTGAGGACATTCCGTTGCTGGCGCGCCACTTCTTGGAGAGCTCCCGTATCAAGTTCAAGCGGCCCGCCCTCGAGTTGAGTGACGAATCGATGGATCGGTTGATGGCGTATGCCTGGCCGGGAAACGTCCGGGAGCTTCAGAACGTCATCGAACGGGCCGTCATTCTGGCGCGTTCCCCGGTCGTCGTGGTCGAGCCGCAATTTCTCGCGACCTCCACGGTGCCGCTGGAGCCGACGTCGAACCTGACCGACATGGAGCGCCGGCATATCGTCAAGATCCTCGAGTCCACAAGCTGGCGGATTTACGGCCCGCAGGGCGCCGCCGCGCAACTCGGCATGAACCCGAGCACGCTTCGAAGCCGGATGAAAAAGCTCGGCGTCAGCCGTCCGACGTAGATTCCCCTCTCATAGACCGCCTGGCCGCCGCGACACGCTGCGATACACCGCGGCCGGTCGCGGTCTCTGCCACGCTGCCGCGTGCGGCTCTCCTTCCGAGCACTGAGTTTTCCGCGTATTTGCCCTCGCAAGCGCCGAACGGGGCCCGGCATGCCCATTGCTGGTCTTACACCGCGAGCCGCCCGGCCGGCGAGGATCGAGTCACAAGGAGGATGAAGTGGACCAACAGCAGGATCAGGGAGCAGAGACAGCGGAAGCGGCGCGATGTCGCGGCACATGGGACGTAGAGCGCGTTCGGTTCGGATGGGCGCTGGTGATGGTGTTGGCAGCCGGGCTCTGCTGGGCCGAGGCCGGCAGAGCCGAAACCGTGTCGGTCGAGCTTCGTGCCACCATTGTGAAGGTCGATGTCGCCAAGGACGACCAGCGAGAGGCGTGGACGTTCAACGGCAGCTTTCCCGGTCCCGTGATCCGGGTCAAGGAGGGCGACACGGTGAACTTCACGCTGAAAAATGAGGCGGATCGAGTTCATTCCATCGATTTCCACGCCGCTCGAACTCCCTGGAACCTCCATTTCCAAGGTGTGGCCACCGGTTCGGAATCATCCTTTCAATGGAAAGCGCACTATCCGGGCGTCTTCTATTACCACTGCGGCACTGATCCCATGATCCAGCATATCGCGAACGGGATGTTCGGCGCGGTCATCGTGGAACCGCAGGCGCCGGTCACCAAAGCGGATCGCGAGTACGTCATCGTGCAGAGCGAAATCTATCCCTCGCCGTTCGATGTCGATTCCATGATGGCGGGGAAGCCGAAGTTCGTCGTCTTCAACGGCCGCGCCAACCGATACCTCGATGAACCGCTCAAGGCCAAGCCGGGCGAGTTGATCCGGCTGCACGTCGTCAACGCGGGGCCGAATCATTTCTCCGCCTTCCACGTCATCGGGGCGGTGTTCGATCGGGTCTACGCGAGCGGCAATCACAAGAACGTCGAGTACGGCGTCCAGACCTATACGCTGCCGCCCGGCGGCGGCGCGACGTTCGACCTGGTCATTCCCGAAGAGGGCATGTACCCGATGGTCACGCATTCGCTGCAGGACGCGCTGACCGGCGCCTTGGGCGTGATCCACGTCGAAAAGGACGACGGACAGACCAAGGCCTCGGCGCTGCGGCCGGAGGACGGCGTGGCGGAGATCGACGCGAGGGGGCGCTGACCGGCAATCCATGACCATGACTTTGACCAATGAAGAGGAAGGAGCGCGGCACTATGATCCGGAGGCTGGTCCCACACTATCGGAAAGCGGCCACCATGTTCTGCATCCTGGCTCTCGCGCTGACCGGACACGAAGCGGCGGCGCAACATGCGGGTGAGGCTCACCGTGACGGTCACCCGCAGGCGACCGGGGCCTGGGCCGAGCGGCTCAAGGGACAGACGATCGTCGAGGACACGATGGAGGGGCGTCCGGAGCGCACCGCGATGGTCGAGCGCCAGCATCACCGGATCATGGAGCAGATGAACGCGGATGCCGAGGCGCAACGCAGCGGCGGCTTCTACAACAATCTGACGATGATGCACCAGTACGGGGCAGGCAATCAGGACGTCCTGCTCATGTCGAACAGCGGCGTGGAACCGGTATCACAGGGCGGCGGCCGTTGTCCGGCGACCGCGCCGGTGCGGCAGTACGATATCTCCGCGATCAACGTCGAAATTTCGCTCAACATGTGGCTCGATTACTATCCCGGCTACATGTACGTGCTCACCGAGAACATCGACAAGGTACGCGAGGAAGAGCAGAAGAATCGGGACGCGCGTGAAAAGGACGGCTACGATCCCGGGGCGGTGAAGAACGGCTTGCAGAACCAATGGATTCAGCCGCTCGTCATCCGGGGCAACCAGGGCGATTGCGTGAAGATGATCCTGCGGAACCAGCTGGAGGGCGGAGAGGAAGTCAGCCTCAATATTCACGGCTCCAGCATGGTCGTCGCGTCGACCGGACAGCCGGCGACCACGACGAATCCGGACAGCATCGCGGCGCAAGGCAAGGCCGTGGAGCTCGAATGGTACATTCCCCCGACGCAGCAGGAGGGTGGCCGGCAGTTCCACTCGTACAGCAACGATCGCGAATTGACGGTCATGGGGCTGTTCGGCACGTTCGTCGTCGAGCCGAAGGGCTCCGAATATCTCGATCCGTTGGGGGACGGCGAGCCCACGCCGATGAAGAGCGGATGGCAAGTGATCATCAAGAACGGGTCCGGACCGGATTTCCGGGAATTCGTCCTCATCTACCATGAAGTCGGAGACGAGGCGTTCCGGCCCTTGAACAAGAAGGGCGACTTCATCCCGCAGCGCGATCCCTTGACCGATGTGTACCGGCCCGTCGCCCGGGCGCTGAATTACCGCAGCGAGCCGTTCGGCGTGGACAACATGCAGACGCAGCACGAGTACTTCGGGTTCGAGGACGAATCCATGGCGTACAGCGCGTATACCTTCGGGGATCCGGCCACGACGGTGCCGCGGAGCTACCTCGGCGACCCGGCGAAATTCCGCCTGGTCCACGGCGGGTCGGAAGTGTTTCATTCCCATCATCCCCACGGCGGATCCATCCGCTGGCCGCGCAGCCCGCGCGCGATCGATGAAATGCCCTTGTGGCATGCCGCGAAGAACGGGCCGGTCAAATATCCGGTGATCCGGACCAAATCCGATCGGGTCGATGTGGAGGTCATCGGACCATCGGAGACTATGGATCTCGAGACGGAATGCGGCTCCGGACTCTGCCAACAGCTTGCGGGGGATTTCTTGTTCCATTGCCACGTCGCCCATCACTACATCGCCGGCATGTGGGGCTACTGGCGGGTCTACAACACGCTGCAGCAGGGAGCGCATCACAACGACACGATGCCCGATCTGCGGGAGCTGCCGGACCGAGCCGGCCGTATCAAGGCAGGCGTCACGTCCGATCAGTTGATCGGGAAGACCCTCGACTGGTTCGGCAAGCAGTTCCGCATCGTGGAGAAGGGGAAAACCGATTGGAAAGCCGATCCCGCCGTGGTGACGGTCAAAGACTGGGTCGAGATGCAATTGCCGCCTCAGGGGAAGCCGGGCCATCAGGACGACGAGCAGGGGCAAACGCTCGCGTACGACGCGACGGTCCTGAATTGGGCCTGGCAGGGCACCAGGGCCATGACGGAGCCCGAAAACACGGTCCTCAATCCCCGGTATCAATCGCCAAGCCCGGGGCAGCGCCTGCCCATCGTCTTCGAAGCGGCGACGGGCAAAATCGCCTGGCCGCATTTGAAGCCGCACTTCGGAAGACGGGTGCCGTTTTCCCAGCATCATAATCCTTCTCCGTGGCTCGATATGATTCATCTCGACGAGGACGGCATGCCCAGTTCGTATCCGGCGAAACCCGGCGAGAACGGCCGCTGGAGCATGTGCCCCGAGAACGCCGGATCGAAGACATACAACGTGCACTTCATCAAGACCCCGATGACGTTGGCCGACAAGCAGGGCAACACGCCGGCGATCGTGGACCGGGACGGCCTGATTTACGTGCTGCATGAAGAAGAGGCGCAGGTCCGTCGAAGCGACGTCAAGTATCCGTTGGTCGTGCGGGCCAATATCTATGACTGCATCGATTGGATGTTGACGAGCGAATGGGAGGACGATGATCACATCAACTTCCAGTCCTCCAAGATCAACACGCACTGGCATTTTTTGCAGTTCGACAATCAATCCTCGGACGGCGTCATCACGGGCTTCTCCTATGAGCAGTCGGTGCGGCCCTTCACGATGCTCGAAAAGAAGGTGAAAAAGGGCCTCCCCGTGCCGATGAACACGGTCTTCACCAAACCGGCCAAAAAGGGCGAGCGGGTGATTACGGTCAAGAACGCCGCCCAATACCATCCGAACGTGGAGCTGCTCATCGGGGCCGACAATGTCGAAGGCAACGAGGTGGCCCGGGTCAAATCGATCAAGGGCAATCAGATCACCCTGTACCGTCCGCTCCGTCACAACCATCCGGTGCACGACATCGTCACCGTGGAATTCGTCCGGCAGCGGTTTTGGGTGGATTCCGACGTCGGGACGGTGTTCTGGCACGACCACGCCTTGGGCCGTGTGACGTGGCCGCACGGCGGGTTCGGGACCATCATCATCGAGCCGGTGGGCTCGACGTATCACGATCCGAAAACCGGCAAGCCGATCCGGAGCGGACCGCTGGCCGACATTCGGACGGTCGAGCCGGTGG
>DASTSI010000064.1:0-42377 GCA_035760745.1 Nitrospira sp. | reverse complement strand
GGCCAGAAGGCGGAGGGACCAGCCGTCTCCGATCAAGCGATGCACGGTGATGACGACGACATGTTCGTCCGCCGTCCGCTCAAGCACGAGCATTCTCAGCAACGGCGCACAGGTGAGATCAAAGGGAACGAGCGTCTCTTCACGAATCGAACGCCGGATTTCTTCCTCGACGGTGGCCACCGGAAGATCTTTCAGCGAGCCGTGGCGGACTGGGACGGAGACCGTGGAAACGATAGTCTGCCAAGGTTTCCCGTCGCGGACCGAGAATCCTGCGCGCAGCATGTCATGCCGACGGGCAACCCTGTTGACGCTTTCGATAAACCGGGAGATGTCGATGTGCCCGGAGAGCCTAATCGCCAGAGAGATATGGTTCAATGCCGTGCCCGGATGCGCTTGTTCGAGAAACCAAATCCGCTTCTGGCTTATAGACAGCGGGAGCGTCGTTTCAGACGAATTCATTTCCGCGTCGGGATGCGCACGTTCGAACGCGCCGGGCTTCGCGCCGTTACTCTGCTCGCGATGGCGCGCGATCGAGTGCCGTAACGCGTCGATCAGCTCTCCGACGGTCGATTGCCCGAACCATTGACCAAAGGTCGTTTCAACATCGAACTCGTCCTCCAGACGGCTTTTGATGACCCCAACCTTCAATGAATCGAGTCCGAAATTGACGAGCAGCGTGGTCCGGTCGATCAGACTCGGACTCGTTCCACTCTGCTCGGCGAGCAACTCCAGTACACGCGCTTCGACCGGATCGTCGACGTGCCGGCCAGCAACCGCCTGCGCTGCTGCCACCTGCTCGGCGGTTCGCGAAGCGACGATCGGCAGCGCCCCATCGAGATACGCGGCACGACAAGCTTGGCGCTGGATCTTTCCGCTGGAGGTTCTCGGGATGGCGCCCGATCTGACAAAGGACACGTCCCATACCGGCGCTTCAAACTGCTCGGCAATCGTGATTCGGATGGCGGCGGCCGCGCCGTCGGGATCAAACTCTTGCTGCCGTTCCGTCTCTTGCACGATGACGAGGCGTTCGCCGTTCTCGCCATCGAAAGAAAAGGCAGCAGACCCTCCCCGGCGAAGCCCAGGGAAGCAGCCCTCGATGGCCTGCTCCAGGTCGTTGGGATAGACGTTCCGGCCGTTTAGAATAATGAGATCTTTCAACCGGCCGGTCACGAATACTTGGTCGGAATGGACGAATCCGAGATCTCCGGTCCGTAGATATCCCTCCTCACGCCCTCCTGTTCCGGGAACGAACGACTCGGCGGTGAGGTCCGAACGGTTCCAGTAACCGTCCGAGACGCTTGGTCCTGAGACCCAGATTTCTCCGACCTCGTCGGAAGAACACTCGAGCTGCGTCGAGGGATTGACGATCCTAAGCCGATGCCCGGGAAGCGGTGGTCCGCAGCCGACAAGCGTCCGCGTATCGCCTTCCCTACCGTTCGCCAGCCGGACTCGGTTGGCTTCCAATTCCTGCGCTACGACGGTCAAGAAAAGCGGAGCTGCATGCGCCGGGGACGAGGAGACGACCAATGTCGATTCAGCCAGACCATAGGCCGGCGTGAAGCTGGTCCGCCGAAATCCATGGGCGCCAAATACCTCACAAAAGCGGTCGATCGTGCGAGGTTGAATCGGTTCCGCACCGCAGCTCGCGACAGACCATCGCGACAGGTCCCCGCTCCACTGACCTTGCTCGGCCCACGAGCGAAGGCAGGACTCATAGGCAAAGTTCGGACCGCCACTATGCGTAATGGCGTACCGATCGATTGCCTCCAGCCAACGAAGAGGACGGCGGAGAAACGTCAAGGACGACATGAGAAAAGCAGAGATGCCGGCGTAGAAGGGTCCAAGGATACCGTGCACCAGACCATAGTCATGAAAGTAGGGCAACCAGCTGAGAGAGCGGCTATCCGCATTGATGTCCGCGATCTCCACTAACCCCCGGCATTGCGAGAGAATGTTTTCCTGAGAGATCATGACACCCCGGGGTGTCATCGTGGAACCGGATGTGTACTGGAGGTAGGCGATCGGAGCTACTCGAGGTGTACTCGCGGTCGCCGTCGATTGGCGTTCCCGCAACTCGTCGACAGTCCAACAGTGAATCCCATTTCCCGCCAGGGTTCGTAACTGCGCCGTGGCCTCACTTGAGAGATCCGTCAAAATCACCGACGCGGACGCGTCGTCAAGGATGGTCCGCAGCCTTGGGAGGCTGTTCTTCATACGGAAGGGGTCGGGCGGAGGGGCGGGAACTGGCACCAGGCCCGCCATGGTGCAAGCCCAAAAGGCCGATACGAGGTTCAGTCCTGGTCCGAAAAGGAGGAGGACTCGGGAACCAGACTCGAGATGCTGAAGCGTTCCGGCTAGAGCGCGGACCTTGGCGAACAGCTCTTCATAGGTAACCGATTCACCGAGTTCAAGGTTGTCGCGTACGAATGCGTAGGCCAACGACTGAGGTTTTTGTCGGCAGCGCCAGTGAAACAATCCAGTTAAGCTCGAGACAGACCCGGGCGCCGGTTCAATCATCTGTCGAAGTCCTAATTTCCGAACCGCAGGGACAATTACATCAATTATGCCCCGGAGGGCAGATGCCGAATAGCCCTACCTAGGAGGGAGTACTGCGGACATGTTGTCCGTCGGTAGGCCGTTCCTGTGTGCCAAGTCGAAGATAGTACAGGATTACGGAGAACGAAAGCAGATTTGGATATCATCGCCTCTTGAAAGAACACTGTCTCCACGGTAAGCTCACGGCGCACGGGTTCACTTGGTCCGGTCCATCAGGAAACCCCACAACTGCAGATCTTCACTGGCACGGAGAGGTGCGAGAGCGGCCGAATCGGGCAGTCTCGAAAACTGCTGTCCCGGCAACGGGACCGTGGGTTCGAATCCCACCCTCTCCGCCATGCCGCGCTGGTTGAAATTCTTTCTTGAAGGTCGACTTTGCAGTCCACGAGACACCAACGCGCTATAGGACTGTCACCCATTCGACACTCGCCGTCACGGTTGATCGCCACCTCATAAAGTGGACGGATGGGTGATCCCGGCCTTCTCTGCCAATACCCGCCGTAGCTCTACCATCGCGATCGTATCTCGTGCGCAGTATCGGCGTAGCGCTTCTCGAAGCGACATCTGCTCGATCCAATCCCTTTCCACAAACGCCATTCGATAAAATGCGCCGGCTGCTTGACTGCCGTCTTTGATGCTCAAATCCGCGTACCCAAGGGAGGGAATCAGGGCCGGCAGCACCGCCTTCATCGAATAGGATCCTTGAAATCCGGGGTGATAGTAATGGTCGCGGATCACAGGAAGGAGATCCCATAACCGGCTGATGATACCAGCCAAAGCTGCTTGATACTCGGGGAACGACTGCATGACTTGCAGCAGGATTGCCCGCTCGTAGGAGGAGTACACACAGATGCTCCCTCGATCGCCGAGTGCCTCGATCAACGACTCCGCCCATCGTTTTCGCGGATCCTCTCCATCTTCGTGGAAGTATTCCCGGTGGATGATCGTGCCGGATTCGGCCTCGATATGGTTGGACCATTGGAACGGAACGGGCTGGTACGGCCTTGTCGAGGGAAATTTGGGAACGGGCAACATAACGGTTTCAAAATCCATGTGATGGACCGGGTACTCTACGCAACGGAGGACGTCGGCCAGCCGTGGTGAGATCCATTCCACATTCTCCTTCACCCGTCGTTGCACCGCGGACAGCGAGGCAGAGTCCGGCATCTCATCGATCGTCTGAATGCCCTGCTCGGCGAGAGCCACGATCGTCTCGTTTCCACCGGGCAAGTAATAAATCCATCTCGCCGGCTTGTTCTTCGTGCAGTGCCCCCAGAACGGACATTCATACGGAGTGTCACACTGTGCTCCGGGCTCAATGTGCGGAGGGTCACGCTGTAAGAGTGCCGACTTCATGGTGGCGATTTTATTGTCGATGCCGGCGCGCCTGTCGGCCACGGCTGTCGTCAGGTCGACGATCATAAAGAGCCGTTCCAGGTCGATGGGATCGCCCGTATAGACATACTCGGTGTTGAGATGCATCAACGCCACTTCGAGCAGGGGTACGCCGGCACCCAACAGGACATGGCTTTGAACGGCGAGATCATCGAGGTGAATGTCTTTCACCCGGGTTGACGCTTTGACCTCGATAAGGCGCCAACCGGCAGGCTGTTCGTCCACCTCGGCCACCTGTTCGAGAATATCCACCCGGACGACTACTCCATCGTGATGGAACGTGCCCTCGAATATGGCGGGTACGGAGGGGACGCCGAGCAGCCTGGCCGTCTCCTCCACGGCGTCTCTATACCGGAAGCCCGGAGCGACGAACCGTCCTCCCGGGAAGCGACGACGCGCGAACTCACCAACCTGGGTGCCGATGTCGAGCAATGATCGCGTCCTCGCGTCCGGAGGAGTGGCAAGCTCAGGCTGGTGCACGTCCAGGTAGAGTCGTTTGAGACATTGGAGGCCCGACAGAAATTTCGACTTGGAGAGGCGAAGATCTCTGGAGGAAGAGGTCGCGGGAAGATCGCCTTTTTCCATCGTGGGGGATTAACGGTAATCGAATTGACAGACTTTGTCCAGACCGCCGACATCCCGGGTTTCTGATAGGATGCCAGCGATGCTCATGCCGAGGGTCAGCCAGATCAGAAGGTCCGTTCTCGCATTGGCTCTGCCGGTCACAGTGAGCAGCCTCCTGCAACGGACAGAGGGCATCGTCGCGGTATTTTTGGTCGGCGGCCTTGGCGCAAGCTCCATTGCGGCCGTGGGTCTCGGGCAGTTGCTGGCGTTCATCGCGAGCACGCTGGTCTCCGGCCTCTCGGTGGGTGCGAACGTCATCGTGGCCCAACTCTGGGGCGCCAGACGGCGTCATGATGCGGGAGAGGCCGCTCGCCACTTCCTCGGGCTTGCGCTCGTGGTTTCCTTTGTGTTGGGTGGACTCGGCATGGCGTGCAATCACCTCGTCATGCAGGGGCTGGGCGCCGAATCATCCGTGATTGCCTTGGCGTTGCCCTATTCGACCCTCATCTTCCTCGTCATGCCTTGCACGGTGTCGCTGCAAGTGCTTTCTTCCGTCTTGCAGGGCACTGGGGATACGCGCACGCCCATGTACGGCATGATCCTCGTCAATCTTCTCCACGTCCTGATCGCCTATCCCCTCATCTATGGATTGTGGGGGATGCCGCAGGCCGGCATCAAAGGTGCCGCCGTTGCCGTGGGTTTGGCCGAAGCCGTCGGCGTGGCATATCTCGCTTGGCGGAGTTGGCCGATCTTGAAGGCGTCGAAGCACGTCCGTTGGGATCTTCTCCGGTCCTTATGGGTCGTGGGGGCACCGGTTTCCGGGGAACGGATTGTTCAACAGGCCGGTATTCTCCTCTACACCAAACTCGTCTTGCTCTACGGAACGATATCCTACGCCGCGCATCAGGTCGGACTCTCGATCGAATCACTCTCGTTCCTTCCCGGATACGGCTTTGCCATTGCCGCAGCCACTATGGTCGGGCAAAGCATCGGAGCGGGCAAGTTTCAGCGCGCGAAGCTCGAAAATTGGGAAGCCAATCGCTTGGCTATCGTCGTCATGGCGAGCATGGGGATGGTGTTTTTCTTCTTTCCCTATGTATTGCTGCGCGCCTTTACCAGCGACCAGGCAGTCGTCGAATTGGGAACCGTCTTTCTCAAGATCGTCGCGCTGCTTCAGATTCCCCTCGCACTGACGATGGTCCTGGCAGGGTCGCTTCGGGGTGCCGGCGACACGCGGTTCATCATGACGGCGACGGTGATCGGAATGTGGGGCATCCGTGTGCCGATGGCCGCCATCGTCGTCTTGTGGCTGAAGTCGTCGGTGTTCGTCGTGTGGGCCGCCATGGTGGCAGACTGGACCGTGAGGATGGTGCTGCTCCTGTGGCGGTATCAGTCGGAGCGTTGGCAACGAATCCAAGTGATTCGTGAATCGTCCGCGTCGTGAGCGATTCTCGCTCGCCGACGGTTTAGCAGTGAGTACGTTGTTCGGCGGACGGTCTCGTATCTTTTCCCGAGCCAATGCGGATTTCGATCACGCCGACTCCCTTGACGTTGGCGCAGGCATCACCCAAGCCTGGAGCGATCAGCCGGAAGGGCCCCCCCTTCTCTACCGGCAACGGCCCTCCGTCGACTTCGTACACGAGCCAGGCGTGGTCTCTCGCCTGTTGGAGGGTCAGCGTGGCTGCGTAGCGACCGTCGGCGGAATGGAACGTGACATGGTCGGCGCCGATACCGAGCGCGGGCACCTCGAGCAATCCCTTCACTGCGACCGCCCTTCCCCGCATGTTTGGCGTGAGGCGCCCGATGTCTTCGAGTTGGTGTTCGTTCGAAAGCTGCGTCATCGCTTCCCGGCTTAATGACACCGGCTGCACGACCGCGCCCGTCAGCCTGACGCCCGCCTGATCCCGTTCAGTCAGAGTCCTGATCATGGCCGTCAATGCTTGGTTGACCGGGGTTGGAATGCCGAGGGCATTGCCGTGCTTCGCAATATACCCATTGAGGTAATCGATCTCGGTGGGACGTCCAGCCTTCCAATCGTCGTACATCGAGGTATGGATGTCGCGAATCTCCTGTGTCCATTTCAAGACGCGCTCCGCCATGTCGGCGGGAAGCGGAACTTTCATCGCGGCGGCCACCGCGGCCACTTCTCCGACAATTTGCCGGATCGTGTCCAGCATTTCGTGGTGCTCGAGCGCCTTGGCGACCTTGTCGTCGATGACCACCGTGATGGGATTGAAGACGCAGTTCCAGCACATCTTCTCCCACTTGCTTCGTCGAATGTCCTTGGACAGCTGGCAGGGAATGCCGGCCGCGGTGAAGAAGTCTCGAATCCGAAGGAGTCGCTCGCTTTCGTGTCCCATCAACTCGCCGATCGCCACGGTGCCCTTCTTGTAGTGCTCGATGACGCCCGGCGCGGTAATTTTCGAGTAGATGAAGGCCACGCCTCCGATGACGCAATCTCTCCCCAGGCGTGCCAGGATCCGATCCTCCGTATCGATCCCATTTTGCAGCGTCAGAATCACGGTGTGTATGCCGAGGACCGGCTCGAGCAGTCCCAGGACCTCATCGAGATCGTAGGCCTTCACAGCCAAGATGACCAAATCCGGTTGAGGCAGTTCCTTCGGATCCGAGGAGGCGGGCGGGTGTACGGTAAATGTTCCGCTTGCGCTACGCACGGTGAGTCCCTGCTCTCGCACCGCTGCCAAGGTCTTCGGTCGCAAGAGGAAGGAGACGTTCGGATTGGACTTCGCCAAATGCGCTCCGAAGAACCCGCCGACCGAGCCCGCTCCGACGATCATGATCTGTTCCATTATGTCCTCGTTCTTGCCTCCGGCGAAGGACGTACTATAGCATGCGCGCTATCCGCCACACAGAGCAGCCCCGACCAGTCCCTGACGATGCGCGGTTCAGATCTTGGGATCCTAAAGCAGAAGCTCGCGGCCGCCCGGGCAGTCACGGTGCTGACCGGAGCCGGAATTTCGGCGGACAGCGGCGTGCCGACCTTTCGCGGCTCGGACGGCCTCTGGCGGAATTTTCGAGCTGAAGATCTGGCGACCGCCGAGGCGTTCGCACGCGATCCCCGGCTTGTCTGGGAATGGTACGACTGGCGACGGGAAATCTTGGCGACGAAGAACCCCAATGCGGCTCACCTGGCCCTGGTCGAACTCGAGCATCGCATTCCGAATTTCTGCCTGATCACGCAAAACGTGGACGGATTGCATCGCATGGCTGGCTCTCAGAACATCTGTGAGATGCACGGCAACATCTGGATGGTCCGCTGTACGGACTGCGGGACCGTCGGAGAGAACCGCCACGTGCCGATCGGCTTCCCGCCCACGTGTGGTCGCTGTCAGGCCCTCCTGCGACCACACATCGTCTGGTTTGGCGAGACGCTGTCATCCGACGACCTCTCGCGCTGCGCCGAAGCGCTTCAGACATGCGAGGTGCTGCTGGTCATCGGCACGTCGGGGATTGTCTATCCGGCCGCCGGGTTCGTCTCCGTCGCAAAAGCAGCGGGCGCCTTCGTCGCGGAAATCAACCTCGATGAGACGGCGCAGTCGACAGTCGTCGATTGCTGCCTCCAGGGACGTGCCAGAGATCTGGTGCCGTTATTGTTGGAGCCCCCGTAGATGCGGGAGAAGCTCCTCGAGTGAGCGGATGGAAGCGATGCCCGCCCTGCTGTACAAACCCTTTCGGTCCAGGAGCACGGCATGCAGCCCCGCTTTGGTCGCGCCTTCCACGTCGTCGCGCAGGCTGTCCCCGACATGGATCGCTTCTTCGGGATCGACCGCGTGCTTCTCCAAGGCTTGCTGGAAGATTCTTGGCGCCGGTTTTGCGGCTTGGGCAAGACTGGAAATAGTGACCGTATCGACGACCGGTGCGAGCCCCAAGCCCCTCATGATCGTAAAGAGCCGCGAGTCGAAATTTGAAATGATGCCGAGTTCCAGCCCTTCCTTGCGGAGATTCGCCAGCGCGGCCTGGGTTTCAGGATACAATTCCCAAGAACTCGGATCGGCGAACACCTCGAAGACCCGTTCAAAAAATTCGTCGAATCGGGCGAACATTCCCACACGGTAGAACACATTGTGCACGATGTCGAACCACCAGAGACGCTCACTCTGCTTGAGATGAACGGGATCGGACGCCGCAAAGACCGGCGGCGGCGCATCTCGAAATGCTCGCGCAAACGCCTGCGTGATGGCCGCCAACGAGTCAGCCGTCTCCTGAAACCCATAGGTTACAGCATGGCGCAGGTAAATCTCGGCCACGGATCCCTTCACGTGAAAGAGCGTGTCGGCTGCATCGAAGAAGACGACCCGGATCTTTTGTATCGGCTGCGTCATCCGGCGTACCCACATTTCAGTAAACGCACATTTCCCTCGGCCGTAAATTTCTCGTGGTAAATCGAGCCTCTATCGGCCGTTTTCTTGACAAAGGATACCCCCCCTGCTAGCTTCGAAACCAGTTCAACAACGTTGGAGGAGTGTGTGCCTTCTACGATCTTCGTCATTGACAGCAGCCCCGCCGTTCGTCGGATGGTCGAACAGATTTCGGCCCCGGAAGGTTATGAAGTCATCGGCTTCCAGGATGGCCCAGCCGCCTTGGATGCTGCCAGGAAGCTAAGCCCCTGCCTCATCATTGCAGATTATCACCTCGAGAGCATGACGTTTTCCGGGTTCTGCAAGGAAATACACAAGATTGATTCTCTTTCAGAGACCTTCATCATTTCGCTGGTCGGCGCCGGCGATCGCCTGGACGAATCTCATCTGCGCTCCTTGGGGGTGAAGGCGTTCCTCAAGAAACCCTTTCAGACGGAGCATCTCCTCGATCTCATCAAAGACCTCGACCGCGTAGCGGTTCAGCCGAACGGCTCCAAAAAAAGGCGGACGTGGCCGCCGGTATCCAGCGCGACGGATTTTGACGACGAGGCCCTCCTCGACGGCGAGGATCAAACGGGAGAGATCGAGGCGCAGGTGATCCCTCCCGCTCCGCACCAGGAACCGGCTTCGACTCCCCAGACTCTGAAGCACGCCTCGCCGGAACCGGAAGACACAATGAAGGGCCTGTTCGCCCAATTGCTCCACTCCCTATCCGAAAAGGCCGAACAGAGAATCGCGGAGGCGCTTCCCTCCTTACTCAGTAAAGAGCTTGCCCTTCATGTCGGCAAAACAGTCGAGGCGGAAATACCGCAGTACCTCGGCGCGACGCTGACTCAGGAACGATTGACTCCGACGGTGGAGCCGTTGATTGCTGCTGAACTCCCTCGTGTCCTCTCAAGCCGATTGCCCGAGCTGGAGCCCGTCATACGCCAATGCCTTCTCGAGATCGCCGGGCCGTTGGTGAAGGAGCATATCGAGCAGGTCATGCGGGAACAGACCGAGATGCTGAAAGGCGCCGTCCCGGAAGCCGTTCGGGATTACATGAAATCGATCGGAGATCAGATCCAAGAAGAGGTTCGGAAAGCTGCGACCGAGCACACAGACGGCATTGCTGAGCACATTGTCCGCGCCGTGGCCAATGATCGCGTGCAGCAAATCGTTCAGGACGTCGTGCCCGCGGTCGCCGAGGAACAGGTCAAGGACGAGATCAAGCGCCTCACGAAAGCCGCCTGATCTCCCGCTCTCTTATCCCTTCTTGCCTTTTTTCCCGCGCCGCGCCTTTGCCAACGCCTTCATGCGCTCGATATTTTTCCGGTGCTTCTTTCTCGTCTTACGGTCCTTTTCGCGCCCCGTCGCCATAGAGTTCTCCGTGAGTGACAATGATGTGGTGATGTTCCCCGACAGACCGGCGACTGTATAACACAAGCCTCTACGCCCCACAATCCCTCGCAGTCCCGGATCCTCAAATATTGAGGGCACTCCCATCGCATGTTAAGATGCCCGCTCGGTGTGAGCGTCATCGATGTCCATCCGTCAACTTGAGAAAACCTACGACCCCAAGACGGTCGAGTCTCGCTGGTATCGAACCTGGGAGGCGCGCGGATATTTCCATGCTTCTCCGAGCAATCCCGGGGCGCCCTATTGCATCGTCATCCCACCGCCGAACGTGACCGGATCGTTGCACGTCGGTCACGCGCTGAATCATTCCCTTCAAGATATCCTGATCCGCTGGCGGCGCATGCAGGGACGAAACACGCTCTGGTTGCCTGGGACGGATCATGCGGGGATCGCGACGCAAAACGTCGTGGAGAAGCAACTGATGGCCGAGGGATCGTCACGAGAGGCGCTGGGACGGGAGCGATTCATCGAACGCGTATGGGAATGGAAAGCCGCATCGGGAAATACGATCATCAACCAACAAAAGGAACTCGGCGAATCATGCGATTGGGATCGCCTTCGCTTTACGATGGACGAGGGCCTGTCCAAGGCCGTCGTGGAAGTCTTCGTGCGACTCCACGAGGAAGGCCTGATCTATCGTGGGGAGCGGCTTATCAATTGGTGCCCCCGCTGTCTGACGGCGCTGTCCGATATCGAAGTGGAGCACGAAGACGTCAAAGGGAAACTGTACTCGATCTCCTATCCATTGGAGCACGATCCAAACAGGGCGCTGACCGTCGCGACGACCAGGCCCGAAACGCTCCTCGGCGACACGGCGGTCGCCGTGCATCCGGAGGATCCGCGCTACAACGATCTGATCGGCCGGCGCGTCCGGTTGCCGCTGACGCGGAGGACCATCCCCATCGTCGGCGATGCACTGTTGGTCGACAGAGAATTTGGAACCGGCGCGGTCAAGATCACCCCGGCGCACGACTTCAACGACTTCGAAGCCGGTGAGCGGCACCGCCTGCCGAGACTCGCGATTTTTGATCACCAAGCGCTGCTCGAAATGAGCAAACTCAAAGCCGCCATGGTGGAGGAAGACCTCGCGTCGTCTCTCGCCGGTCTCCCGGTCGGAAAGGCGCGTCCTAAAATCGAGCAGGCCTTACGCGATCGGGGGTTCCTGGTCAAGATCGAAGACCACAAGATGGCGATCGGCAAATGCTACCGGTGCAAGACGATCGTCGAACCCTATCTGTCCCCTCAGTGGTTCGTGAAAACCAAGCCGCTCGCGGAACCCGCGATCGAGGCGGTGACCTCTGGCCGGATCCGAATCATTCCGGAAGGTTGGGTGAATAATTACCTCGGCTGGATGCGGGACATCAAGGATTGGTGCATCTCACGGCAGATTTGGTGGGGGCATCAAATCCCCGCGTGGTACTGCCGATCCTGCAACAGCCGGTTCATCCACGAAGAGAGCATAACAAATGCCTCCGGGGCTTCCACTACACGGACGACCTTGCTCCACGGAGCCGTTCCGATTGTCGCCCGGTCCGCTCCCACCTGGTGTCCCGTGTGCGGGGGAACGGAATTCTTGCGCGATCCGGACGTGCTCGACACCTGGTTTTCTTCAGGCCTGTGGCCGTTCTCTACGCTCGGGTGGCCTGAGCAGACGCCGGAACTCGCAACGTATTACCCGACTTCAACGCTCGTCACGGGCCTGGATATCCTGTTTTTTTGGGTCGCCCGTATGATCATGCTGAGCCTGAAGTTCATGGGCGACGTGCCCTTCCGCGATGTCTATATTCATGCGCTCGTTCGCGACGCCGAAGGTCAGAAGATGAGCAAGTCCAAGGGGAATGTCATCGATCCCCTTCACGTGATGGAGCAGTATGGCACCGATGCGTTGCGCTTTACGCTGGCCTCGATGGCCTCGCCGGGGCGCGATATCAAGCTGGCCGAGGAACGAATCGAGGGATACCGGAATTTTGCCAATAAAATCTGGAACGCCGCGCGATTCAGCCATCTGTACTTGGACGGTCCACGGGAGGAGAGGCCTGTCGCTGAACGATCCTTTCCCGATCGTTGGATCGTGAGCCGCTTGCAGGAGACGATTCAGAGGGTGAACGACGAGCTGGAGAGCTATCGATTCGACCGTGCCGCGGGAACATTGTACCAATTCATTTGGCACGAGTACTGTGATTGGTACCTCGAGCTGATCAAACCGGCTCTTCAAAGCGGAAGCGATGCAACCGCCTCGGCGACGCGGCAGACCCTGGCCGAAACGCTTGAAGTGATCATGCGACTCCTGCATCCGTTCATGCCCTTTCTCACCGAGGAGATTTGGCAGACGCTCCCGCACGAGGGGGAAAGCGTCATGATTCAGCCCTATCCGGCGCCTGATCCTCTGCGAAGAGCGCCAGAAATCGAGCAGCGCTTCCTGCTCCTGGAGCAGGCAGTCGGTCTGGTCCGGACGGCCCGGGTGCTGTTGAATTATCCTCCTGCTCAGCCGGTCTGGTTTTCCGTCGCCCACGACGATGCCGAACGTCACAAGCAACTGGACGATCTCCGGCCTCATCTGGCGCATTTGGCTCGCGGGACGGCGGATATTGACTCCTCGGTCATGCAGCCGGACGGCAACCGGCTCAGACTCGTGTCCGAAGGGCTCTCCGTGGCAATCACGGTGACCGGCGACGTCGATTTGCAAAAGGCGCTCGATCGCATCGTGAAGCAGGAGGAGGAGCAGGAAAAAGAAATGGGCAGACTTCAGAGCAAGCTGGCCAATCAAGAGTTCACGGCGAAAGCTCCTGCGGAGGTCATTGCCGATCACCGGCAGCGGCTCAAGAGCCTCCAGGCGGATCAACTGATGCTTCAGAACAGCGAGGGCCAGTTGCGCGCCATGCTTAAGGTATGACGTTGATCGCGCTGCCGGCCGTCGAGATCCGCCGCGCGGTCCGGCGGGGGATCGAAGAAGATCTCGGACGAGGCGACGTTACCACCTCCGCGCTCTTCGGAAGCCCGGTCCCCGCCGTGGGAAAACTGATCGCCCAGCAGGAACTGGTCGTCGCCGGCATGGCGGCCGCGGTCCAGACATTCTTGACGATCAATCCCCGCCTCAACCTTTCCGTACGGAAGCGCGATGGCGCCGAAGCGAAGGCGGGCGACGTCGTGATGACGGTTCAAGGCGACGGACGGTCGATCCTCATGGGCGAGCGCGTCGCGCTCAATTTCCTGCAACATCTTTCCGGGATCGCGACGCTGACCAGGGAATGTTGTCGGAGAGTACGGGGCTACCAGGTCCATATCATGGACACCCGCAAAACCATTCCGGGCTGGAGGGCGTTGCAGAAATGGGCCGTGGCCTTGGGCGGCGGAACCAACCACCGTTTCTCGCTGGGAGACGGCATCCTGATCAAGGATAATCACCTGAGCCTGATGGCTGGCGACCGCAGACCGGTTTTGACCGCGTCACGCTTGGTTCGATCGAAGGCCAGCAAGACGATGCCCGTTATCGTGGAGGTCGAATCCCTGAACGGCGTCCGTCAAGCTTTGGACGGACACGCGGACATCGTCCTGCTCGATAACATGCGGCCCGTTCAGGTCAGGAAGGCAGTGCGACTCATCGCCGGCCGTGCTCTGGTGGAGGTTTCCGGCGGAGTGACGGTAGACAACGTTCGCGCGATGGCGGCAGCCGGCGCCGACCGGATCTCTATTGGTGCGCTGACACATTCGGCACCGGCCGCAAACCTAAGCCTGGTCCTCACACCCCGCGGACCGTTTCCTCGCCGCTCGTGACTCGTGGCCCACTCACTCCCTCTGAACCTCGACCTCATCCGACGTTCCCTCGCGACCCGTTCGTTGGGCCATACACTTGAATGGCACGAAGAAATCGACTCCACAAACCGGCGAGCGGTCATGCTCGCACAAGGCGATGCCGCTCATGGCACAGTGGTCCTCGCCGACAGTCAAACCACCGGGCGAGGCAGGCTGGGGCGCGGTTGGTTTTCTCCCCCCCGGACCAATCTCTACTGCTCGGTGATCGTGAAAGGCCCGCTTGGCGCCGGCCGTCTGGCTGAATGGTTGTCCTGGCTGCCGCTGACCGCGTCGTTGGGCGCGGCTGCAGCCATCGAATCAGTCGCGAGCGTTTCCGTAGGCGTGAAGTGGCCGAACGACCTGCTGGTCAAGGATCGTAAGATCGGAGGCATTTTATGCGAGAGCGGCAGTTCACCTGAGGGCAGGCAATTCCAAATCATCGGGATCGGCATTAACGTCAATGGGACCCGAGCGGACTTTCCTCCCGACCTGCGCGGAGTGGCAACCACGATTGCCGACGAATCCGGCGACGTCGTGGATTTGAATGTGTTAGTGACCCGACTCATTCAGGAACTTGAACATTATCTTGAGGACCTGGATTTAAATGGATCAAACAGCGTCGCGATCTCGTATCGCAGTCGATGCGTGACCCTGGGGAAATCCGTGCGGGCTTCGCTGCCGGACGGGACAGAGGTGGTCGGAGTCGCGGAGGCCATCGCCGCCGACGGATCCCTTCACGTGGCGGAGATCGGTCACATCCCGGGCAATCATCGACGTATGGTTCCACTACGTGCCGCTGATATTGTTCATCTCCGCCCGACACCAGCGGCCGACTGAGCGCCTTAGCAGTTTGGTCGCCGCATCACGCATCCCGCTTCGAGCGCCGCATTGGCAGGCGTGCCAGTCGAGGCATGTAGCGGTTGCAGTCGAAGCCGGCAGGATGGTTCTCCGGGCCTGATGGCAGCCGAGGTGGCAGGGATTCTCAACGTCCTGCTAGAATGCCGCTCATGCTGCTTGCGGTGGACGTCGGCAATACCAATATCGTCTGGGGCCTCTACGACGGACAGTCTCTCGCCGCCCACTGGAGAATCGCAACTGATCCGAAGAAGACGGCCGACGAATACGGCATCCTCTTCGCGAATCTCATGGCCACCGCCGGCTTTCCATCACGGCGGGTGACAGGCGCCATTCTCTCCAGCGTGGTCCCCGGGCTCACGATGACGTTTCAAGAGGCCATCGAACACTACTTCAACCGACGTGCGATGGTCGTCACGGCCGAAAGCGATACGGGACTTGTGCTGCGCTACGCCAACCCTAAAGAGATCGGCAGCGACCGTTTGGTCAACGCCGCCGGCGCCTTTCACAAGTATCGGCGGGACCAGATCATCGTCGATTTCGGGACCGCGACCACGTTCTGTGCTGTCACCAAAGAGGGTGAGTATCTCGGCGGCGTGATCGCGCCCGGCCTCGGCATTTCGGCGGAGGCCCTGTTCACCCGGGCCGCAAAGTTGTCGAAGGTCGAGATCGCCAGGCCCAAAACCGTGATCGGGATCGATACCGCGAGCAGTATCCAGGCCGGGTTACTGTACGGGTATGCAGGGCTCGTCGATGCCATCGTCCGGCGGATTGAACAGGAGTGGGGTCGTTCCGCCTTCGTTCTCGCCACGGGAGGACTGAGCGCCATCGTCGCTCCCGAAACGGCTTCCATTCGCAAGGTCGAACCGATGCTGACTCTGGAGGGATTGGAGTTGCTCTACCGCCGTGCCAACGGAGACGAATCACTGACTGTCCACGTCTAAGCCGATCAGCCGATCGGTTTGCACAACCAATTAATTTATCGGGCTCCTGTTGACTTTGGGACCCCTGTGACTATCTCCAACCTCGTAGGAGAACTGCCAGTGGCTGAAGACGAAGAGAACAGCAATATAATCGAGCGCTTACACAGAGATGATGCCGGTGACGGTTCTTCGAGCAGCGAGCCTCGCTCTCAGGATGGAGATCTGTCCGAGGTGGCTGCGCTCCAGCAGCAGCTCGCTGCTAAATCGGAAGAAATCAAAACGCTCAACGACAAGTATCTACGGCTAGCCGCCGAGTTCGAGAATTTCAAACGGCTGACTCAACGAGAGCAACGCGAGCAGATCAAGTTCGGTAATGAACAGCTGTTAAAGGCATTGTTACCGACCGTCGACAACCTCGAACGTGCCCTCAAGGCTGCCAAGGACAGTCGAAGCAGCGAGGCGTTGATTCAGGGAGTCGAGCTGACATTGAAGCAGTTGCTCGGGACATTGGAAAAATTCGGTGTGGAGCCTGTGCCGAGCGTGGGCCACCCCTTCGATCCCGCGGCCCATCAAGCAGTCGCCAACGTGCCGTCGAAGACAGTCCCGCCTCAACACGTGGTAGACGAGTTTCAGCGAGGATACCTGCTGCACGATCGGATCCTGCGGGCGGCCATGGTGACGGTCTCGACGGGACAGGCCAACGATGTGTCGGCGTGAGAGCGGCTTCATCAACAGCTTGCTAGAGAGGAGCATATAGCCATGGGTAAAGTTATCGGCATCGATTTAGGAACCACGAACTCTTGCGTCGCCATTATGAGCGGGGGCGATCCCGTCGTCATCGCCAACGCCGAAGGAAGCCGCACGACGCCGTCCGTCGTGGCGATCACCGACAAGGGAGAACGCTTGGTTGGCCAGATCGCCAAACGTCAGGCGATCACTAACCCTGAGAACACGATTTTCTCCGTGAAACGCCTCATGGGACGGAAATTCAAGGCCCGCGAGGTGCAGGAGGCGCTGAAGCGGCTTCCGTACAAGGTCGTCGAAGCAGACAACGGCGACGCTCACGTCGAGTTGCGCGGCAAGCGCTACAGCCCGCCGGAAATCTCCGCGATGATCCTTCAGAAGATGAAACAGACGGCCGAGGACTATCTGGGCGAAAAAGTCACGGAAGCCGTCATCACCGTCCCGGCCTATTTTGATGACAGTCAGCGTCAGGCGACGAAGGACGCGGGACAGATTGCGGGGTTGAACGTCCTCCGCATCATCAACGAGCCGACCGCAGCCTCGCTCGCCTACGGCCTCGACAAGAAGAAGGATGAGCGGATCGCGGTCTACGACCTGGGAGGGGGGACCTTCGATGTGTCCATCCTCGAAATCGGCGAAGGCGTCTTCGAAGTCAAATCCACGAATGGGGACACCTACCTCGGAGGCGACGATTTCGATCTCCGCGTGATGGATTGGCTGGTGGACGAGTTCAAGAAAGATCAAGGCATCGACTTGCGCAAGGACCGCATGGCGCTCCAACGGCTGAAGGAAGCGGCGGAGCGGGCGAAGATCGAACTGTCCTCGTCGCAGGAGACGGAAATCAATCTGCCCTTCATCACGGCCGATGCGAGCGGTCCCAAGCATCTGGTGACCAAACTGACGCGGGCCAAGCTCGAGCAGTTGGTAGACGATTTGATCCAGCGCACGATTGAGCCCTGCAGAAAGGCGATGGCGGATGCCGGTGTGACGGCGCGGGACATTCACGAAGTGGTCCTGGTCGGCGGCATGACGCGCATGCCGAAGGTCATTCAGATCGTGAAGGAATTCTTCGGCAAAGATCCGCACCGCGGCGTGAACCCCGATGAAGTGGTGGCCATTGGCGCCGGCATCCAGGGTGGCGTCCTGAAGGGCGATGTCAAGGACGTGCTTCTGCTCGACGTCACGCCGCTTTCCTTGGGCATCGAGACCCTCGGCGGCGTGTTCACCAAGTTGATCGAGCGCAACACGACGGTCCCGACGAAGAAGAGCCAGGTGTTCTCGACCGCCGCCGACAATCAGACAGCGGTGACCATCCGGGTCTTCCAGGGCGAGCGCGAGATGGCGAACGACAATAAGTTGTTGGGCCAGTTCGACCTGGTCGGCATTCCTCCTGCTCCGCGCGGGATGCCCCAAATCGAAGTGACCTTCGATATCGACGCCAACGGGATCGTCCACGTGTCCGCCAAAGACCTGGCCACGCAGAAGGAGCAGTCGATCAAAATCACGGCGTCGAGCGGACTCAGCAAGGAAGAAGTCGAAAAACTCGTGCGGGATGCGCAGGCCCACACGGAGGAGGACAAAAAGCGGCGGAAGGTCGCCGAGGCGAAGAATCAGGCCGACACGCTGATCTACCAGACTGAAAAAAACCTCAAGGAGCACGGTGACAAAATCCCCGCGGACGAGAAGACCAAGATCGAGGAGGCGGTCGCCGAGTTGAAGAAGGCGATGGAAGGCACCGATGCCGATGCCATCGAGCGGGCCACTCAGACCTTGACCACGACGTCGCACAAGCTCGCGGAGGAGATGTACAAGAAGGCCTCCGCCTCGACGGCGGGTGCCGGAGCCGCCGGAGCGGGAGCCGAAAGCGGGAACGGGGCGAAGACCGACGAGAAAGTCGTGGACGCCGAGTTCGAAGAAGTAGACAAAGACAAAAAGTAAGATACAATACGCGCCAAGCCGATGCTGGCCAGCAGACCGAGTCTCGCATCGCAGCGGGGCTCGGTCTTTCTGCGGATGAACAAGGATAATGCCGTCCGTGTCTAAGAAAGATTTTTACGAAACACTGGGCGTCGAGCGAAATGCGTCCGACGAGGACATCAAGAAGGCCTACCGGAAGCTCGCCCGTCAGTACCATCCCGACCTCCAAACCGGCGAGCAACAAAAGAAGCACGCCGAAGAACGGTTCAAAGAAATCAACGAAGCCTACGAGCACCTGAGCGATCAGGAAAAGCGCCGGCGTTACGATATGTTCGGGCATGCCGGTGCGCAAGGCGGCGCAGGATTCGAGGGGTTCGACTTCGGGCGCGCCGGCGGCTTCGGCGACGTCTTTAACGATATATTCGAGGATTTCTTCGGGGCCCAGCGCGGCGGCCATCGCCCGGAGCGCGGGAACGATCTTCAGTACAATCTCGAATTGACGTTCGAAGAGGCGGTGTACGGGAAGGACGCGAAGCTCAAGATTCCCCGCTGGGAGACGTGCGGAGACTGCAAGGGCACGGGTGCAAAGTCCGCATCAGCGCTCAAGACCTGCCCGAGTTGTAAGGGCGCCGGCCAGATCCGGCTCCAGCAGGGGTTCTTCAGCGTCAGCCGGCCCTGCGGCCAGTGTGACGGCGCCGGCCGTATCGTGACGGATCCCTGCCCCACCTGCCAGGGCCGTCAGCGTCTCTACCGCGAGCGCACGATCTCCGTCCACATTCCCGCTGGAATTGAATCGGGGATGAGACTTCGGCTCTCCAATGAAGGCGAGCACGGTGCCAACGGGGGCCCGCCGGGCGATCTGTACGTCGCCGTCACCGTCAAGCCGCACCCGATCTTCACCCGGAAAGGAACGGACATTCTCTGCGACGTCCCGATCAGCTTCGTCACGGCCGCGCTCGGAGGAAAGATCGAAGTGCCCACGCTGAAGGGTACGACCGTAATCAAGGTGCCGCCGGGGACGCAGCAGGACAAGGTATTGCGCCTGAAAGGCCTTGGGGTGCCGAGCCTCAAGGGTAACCAGACGGGCGATCAGCTCTATACGATCAAGATTCAGATTCCGACCAAACTCTCCGCCCGCCAGAAGGAGCTGCTCATGGAATTTGCCAAGGAGAGCGGCATGTCCATGGAAGCAGACGGCGACGGATTCTTCGACAAGATGAAGACTTTCTTCGAATAGATAGCCTGTTCCAGTCCTCGTCTCCATGCCCACCTTCTTCGTGGCTTCCGGCGCCGTTACCCCGCCGGTTGTCCGCATCGACGGCCCATTGCTGAGCCACCTGCGCGAGAGTCTCCGCGTCCAGCCGGGTGAGACGGTCCTCATCACCGACGACAGGGGCCTGCGGTATCGGACAGAAATTACGGCAGTGGGGAGGCACGGTATCGAGTGCCGAATCCTCGAGATGTCCCATGCCCCGCCGCGAAAGAGCCCCTCCCTTGTCCTCGTCCAAGCGCTCCTCAAGGGAGAAAAGATGGATTGGGTCGTGCAGAAGGCGACCGAACTCGGCGCAGACCGTATCGTGCCCGTTCAGACCAAGCATGCGGTGGCGCGGATTCACCGGGATCGAGTCGAACATCAACGCGCGAGATGGGAGCGGATTGCGCTCGAAGCGGCACAGCAATCCGAACGCTGGACCGTGCCAACGATCGACGTTCCTTCAGACCTGTCCGACGCGACAACGGCCGACACGAGCACGGTTCGGCTTGTCCTCACCGAGAGAACCGCCGAGGAGTCCCTGACGCAGACTCCCTTGCCGAAAACGGCAGAGGAGTCGCTGACGCTGTTCATCGGACCTGAAGGCGGATGGGATGAATCCGAACTAGAATTCCTGAAAGGTCACGGATGCCGGACGGCGACCCTCGGAACGAGCATTTTGAGAGCGGAGACAGCCGCGCTGACGGCCCTCGCCGTCGTCCAGTCCAGAGTGGGAGTCTTGGGATAAGCGTCTCCGGTCGATGGAAGCCCGAAACGGCAGACCGCGTCTGTCGCGAGGCGATCTAGATTCGACGATAAGACCACCCTTGGATCCGCTCTTATCTGCCGATCTTCAGATGCACGATCGTCCCCTTTTCTCCGCTGGCCCAGGCGAGAGAGGGTTCAGGAAAGGAAAGACCGAAGAGGGAGACTTTGGCGATTGAACCGTGCTCCTGCCAGGTAAAGCCGCTGTCCGTGGTGCGGTAGAGCATGCCGCGCTCTCCGACGATCCAGCCCGTCTGTGCATCGGTGAATCGGACATGGAGCAGGTCGGTCAGCTTCGTGCACGTGCGGGAGCAAGGAAGGGTTCGGTCGATCCACGTCTGGCCGCCGTCGGTCGTTTGGAACAGCGCGCCGGCGTTTCCGACCGCCCATCCGGTCGAGGGTTCGGAAAAGAAGACGTCGAAAAGGGTGACAGCGCCCTGCGGCTCGAGCGCGGTCCACGTATCACCGCCATCTTCAGTGACGAGAATCGTCCCCACTCCGCCGACCGCGACTCCGCGCCGTTCGGAAACGAAATGGACCGCATAGAGAGCGGCGCTTGTCTTGCTTGCCTGTTCGGTCCACTGCACACCGCCGTCCTTGGTATGGAGGATCGTGCCGTTACCCCCGACGATCCAACCGAGCTTCGGTGAGGCAAAGCTGATCCCGTAGAGTGCCGCCTGGGTCTCCACCGGCTGCGGAACCCATGTTTCACCGCCGTCCCGACTCATGCGGATGGTGCCGTTCGCACCGACAATCCACCCCTGCTTGGGGTCCACGAAATACACGTTCGTCAGGAGGTTTGACGTGCCGCTCGATATTCTCTTCCAGTGCTTGCCTCCATCCATTGTTTTCAAGACGGTGCCCCCCGACCCGACCGCCCAGCCGAGGTGCGCTGTGCGGAACATGAGGCCCAGCAGGGTCGCCTCAGTATGGCTGGGTTGTAACGAGACCGTGAAAACCGGTTCGGCGGCGAATGAGGGCGGCGTCCCCAGGATGAGGGAGAGCGAAACCAGCAACCAAGACCCGAGCCCGCGCATCATTGAGAAGTATGGTCTTCGGGACGGTTCGAATTGAAAAACGCGGGATCCGGCAGGCCTTTCGGTTCGATCGTAAAGGTGCCGGCTTCCAGCGTCAGCCACTTTTTGGGCGTGCAGCAACTCCCGTCGGGAAGCACGTCCCACGATCCGCGACGCACTATGAGCGGTCCCGTCGCGAGATTGTCGAAGAATTGGCCCTTCTTCCCGACCCCGTATAAGTTGCGGCGAGGGATGCGGGCGACAATTTCGGAATCATTCCAGGACACGACCTGGGCGGCGATGCCGTTGAAGAGCACCTCCGTCCGGGACACGTTCTCGTTCAGTTCGACGTCTTCCTTGCGCTTGTACGCCTTCTGGTTGATGCCGAGAAAGGAGTGCTCGGCGGTCATGAGGAAGTTGCCGAATCCGGAGCCCTTGATCGTCACCACTTCGTCCAGCCCCCCGGATTTGGGCTCGTACGACGTGATCGTGGGCGTGATCAACGCGAAGTTTCCCGCTTCGGTCGCGATGGTTTCCTTCGCGGCACAACAGGATCCATCGGGATTGGGCTTTGTTGCTCCGCGGTAAATAACGATGGGGCCGCTTTTTGCGCTGAACGGCACCCACACGTCGATCCGATCATCCTGCCATCGGAAAATCGGCGCGGGGACGCCGCCGATCTCCACGCGGTTCTGACCGGGGTCGAAATCCGCGAAGGCAAAGGGACTCGGCCCGCTCTCGGAGTAGAGCCCGAAGTGCTCACCCTTGATCTTCACCAGCGTCCCGATCGGAGCCGCGGCGGGCGTGACGCTTGCGGCCTTCGACACATGAACCGTGAACGTCCCGACCGTCCGCTCTCGCCCGTTTGCCTTCAACACGACCGGCCCGGTCTGCGCGTCCACAGGCAGGTGAGCCACGATGGTGTTGTCGGACCATGTGGCGATCGCGGCCGGATGCCCGCCGAACGTTACGGAGTCGTCGCCTCCCTTTTCGGCTCCAAATCCTTGTCCGAACAGCACCACTTTGGTCCCAACCGGGCCGCTGATCGGATCCACGCGGACGGTGGGAATGAGGGTCAGGGGCACGCGGTTGCTCACCGTATGCTGCACGGGCGAGCAGCAGGACCCGTCAGGCAGTGGATCGGACGAAGCGAGACGCACCGCCACCTCTCCCGACGTCGCATTCGCCGGCACTTCCACTTCGATCCGATCGTCCTTCCAGCGGCGCGGACGCACGACGAGATCGCCGACCATGACGTCATTGACCCCGAACATGGTATTGGGATCGCGCGGACCGGCCGTGGGTCCGAAATGTTGTCCCAGGATCGCGATCGTATGGCCCGGTTCGATCTCCGACGGGTTGATCGACGTGATTCTCGGATAGACGATCGTAAACGTGCCGGCCGACAATTTTTTCTTGCCGATCGAAACCTGGACCGGGCCGCTCTGCGCTTTCGACGGCACTTTGACCTCGATGACCTCGGGATCCCAACGTTGAATCAAGGCGGGAAGCCCCGCGAACGTCACCCGGTTCACCTGGACCGACTTGAACGTGCCGAATCCCTTTCCCACGATCGAAACAGTCGCGCCCGGCACGCCGGTCGAGGGCTGCAAATGGAGTGCGGGGCTCGGTGTCGCGGCGACACTCTCGATGCTATAGAGAAGGGAGAGGGCGCCGACCAGGACGATCAAGACCTGCATGGACTCTGCTTCCTCAATAGATGGTTTCTTGAATAGATGGTTTCTTGCGAGAGAATGAAACGCCCTGCGTGGCACGAGAACCCCACGCACCGGACTCGGGAAGCAAAACGGGGGTACAACGTGGAGCGAGGGACGAACGGACTATAGCAAGCGGTTTTTTCGGGTGTCAAGGCAGCCTGCGCTGCCCCTCACCTCACACAGAGGATCAACTCGATTTCTACCGCCGCGCGCTTCGGCAACTCCGCCGCGCCGACCGCCACCCGGGCATGACGGCCCGCGTCCCCGAAAATCTCGACGAGGAGATCCGATGCGCCGTTGAGGACTTGAGGTTGCTCCGTGAATCCTTCCGCGGAGGCCACGTGTCCGATGACCTTCACGACGCGGACAATCCGGTCCAACGTGCCCAGTTCCTGCTTGGCGATCGCGAGCGCGTTCAGCAGCGCCAGCCGCGAGGCGTCCATGCCTTGCTCGGTGGTCAACTCACGGCCCAGTTTGCCGGAGTGGACCAATTGCCCGTCCCGCATGGGAAGCACGCCGGAAAGAAAAACGAGCTCGCCGACCCTTACGGCCGGGATGTACGTCGCCACCGGTGTGGGCGGTTGAGGAAGCTCGAGACCGAGTGATTTGAGCCGCGCTTCGTAGGACATCATCATCCCGCGTGCAAGGCGTCGAGAAAGCTGTCCCCGACGGGTAACGCTTGTCCGCGGAGCGCTTCGACGATCGTCTGTCCCAGGTCGGCCGCGCTCCTCCTCGTCCCGAGATTGACGCCTTGGGCCAGCCTCGGTCCGGTCACGACGATGGGGACGTACTCCCTTGTCGGAAGCCCGTGCGCCTTCCGCGGATCACGACCATGGTCGCCGGTGACGATCAGGATATCCCCCGTACGCAGTTGCTCTAGCAGGCCGGAGAGCCGGCGATCGAAGTCCTGAAGCGCCACGGCGGCTTCCGGCGCCCCGACCTCGAGCACATCCAACGACACATAGACCAACCCGCGAGGCACTTTACTGAACATCTTGCCGACTTCGTCCATGGCACCTGTCCAGGACCCGGTCTGGACCGTGCGGGTAATTCCTCGTCCGCTGAAGAGATCGCCGGCTTTTCCGACCGCAATGAGAATCTGGCTGGCGCGGCTCAGAACATCGAGCATGGTCTGATGCGGCGGCTCGATCGCAAAATCCCGGCGGGCCGAGTCCAGCCGCCAGATCGCCGGGTCTCCAGCCAGCGGGTGCGCGACGATCCGCCACAGACCCCACGAGTCGCGCATGCGCTTGCGCATCTCCCGGCAGAGGCGGAACAGCTCTTTCGGCGGGATGATCGTGTCATGAGCCGCGAGGTGGCACGTGCGCCGGCCATCCGTCCAGACGATGGGCATCTTGCCGGACAGGTGCTCCTTGCCGTGCCGGGACAGCGCTTCTTGTCCGGCAACCACGCCCTTGCCTAATGTCGGCCGTCCAAGAATGGCTTCGAGCTCGGCGCTCAGCTTGTCCGGATAGCCTTGCGAGTAATCAGGGAACTCCTCGGTCACGGCACATCCGGCCAGTTCCCAATGTCCCGTGAGAGAATCCACGCCTCTGGATTGAAAGCCGAGCTTCCCGAAGGAGCCGATGGGCTGGGCCATGGTGCGAAGCCCCCGAATTTCGCTCACGTGGCCAAGGCCCAGCGATTCCAGTGTGGGAAGCGCGAGTCCATCCACCGCGTCGGCGAGGTGCGAGAGTGTATGCGTGCCCGCATCACCATATTCGGGTGCATCCGGTAAGGCGCCAACCCCGAGTCCCTCGATTGTCAGCAAGATGACCCGATTGATCATGCGGGCACTATAGCAGAAGAGACTGTAGGCACGGGAGATTCACGAGCCTCGAGTGACCGCCCGCCACTCGGCCACTATGGCGAGGCTCGCGCTGGTGCCGATCCGGTCGGCGCCCGCTTCGAGCATGGCTTTCGCCGAGGCCCAATCTCGGATCCCGCCCGATGCTTTCACCTTGATCCTGCCGGCAACGGCCTCTTTCAAGAGGCTCACGTCCGCTGCCGTCGCGCCGCCGGCGGCGAATCCGGTGGATGTTTTGACATAGTCGGCCCCGGCCTCCACCGTCAATCGACACGCGGTGAATTTTTCCTGGTCGGTGAGGTAGCAGGTTTCAAGGATGACTTTGTGCTCCGCGTTGGGCGTTGCCTTCACGACCTCGGCAATGTCCTCACGCACGGCCTCGAGATCGCCGGACTTGAGCCGGCTGACATTGATGACCATATCGAGCACGGCGGCCCCTCGCGCGACGCCGTCAAGCGCTTCAGCGACCTTGATCGCGGTGGTCTGCCCGCCCAACGGGAATCCGACCGGGATGCCCACGCGAATCCCCGACCCTCGGAGCGCTTCGACCGCTTCCGCGACATAGCAGGGCGGGACAAAGACCACGGTGAAGCGGTGCGACTTGGCCTCTTCACAGAGGCGCAAGACATCGCGCCTCGTCGCTTCCGGCCTGAGGATCGTATGGTCAATCAGCGCCGGGAGATCCCACGCACCGTGCGTCGTCATGCCTTTCTTATAACTGATCGGTGTCAAGATGCGCCAGGCCGCTTGCGGGGCGACGACCGGAGGCCTCAGCCGGTGGAGCGCCGCTTGACGGCCGGCAGGCGCAGCTCGGCCCCTGCGGCATTCCGCGACTGCCCTCGCCGGAACGGACGCTTTTGATACTTTTCGACCGCCTGATTATGCTCGGCCAACGTCGCGGAGAACTGATGTGTGCCGTCGTTTCTGGAGACGAAGTACAACGCTCGGGAGGCGGAGGGGAACAGGGTCGCCCTGATTGCTTGGAGTCCGGGATTGGAGATGGGCCCGGGCGGCAGCCCGGTGACCTTGTACGTGTTGTAGGGGCTGGGGCTCGACAGGTCCTTTTTCCTGATGTTGCCGTCAAAGCTCGTCAAGCCATAAATCACCGTCGGGTCGCTCTGGAGCGGAATGTGCTTCTTCAGGCGATTGTGAAACACGGCGGAGATCTCAGGCCGTTCATCGGTGGCTCCCGTTTCCTTTTCTATGATCGAGGCCAGCGTCACCACGTCGTGTTCCGACATGTTGAGCTCCAGGGCGCGAGCACGCAGGTCGGGGCCGAACATTTGCTTGAAACGGTCCACCATCGCGGTCGCAACGTCCTTCGCTTTAATCGGGCGGGGAAAGTTGTAGGTGTCAGGATAAAGATAACCCTCCAAACTGTCCGTGTTCAGGCCGAGGGACGCGATGAAGGACCGATCGTGCCCCAACCGCAGGAACTCCGTCCGATCGACGACGCCGTGCTGGTGGAGCAGATCGGCGATGTGCCCCATGGTGAGTCCTTCCGGGATGGTCACGGGATGCAGCACGACCTGGCCGTTCAGGAGACGGGAGAGAATCTCGCTCGGGAGCATCGCGGCGCTCAGTTCATATTCACCGGCATGGATTTTTCGGTCGACCGACTGGAATCGGCCGAGCACGATGAACGCGAATCGGCTCCTGATCAACCGTTCCCGTTCCAGGAGTGTGGCGACTTGATGGAAGTTCGAGCCGTCAGGAATTACGACGACTTTGGAAGGCGGATGGTCCTGAGGAGAGGCCGCCGGCCCCTCAGCCCACGTGATGACGCGATAGGCCGCGATGCCGACCGCGGCGGCCGTGATGAGCAGGAGCGCGAGCATCGTCCGGAACGTCATGGGGCGTCTCTTCTGTCTCAGGTTGCCCGGCATCCCCACCGGTCGCCGGCGCCTCCAGGCTCGCGAGGTACCCTTGCAGGAGAATCGCGGCCGCGACCCGATCCACCGCGCCTTTCCGTTTCTTGCGGCTGACGTCGGCGGCGATCAACAGGTCTTCCGCCGCTTTCGTCGTCATGCGTTCGTCCCAGAGCACGAGAGGGACGGCAAGCGCGTCCTCGAGCTTGGCGACGAACTCCCGCATCGCATGGACGGCCGGACCTTCGCGTCCGTCGAGCTGAAGCGGACATCCCAGCACGACGCGACCGACTTCATGCCGGGAAACCAATTCCGTGATATGAGCAAGGTCCCGGTCAAGGCTCCGGCGCTCGAACGTCTCAAGCGGTTGTGCCGTCCAGCCTAGTTCGTCGCTCAGCGCGACACCAATGCGTTTGGTGCCGTAGTCGAGCGCCAGTATGCGCGGCAGCTTCATGAGTTTACCGCCCGGCTGCGGTTTCGACCAGACCAAACACCTTTTCGAGCGCTTGGTTCAATTTCGAGGCGTCCTTCCCTCCCGCCTGCGCCATCTCCGGCCGCCCGCCTCCCGTTCCTCCGACCTCGGCCGCCATCGGTTTGATAAGCTCGCCGGCTTTGATCTTGGCGGACAGGTCTTTCGTGACGACGACGAGCAGCGAAACCTTGCCGTCGCCGGTCGCCCCACCCAAAGCCACGACGCCGCTCTTGAGCTTGTCGCGCAGTTGGTCTGCGAGGGTCCTCATGCCGCTCATGTCGAGGCCGTCCGTCCGCTGGACGTGCACCGGCACGCCGGCGACCGTTCTCACCGTCGCGGCGACCGATGAGCCCGCGGCCATTTTGAGCTTCAGCTCCTCGAGTTCCCGCTCTTTGTCCTTGAGTTGAGTCATGAGCTTGCGTGTCTTTGCAACGACCTCCGCCGGGCCGACCTTGAGCAGCTCCGAGAGCTCGCGAACCTCCGACTCGAGCTTTTTCATCATGGCGAGCGCGCCGCTTCCCGTCTGAGCCTCAATGCGCCTCACGCCGGCGGCCACGCCCGTTTCCGACACGATCTTGAACACGCCGATCTCGCCCGTGTGTCGGCAGTGAGTGCCGCCGCACAACTCCTTGCTGAAGGAGTCGACGCTCACCACTCGGACCTGCTCGCCGTATTTGTCGCCAAAAAACGCAAGCGCACCCTGGGCCACGGCATCCTGAATGCTCATCACCTCCGTCCGGACCGCCTCGTCCTTCTGGACTTCGGTGTTCACCAGGAGCTCGATTTCATCGATGTCGCGCGAGGACAGGGGGCGGAAGTGAGCGAAATCGAACCGCAGGCGATTCGGAGCAACGAGGGATCCATACTGTTTGACGTGAGGTCCCAGCAGATCCCGGAGCGCCGCGTGAACCAGATGCGTCGCCGTATGGTTCCGGGCGGCGTCCTGCCTCGTGATCGGGTTGACCTGCATGCGCAGCGGCTCGCCTTCGCGGATCCGTCCCTTCGTGACCGTGCCTCGATGCAGGATCAGCGTCGGGACCGGGCGGGTAGTTTCCCTGACGTCGAGTCGCCCCTCGACCCCCGTCAACACCCCCTGATCGCCGACCTGCCCGCCCCCTTCCGCGTAGAAGGGCGTGACGTTCAAGACGACTTCGACTTCATCCCCTTCGACCGCTTCCTTGACCAGCCGGTCGCCCTTCAGGATGGCCTGAAGCAGGCCTTCGGACTCCAATTGCTCGTAGCCGACGAATTTCGTCGCGCCGACCCGGGCGGCCAACTCCGCCACTGCAGGCCTCGCGGTCTCCTGCTCGAACCCGCCGGTCTTGCGGGCGCGCGTTCGTTGTTCCTCGATGGCCTGATCGAAGCCCTGCTCGTCGATTGTCATGCCCTGTTCTTTGCACGCTTCGCCGATTAGATCCAGCGGGAATCCGTACGTGTCGTACAGCTTGAAGACATCGGCTCCCGGCAAAACGGTCTTGCCCGCCGTCCGAGTCTTGGCGATCATCTCGTTCAAGATGGGCAGGCCCTGGTCCAACGTGGCGATGAAGCGCTCCTCTTCGCCTCTCGTGGCTTCGCTCACCGTGCCGGCGGCGCTCTTCAGTTCGGGGTAGGGCCCCTGCATCTGATCGACGACCGTGGCCGTCAATTCGTAGAGGAACGGTTCGACGATGCCCAAAAGCCGGCCGTGCCTCGCCGCGCGACGCAGAATGCGCCGCAGGACGTACCCGCGGCCCTCGTTCGACGGCAGCACGCCGTCGGCCATGAGGAACGTAATGGCGCGGAGGTGGTCCGCGATGACGCGCATGGACCGGTCGGACGTCGCCGACTGTCCATACACAGTTCCCGCTCGACGGCCGATCGCGCTCAGCAGCGGTGTGAACAGGTCGCTGTCATAGTTGCTGTACACGCCCTGCGCCACTGCGGCCAGCCGCTCCAGTCCCATTCCCGTGTCGATGCTCGGCTTCGGGAGCGGATGCAGCGCGCCGGACGCGTCGCGGTTGAACTGCATGAACACGAGATTCCAGATTTCGATGACCCGGTCCCCTTCCCCGTTCGGCGCGTCGTCGCCGGGAACGGAGGCGCCTTGATCGAAATGGATCTCGGAGCAAGGACCGCAAGGTCCCGTTTCAGCCATCTGCCAGAAGTTGTCCTTCTCCCCAAACCGCGCGATGCGGGATGGGGCAACGCCGATTTTCTTCCACAGCGCTTCGGCCTCGCTGTCCTCGCGGAAGATCGTGACCCAGAGCCGCGCGGGATCGAGACCGACCGTCCGGGTCAGGAATTCCCATCCAAACGCGATCGCCTCCTCCTTGAAATAGTCCCCGAACGAAAAATTCCCGAGCATCTCGAAGAACGTATGGTGTCGTCTCGTGTAGCCGACGTTTTCCAGATCGTTGTGCTTGCCGCCTGCGCGCAGGCACTTCTGAACCGACACGGCCCGCTTGTATGCGCGCGTTTCTTCCCCGAGAAACACCCGTTTGAACTGATTCATGCCCGCGTTGGTGAAGAGCAGGGTGGGATCGGCTTGCGGTATCAACGGCGAGCTGGAAACCGCCTGGTGTCCGTGCCGCTGGAAATAGCCGATGAAGTCCTGTCGCAAGTCGTGGGCCGATTTCGTCATCTCGTCCTGTCTTCCTTGATCGGGTCTTTCCTTATCATACGTGCAATCGTCTCCTCCGCGAAACCCCACCGATGGAGGAGACGTGACGATTGGAGAGGGGAAAGCGAGCCGCGGCGCCGCTTGATGAGAAAGAGGGCGCGATGCGCGAGGGCCTCTTCGTCCAGACCGCTCAATCGGCTGCGGAGCGCCTCCTCGATGAGATCCTCGGGAAGCCCCTTGCCGAGGAGTTCGAAGCGCAGGCGCCCGATGCCGACTGGTCGGCGCGCCAGCCGACTCTCGAGCCATCGCTCCGCATAGGCTCGGTCGTCCACATACCCGAGGTCACGCAGCCGGCCGATGACGTCCTGCGCTTCCTGCGAGCCGGCGCCCTTCGCCCGCAAAAACTCCTCAACCTGCGCGGTGGTGCGATCGAAGCGAGCCAAATAGCGGACAGCCGCCTGAAACCAGCGGTCCGTTGCCGCGGAACCATCGCGATTGGGGCGGTACGCCACTGAACCTGCTCACGGGAACATGTCGAAAACGTCCGTTCCGCCCGGCTGAAAGACGAGCGCGCGCCGCCTTCTCACACGCCGACCTTGTGCGACCGCCGCTCCTCCCTCCTCTGCTCGACGTGTTTCTCTTCTTTGGGAGGCGGTCCGGCGGGTTTTTCCGAGTCGGCGCGTGCCGGCACGCCGGCCAATTCACGGAGCTTCGCTTCGATCTCGCGAGCCAGGGGCTGGTTCGCCAACAGAAAATCACGCACCGCGTCGCGTCCCTGTCCGAGGCGTTCGCCCTGATAGGAATACCAGGCTCCCGACTTTTCCAGCACCTTCTTGTCGACGCCGAGGTCCACGAGTTCCCCCGCTTTGGAAATGCCTTGCGCGAACAAAATATCGAATTCAGCCTGTTTGAACGGCGGGGCCATCTTGTTCTTCACCACCTTCACCCGCACCCGACTGCCGACGACATCCTGACCTTCTTTGATCGATTCGATGCGCCGGATGTCGAGCCGGACCGAGGAGTAGAACTTCAGCGCGTTGCCCCCGGTGGTGGTCTCGGGGTTCCCGAACATCACGCCGAGCTTCATGCGGATCTGATTGATGAAGATGACCGTCGTCTGCGACTTGGAGATGGCGGCGGTCAGTTTTCGAAGCGCCTGTGACATCAAGCGCGCCTGCAAGCCCATGTGCGCATCGCCCATTTCTCCTTCGATCTCGGCGCGCGGCGTCAGAGCGGCCACGGAATCGACCACGATCAAGTCGATCGCTCCGCTGCGGACCAGCGTCTCGGCGATTTCGAGCGCCTGCTCTCCGGTGTCCGGCTGCGAGACGAGGAGATCATCCGCCTGCACCCCCAGTTTTCGAGCATACCCGAGGTCGAGCGCGTGTTCCGCATCGATGAACGCGGCGACACCGCCCGTCTTCTGCACTTCGGCGATGGCGTGGAGCGTCAAGGTCGTCTTGCCCGACGCTTCGGGACCGAAGATCTCGACGACGCGCCCTCGCGGAAACCCTCCGACGCCCAGTGCGATATCCAGTCCCAGCGATCCGGTCGAAATCGCCGGAATGTCCGCCGGCGCTTCCGCATCTCCGAGCTTCATGATCGCGCCCTTGCCGTATTGTTTTTCGATCTGGGAGAGGGCGAGATCAAGCGCCCGCTTCTTCTCGTCTTTTTCCGCCATGAGCGATTCCTCCTCGTCTGGTGGGGAGAGGGGCGGATTATACCGAAGAAGGCGCAGCCTGCCTAGCGAAGAATGCAGGTTCCGGACGCTGCCTGAGTTGCAAATGCCAGGATTTTCCGGATTGGGACGCCGCTTACAGGACGTTGTCCGGAAGTCGAGACGAAGAATCCGATGATCGGGGCAGGCTGAAGCGGAGGTGCAGCTCCTGCTCCTTAGAATCCGGCGAGCGACCAAACCAGCCTTCGGCGGAGAAGTGCCGGTCCGACTTGGACTTGCCCTCGGGATAGAACCTGAACCCGAGCGCACCGAGAGACCCGGGCGCGTTCTTATCACCGTGATGCAGGGAGCCCGAGATCTCAAGATGATCCTCGATCGCCTCCGCCGCATGATTCAGAAGCGATTCAAGAAAGTGACGCGTGAGTCCCTGACGAAAGGGCTGATCCGGATCGAACGATTCCCCTCCTGCCCAAGCGGGCATGGCGCTCACCATGATGATCAGGAGGACCGCGAGCCGCATAGGGAACACTGTATGCCGCTGAAACAGCTGGGTCAAGCGGGCCACGGGGCGAGCCCGTTCGATCTCGAACGGCGTAACACAGCCAAACCAGAGAGGAAGACGAGACCGCATCAGCCAAACGCCTACAGAGAAGGCCTGAAGCGGGCGATGTGACGCCCATCGAGCTCGTCGTCGGGCATTCATGGTTTCCTTGACGAACACCCGCGAGCAGCTTACACGTGATGCTATGCCGATGCTTTCGTTGGACCACGACAAACCCACGGTCCTCATCGTTGATGATGAACCGGCGCCACGCGCCGCATTGACGCAAGTGCTTCGTCAAAACTTTCGGATCCTCACTGCGGACAGCATCACGGCAGCCCTGGCGCTGCTCAATGAGCACGGCGTCGATCTCGTCACGCTCGATCTCCGACTGCCGGACGGATCCGGGTCGGAGCTGCTTGACGAGATCAAGCGTCGGCATGGCGAAGTGGAAGTCATCATGGTGACGGCCTATGGCACGTTGCAGTCCGCCATGGAATGCATTCGTCACGGCGCGGCGGGGTTTCTCCTCAAACCTTTCAATGCGACGGAGTTGCTGACCATCAGTCTTCAAACGTCTCAGAAGAAACGCCGGCTGGACCTGTTGCGCACGGCCCTTGCCGATAACCCGGCGCTGTGGGGCGCGGAACCGGCCTGCACCGACGCCTGGCAGGGGGTGATGGAGCGCTATTCAACGCTGGTCAGCGAGGGAGCCTTTCAGGCGGCACACGGCGGGGAACCATCGCCGCTGATCCAATTCGTGTCGGACCTCCTGGAAGCCAAAGAGCGGCAGTTGGTCAACCATGGCAATCGCGTCAGCTTTTATGCGACCCTCGCTGCGGCCCGGTTGGAATTGTCCTTGCCCGAGCAAAACGTCCTCTCGCTCGGCGCCTTGGCTCACGATTTGGATTTGATCCATGCCCCCGGAACTTCGGTGCTGCAACATGAGTCGCGGTGCGATGGCCATCGAACCGACCTCGGCGCCCGGATCTGCCGGGCCTTGGGACTCCCCCCCGGCGCGGTGCAAATCATTGCGCTCCATCATGAGCGGTGGGACGGCACCGGCTTCCCCTTCGGCCTTCAGGGGGAGCGCATACCCTTGCTGACGCGGCTGGTGTCGATGGCGCAAACCTTCGACGAACTGACGGCTGAAAAACCCGGGACCCCGCCGCTCAGCATGGCTTCCGCCATCGATGCGATCGAGGGTCAGGCGGGTACGGCGTTCGATCCGGCGCTGACCGATGTCTTTTGTAAGACGATGCGCGACCAGTCGCCGCCGGCGTCGAGCGCCGGCGAGTCTTGAACGGCGAACGCTCGGCTCATTCGTGTAACTTCAACGCTCCACCGCCAACATTCACGATCGCCCTTCTTCCAGTCGCGCTTCCCAGAGCCTGGTATAGACCGACCCGGTCGGTTTCAGCTCGCTTTTCATGAGCGCAATGGCCGCGAGCGATAACGAACCGAGCGCCAGCGCCCGCTCCATCACCCCGCTCCTGGCCAAGCTCTGCCCGGCCAAACGCCCGCCGTCCTTGATGCGCGCCAGCGTCAGATGCGGACTCAACGGCCTGCTGTCCGGCTGAAGGTCGAGCGAGGCACAGGCTTCTTCCACGGCTCGGTGGAGCGACTTCAACCGCGCGGCGTCGGGACTCGCGTTCCATTGCTCCGATGGGCCCACCCACAGGACCCTTGGCTGCTGAAGACTCGGGAAGACTCCGACCCGTTCAAGCGGAATCTCGATTCGCCGATGTGGGCTGAGCCACTGCTCGACCGCCTCATGCATCGGCTGAACCAATTGCTCGGAAATGTCGCCCAAGAACTTCACGGTCAGATGGATCGAGGCCGGCTGAACCCACGAGATCCTGACATCCTTGGCCAATTCATGAGAAAGCCGTTGTCGCAAGGCGCGTTGGAACTCTCCGAGAGCGGCCCGCACCGGTTCGGATAATTCGACGGCAAGGAAGGTCCGTATCATCGTGATGAAGTCCTTGCGGGCACGTCGAGCCTGCGCGGGTCTGTCTTCGCTTACGCCTCTGAGCGGCCTCCGGCCGTTGGATTCTGCGTGAGCGCCCAGCGTCTCAGCAGATCGAGGGCGGCTTGGGAAGCCCGCTGCTTGATGACGGTCCGCTCTCCATGAAAACGGTATTCCTTCGTCAGCGTCTCACCGCCGGCAGCACTGAGGCCGATATATACGAGGCCGACCGGCTTGGTCGCCGTGGCCCCTCCCGGCCCCGCAATGCCGGTCACGCTCAGCCCGACCGAGGTCCCGCTGCGCTCGCGCGCACCCTTGGCCATGGCTTCCGCCACTTCGGCGCTCACTGCGCCGTGCCGCTCAATCAGGCGTGGCTCGACGCCGAGTAGATCAATTTTAGCCTGATTGCTGTAGCAGACGATGCCGCGGTCCACGTAGCTGGACGACCCCGGCACCTGAGTCAGCCGGTGGCCGATGAGACCGCCGGTACAAGATTCCGCAAGCGCGAGCGTGAGTTTCTTGTCGGTCAACAGCCGTCCGACCACCTCTTCCATTGTGTCGTGACCCTCGGCAAAGAGCCAGCCGCTCAACCGGGATCGCACCTCAGCGGCCAACGCACGCATCACGTCGTCGCCGATCACGCGACCCGGCTTCATCGTGAGCGATACGAGCACGCCCAGCGGCGAGGCGAGCAATCCAAGATCCACGTTGATCCCGCGGGGCACGATGCCGCTCAGCTTGGCGTCAACGTCCGCTTCAGCGAGCCCGAAGGTATGGAACACGAGCCTCGTCAGGGGAACGCGGGCCACCCTCCTGTCCTCGAGGGTCGTTTCGAGAAGCGGAATGACGGATGCCGTGACCATCGCCTGCATTTCGTGCGGCACTCCAGGCAATGAAAAGATGAGCGAGCCTTTCCACGTGAGCCAAAATCCCGGTGCGGAGCCGACGGGATTGGCGATGACGTTCGCGCCGGACGGGATGAGGGCCTGTCTGCGCTGCCCGGCATTGGGGGTGCGGCCCCATTGCGCCAGGCGGGCCGCCATACCCTCGAGCGCCTCTTTCCTGATCGCCAATCGCTTCCCGGTCACTCTCGCGAGGGCGGCCCTGGTGCAATCGTCCACGGTGGGACCGAGCCCGCCCGTCATGATGACGACGCCGGCACGGCGCACGGCGGTTCTGACCACCGCCATGATATCCGCCTCATCATCGCCCACGACGGACTTGAAGCGGAGCTCGATGCCAAGACGCCCGAGCGCCTCCGCGATGAAGACCGAATTGCCGTCGGTTCGCCCTCCGACCAACAGCTCGGACCCGACGGCAATCGTTTCCGCTGTGACGAGGGACGAAGCGCCGCGGCGAGGCGATCTGTCCGACATCGGCTATGGAATCTGAGCGAAATCGAGCTGGAAGGTGACTTCGCCCCCATTGGCAGGAAAGACCGTGACAACGGTCGGAGCCTTGGGGTCCAGATCGACGTAATTGAACGAGGCGACGACCTTGGCCTTGAAGCGAGGGGAATCGGGCCACGCAGAACTGCGGTTCGCCATGCCGTCGAAGCGGACGGTCACCGGTTTAATGGTCCGGCCGCTCTGATCGAGGACCATATAACTGTCGGCCGCAAAGTTCGGCACATTGCCGAAGACCGTCGTGGTGACCAACATCGTTTTAGCGTCCAATACCTGCGCGATATCGGATTCGCTGGGTTCGGCCCCGCGCAGGGCCATGTGGGTCGCGAGGACGGACAGCGCGCCGAGTTTCGTGAGGAGAAAGCCGCTGGGATGAAGATCGTCCGTCGCGCCGAATCTGGTATAGAAGGTGTCGGGAGGGCTGTGCTGACGGGCCGCTTCCTTTCCCTTCTCCAGGGCAGCCTGCATCTGTTCGGCGGTCGGCGAGATTTCAATCGCATGACAAGGGGCCGCGAGACAGCCGGCCAGCAGGACGGCCGACGCGCAGCATGGCAGGCACCGTGTCATAGGGCTGGCAGTAGCAGAATCATTGAATCGCTGTCAACGATCCCCGATCGAACGCGGCCGTTGACAAAGCAAAACTCGAAGTGATAAAGGTGGCAGTCTTCTCACTTAGTCTGCTTTATCAAGACGTTATACGGAGGATCCATGCCAGGTCCTGAACAGGCAGCGCCGCAACAACCCCGGCGACAGTACGTCAACTTCGTGTTCTATAAAATCGATCCGGCATGGCGGCGCTTGCCGGAGGATGAACGGACGAAGGGCAAGCAGGAATTCATCCGAGCCGTCGAAGATTACACCGGAAAAGTGCTGGTCATCCCCTACTCGACCGTCGGTATTCGCGGCGATTGCGACATCATGCTCTGGCGGATCAGCTATGAGTTGGAGCTCTTCCAGGAAATGAGCACCAAGATCTTCTCGTCGGGCTTGGGCAAGTACCTCACGACGCCCTACTCATACCTGTCCATGACGAAGCGGTCGATCTATGTCGATCACCATTCGCACGAAGGCCAGGAAAGCAAGCGCCTGACGGTGGTGCCCGGCAAGAGCAAATACATCTTCGTGTATCCCTTTTTGAAAACGCGCGAATGGTTCCTGCTCACGAAAGCGGCTCGTCAAGGCATGATGGACGAGCATATCGAAGTGGGACATCGGTTTCCCTCGGTCAAGCTCAATACCACCTACTCGTTCGGGCTCGACGATCAAGAGTGGGTGGTCGCGTTCGAAAGCGACAAGCCGGAGGACTTCCTCGACCTCGTCATGGCCCTTCGTGAAACGGAAGGATCGCGCTACACCTTGCGCGACACGCCCATTTTTACCTGCATCAGAGGAAGCCTGAAGGAAACGCTGGACACGCTCGGCGGATAGACGACCAGCGGTCGGCTCGGAAGCGTGGAGGCCTTCGATCTCAGAGGAGATCGAAGGCCTTTTCTTTGGTGTGGTGCTGCATGCCTTCCCGGACACACGATACGCGGGCCGCGCTCCTGTCCCTGTTCGTCCCGGGCTTGGGTCAGCTCTTCCAAGGCAGAGTGGCGCAGGCAGCCGTCGCCTGCCTGGTGACGATCTTCCTCATCATCGTGAGCCTGGCACTGGGTCGCATTTCGGGGCGAGCGGCGGAAATCTTCTTCTTCATGCTGCTTGCACTGCCCTGGTGGGGATTGCAGAGCTATGAGGCCTATGTGGCCACAGGCGAAGGACGGGAAGCGTGGATCGCCGCGTGGCGACGAGTCTGGGTCGATGGTCACGACATACGATTCTTGGGCCTGCTGCTCGTCATCAGCGCCGTGAACGATACGTGGATTATCCTGAACAATCTCGACTATCTCCTGCCGTTCTACTGTACGAAACCGCAAGGGCTCGCAGGCTTCGCCACAAAAGCCATTTCTCCCGCCCTGCACATCGGGGTCGGCTACGGATTCATGCGGCTCAAGCGATGGTCGCTCATGCTGTATCTCCTGTATGCCGCCTATGGATTCACGAACGGCCTGGTGAACCTGACCTGCTTCGGTCCCGGCCGAATCCGAAACACCCTGCTCATCGCGATCGCCGTATCAACCGCCTATATCCTTTGGCGGCGAAGAATTCTCCTCACGAAGGACTCGCCGCGCCGAAAGGATTGAAAGACACCCCTCACGAGCGCGGCCTGTTACAACCGCGGACCGGCTTTGACAGCCGAAAGAGCGCTGTGTTACCAATATTCCGGTCGGGACACTCCGGAACACCTGAGACGGTCCATGTCGGATAACAACGCCCTCTACGCGATTCGTCATCAGGACGGGTCGGTCAGCCTTTACATCGACGAGGAATATGCCATGGAGCGGGGTGTTGATCTGGCCACTCTCACCCGGGTCGAGATTCCGCGCGAGCTCTTTGCCAACGGCAGCGTGCAGCAGGTGCGCGAATATGTCGCGACGTATCTCGAAACCCAACAAACGGGAACCGCCTAACCCATGACCACGCTGTCCGCGGCCGCCTCCTTCACGCCCGCCCTCATCGAATCGACCATCGAGGCTCTGCCCATTCAGGGCCGGATCATGCTGAAGCTCATCCTGCTCCAGCATTTCGACGTGACGGACGAAGAGATCAATTACATGACGGCGGATCGTCCCGATCCACGGTGCGTCACCGGGACGAAGCCGACCCACGACATCTTGACCCAGGAAGCGATCAAAGCCGTCCGGGACAAGCGGGATCAATACCGGCGCCAAGTCCGGCTGAAACGCGAGCGCACCTGGCTCCAGTGCGAGTGTTTGAGGGATCTGCTGCGGCTGCGAGAGGCGCTCGCAGATCGCGCCGCCGATCTGCTGCGCACGAAATTCGCCGCATCATCCGATACGGTCGAAGAACTCCGCTCGCTTGCCAGGACCGCCGTGTCCAAACCGCAGATTCGAGCCTTGGATCAGCGATGGGAGGCGGGCGAACTGTCGGTCGAGGACTATCAGCGGCAGCGCCTCGGCATCGAAATGCAGACGCAGCTCCGCTTCGCCGATCGGTATCGCAAGCGGCTGGACCAAGCCGTGAAAGAACGGCAGATTGCGGATCACGCGCCGCTTCAGGACCATGAGATTTGCCATATCTGGGGCATCCCGGCCGGAAGCCTCGCGGCCCGGAAGGTCAAGTACCTCGCCCAGTATCTCCAGGCCCTCCATACCGCGCTGCAAGGGCATCAATCACCGGCATCGACTGCTCCCGTTGACCTCTGGCGCGAGACGTTCACGGTTCTGGCGACGAGACCGGTCGAGCGCTCCCTCTGGAGCTATGACGGGCTGGAGCGGACGGAAGCGAATCTCATCGAGAAGCTCACCATGATGGCGTGGGGGACCTTGGCTGAGGACGTCGAGACCAAATTTTGGCTCTCCCTGGTCCAGGGTGGCAGCTCGAATGCCGTCCATCCCGAAGTGACCAGAAGCCTGTTCGGGCTCCAGCGCCTTGGCGCGATCCTCAAAGATCTCGATACGTCGCCCGAGTCGCTCGAGGAAGTGCTGATGGCCCGCGTGACGCCGAAAGCCCGCGAGGAACAGGCGACGCTCGAAGCCAAACCGGCCGAGCCGGAATCCAACGAGATGAAGGAGCACGTGTTACGCAGCATGTTCGGCGAACACCACCCCGACCTGGCCGGCGGAGGGAAGTGGGGGTAGCGCCATGCGGAGCCTCGGTACGCCATAAACCTGGATCAACTGTTCAAGCAGCGACATCCACGCTATAGTAGGAAGCGATATGGATATCTCGCGCTTTCTGCCCACCACAGGCCGACTTCTGGTTTCGCTGGGGCTCCTGACAACGCTGCTCGTATCGTCCCACGTGCCTGCGCGGGCGGCCGGACTCTTGGATCTTGCCGACCTGATATCGCATCCGGAGCAATATGACAGGCAAGAAGTCCTGGTGTCCGGCCAGGTGACGAACGTGCAACTGGCCACCAACCGCCAAGGGCAGCCGGCCTACGGATTCCTGCTCAAAGACCCGGCCGGTACTGTAAAAGTGATCGGGCTCGGGCAAGTCGAGGTGCGGGAAGGTGATCAGGTGATCGTGGAAGGCATCTTCACGAGACTTCGACAGGCCGGCCGCGCCATCATCTACAACGAAATTCGAGCCCTCTCGATCCGCTCGCTCAACCGGCTGAACCCGGATCTCGTCGGATAGCGACTCGCTCGCCCTTCGCCACGTCGAAGGAACAAACCCCACGTCCGATTCACGGCAGTCGTGATCCAAATCGCGGAAGCTTGAGTAGTGTCGTCAAGAGCCAGTCTTGCGTCCGATCTGAAAACCATTTGAGCATGAACGCTCGGATTTTTGCATCCGTCCCGACCAGGTAGCGGGTCTTCGGACGTGGCGACGTGAGCGCATGCAGCACGGCTTCGACCACGGCCTCCGGTGGGATGGCTCGCCGAGCCGCGCGAGCGACGGCTTCCTTCACCCGGTCGGCCGCTTCCCCATACAAGGCATGGGCTTGGGGGCCTGCTAAGGACTCCAACTGCTCGCCGAACTTCAGCGATTTATCCCATATCGGCGTCGCAATCGCACCCGGTTCGATGATCGACACGAAGAGGCCCCAGGGCTGAAGCTCCAGCCTCAAGGCGTCTGTCAGAGCCTCCAAGGCATGTTTCGATGCGGAATAGGGTCCCATCAGCGGAATGGTTCCCCGTCCCGCGATGGATCCCATGTTCACCACACGGCCTCGCGCCTGACGCAGCAGAGGAAGAAAGGCCTGTGTGACGGCAATCTGGCCGATGACGTTCACCTCGAGCTGCTTGCGGAGCGCTTCGAGCGGAACCACCTCAAGCGGGCTGCCGATGGCAATGCCGGCATTGTTCACCAACCCGTTGAGTCCTACCTGACCCACCAGTTCTCGGATCTCGGCGGCGGCGGCCGCGATGGAGTCCGGATCCGTGACATCGAGGTGAACCGCATGGATGCGGCTACCCGATCGGCGCAGCCGGCCCCCGGCGTCCGAATCTCGCACACCGGCAAACACCGTCATTCCGCGCTCGGCACAGCCAAGGGCACAGGCGGCACCGATACCGGTCGACGCGCCGGTGATCAAGACCGATGAGCTGGAAAGCGGCATGTCTTCGTCGTATCTTGCATGATGGTGTGTGACAAAACCTTTACGGTGCCAACCTTGACAGGGTTTTGACCATTCTTTATCGTCGGGCAACTCGAGCGCGGCATTGTCCTCGTTCTTCCGCCAGGAATCAAACAGGATCCTCCTGGTCCCAATTCGCATGCTATGACGAAACTCGCGGTCATCGACGTCGGAACCAACTCCATTCATATGGTGTTGGCCGAAATCCAGCCTGACGGCACGTACAAAATCCTCGATCGGTTCAAGAACACCGCTCGTCTCGGGGACAAGACTTTCGAAACCCAGCATCTCTCCAGCGAGGCAATGGCGCGTGGATTGGAAGTCCTGCGGCAGTTGGTCACGCTCGCGAAGAACAAAGGGTACGAGCGGATCGTCGCCGTGGCGACCAGCGCCGTGAGGGAAGCAAAGAACGGCGGGGACTTCATCGATCTGGTGGCCGAGCACACGGGCTTGCGGGTCAGGGTCATCTCTGGGACAGAAGAAGCCAGGCTCATTTTCCTCGGCGTCAAGAACAGCGTGCCGATCACCGACCAACCGGTCCTGGCGGTCGATGTCGGAGGCGGATCGGTCGAGTTGATGGTTGGTACCCGGACCGAGCTGCTCCATGCCAAGAGTTTGAAGCTCGGCGCGATTCGACTGGTCGATCAATTTCTCAAGCGGACGCCGCCGTCGGACGGGATGTTTCGCTCGATGGAGGAGCTCGTCACGGGCCATCTCAGAGCGGCGTTGGATGGCTTTGCCACGAAGCGCTTCGAAAGCCTTATCGCCACCTCCGGGATGGCGGGCAACCTGGCCGAAATCATCGTGCTCAAGCGCACCGGCCGCCCGTTGCCGCAACTGAACCTCGCCACCGTTTCCCTGAGGGAAATCAAAGAGCTCGAACAGGAAATTCGCGGCTCGACGATCAAAGAACGGCTTGCCATCCCCGGGCTCGATGTCAAACGGGTTGATACCCTGCTGCCGGCCGCCGTGGTCCTGCGACGACTCCTGGAACTGACCGGACGAGACGAGCTGATCCTTTGCGACAAGGCGATTCGCGAAGGGCTGATCTACGACTTCACCGTCCGCAACAAGGAACGGCTCAAGACCGAGGCGGAAATTCCGGACCTTCGCCGACGCAACGTGATGGCACTCGCGCGCCGGTGCCATGCCCCAGAGGGGCATAGCCTCCATGTCGCCGCGCTCGCGCTCCGCCTCTTCGACCAGACCAAGTCCCTGCACGGCTTGGGACAGACCGAACGAGACTGGTTGGAATTCGCCGCCATCCTGCACGACATCGGCTACCTCATCAGCGAACGGCAGCATCACAAGCACGCCCATTACCTCATCACGCACAGCGAGGTAGGCGGCCTCTCGGCCGAGGAGCGCCGGATCATCGCCAACATCGCCCGATACCATCGCCGCGCCCTTCCTCAAGCGAAACACGATGATTTTGAAGGGCTTTCTTCACGAATCAAGCGGGTGGTGCGTATGCTCGCGGCTCTCCTTCGGATCGCCGATGGCCTTGATCGCACTCATTTTTCCGTCGTTCGATCGGTCGATGTGCGAGTGGGCGCCACCGTCAAGATTACGGCCCATGTCGGGGGGGATGCGGAGCTCGAAGCCTGGGCGGCCAGGGGC
>DASTSI010000063.1:0-16379 GCA_035760745.1 Nitrospira sp. | reverse complement strand
AACAGTTGCTCGACCGAGTGGTCGTCGAGCCCCGTGTGTTGAATCAGGAGGGTAAGGAATTCCCGTTTCTCGTCGCCAGAACCAAAGATCCGGGACGCGTCAAACTGTTGATCAGCGCCTCGGCGTTGAAAGCGCAGGGGTACGTGGGCCATCCCGACCAGCTCGCGCCCGCGCTGGCCAGAGAGTTCCAATGGGTCGTGAGCAAAGCCGATACATCTCCGAAAACCAAAACCGCCGTCGCGACCCGGGACTTCGCCCATGCGCCGGTCAGGGCGGATGTCGAGATCGGGAAGCTCTCCGGCGAGGAGCGCGGGCGGATTCTCCAAGAGCTGTTCCAGACTTACTTGAGTACGGTGGACGACCAGCAAAGTTTGGTGCAGCAGCCTCTTTATGAGACGGGGACGACCACCCTCGTGCCGCCGGCCCGGCCGGATTCGACGGTGAAATTCTACGACATTCTCGTTCGCGAGGCGCTCCAGCGGATCGCGCGCGAACCGTATTTTCAGGATCGAACGCCGAACGCGGGAAAGGCGCTGCTGAACGGCAAGGTGTGGAACGTGGCCTTCGTCAAGGTGGATCAGCGGGACTGGGCCACGAGAACGCGGGTTGCGCCGGAAGATCAGTCGGTCACCGTGGGCGCCACGGGACGCAAGGTCCAACCGGCGAAGATCTTAATCAACGCCTACCGGACGGCACAACCCGATGATCCCTTCTACCAGGACACGAACGGCCTGCCGATGGGCGCGTTGAACGCCGATCAACTCGCCCGCGTGATCGCCGCGGAGATCGAGCACAACATCGTGGAGAAATCCATGACCGGTCACGTGGCGCAGGACGCCATGACGGCGCCCAAATAGAAAAGGGGTGGGGACGGCGAGTCGGAACGGAACACGAACTGCGGGAGGCGCCTGGCGCCTCCCGCTGAGGACCTCAAGCAGGTGGGAGCAGCATGTAAGCCGCAACGGCTAAGATCGGCGCCCCGATATACATGGCGGTTCGGCCGAACGTGTCATATAGGCCGTACGACAACACGAGCCACATGAGCGTGTAATACATCATGCCGATGCCTCGGTAACCCCCACCGGCACCCTCCGCGAGCGCGATGGCGGGCATGGACACAGTCAAGCCGGCAAAAACCGGCGCTATCAGTCTGCTCATACGTTCCTCCTTCTCTGTCGGTTGACAGAAACCGATGAAGAACAGAGTCCCGAGAGACAGAAACGCCCTCACGGCATGGAACGGCCGTGAGGGCGTTGTAGGGTACCGGAACGGCTCACGATACTGGGAGGCCGGTAGATGGCTACCCCGGTTCCATAGGAGCCTCATTGCTGTCTGTGGCGAGATCATGCGCCCGAGCGAGCGACGCTGTCAACGACAGGGCTGCAGTCTCGCTTTCTACATGAGCAATTCCGCGAATCCGTAGACGGGGACCGTCTTTCCTCCGTAGTCCAGCTCACCGGTCACGATCGCCATGGAAAACCCTCCGATGACCCAACCGGCGATGCGTCGGCGATCGATCCGCCGGATGCTCAAGCCGGCTGCGCCATGGCGGTCTTGCCAGGTGATGTGCCAGGCCTCGGGCCACCGGTAGAAGCCAAGGGCCCATTCGCGTTCCGTTATTTCGAACCTGAGCTCTTTCACGTGTTCGGTCTCCTCGTCGGAGGCTGTGAACCCGGCCAGTCGACCGACCAACGGTCCGAGCCGCTCGCTCCGCTGACTGTGAAGGTAGAGGTCGCCCCCATCGCCGGTGGTGAGATACAAACCTTGGAAGTCATTCCAAAGGTCCCAGTAGGTCCGCGTAAGGCGGTTGAAGTTCGGTATCCTCAGGTACTCGTAGATCACGCGGCCGGGGATCGAACGGGTCTTCCACGTCAACCTGGCGGGAGCCGAGCCCATCCAGGTGACGGCGCCTTCGTGCTCGTGCCGGCTCCGGTGAATGATCGGTTCGATGTGCAGCGTCAGCTCGTTGATCTCGCTGCTGATGGTGAGGCCGGTCACCGGTGTGCCGACGAAGTGAAAAAAAGATGAATCCGGGATCGATTGCAGTTCGTGCAGCGGGTTGTCGTAGAGCCCGTTTCCTGCCGACGTGATCCAGCCCTGTCGCTCATCGTGCAGCACGACGAAGTGCTCGGCCTGGAAGGCAGCGCCGTCGCGGCCTCGGTTGTTGTCGAGGGCGAACGCGACGCGTCCGGTTTCATCCTGACCCACGAAGGAGAAATAGTCGGAGACGTAGAGGAGTTCGACCTCGGAGTGATGCTCCTGCGGTTGATCGGATAAGGAGGACGAGCGAGTCTCGTCTGCGACCAGCCACAATACCGCTGCGAGAAGGAGAGAAAGCCGGAATCGAGGTGATGAACAGGACAACGGGCTGTCCTCGCTGCTGTCGGATTTATGATGCTGTCTGGATACGGCTGTGACCTTAATCATACATCTCGTCCGCAGGTCGTAGATTCACGCCAACTGCGTCTTGTGGCCCTCACGGTGCCGATACCATATATCTACGTACGTACCAGGGAACCACCTACTCCCTTCTACGCCGGTTCGGTTCTTGCTTTAACAACGATGAAGGAAGGCATCCAAGGTCGTCGGAAACGTCCCGATCGTTCGCTCCAAACGCCGTCGAGGGGGAATGGCATGACAAACGAAACCAAGGAAGAGTTGATCTTGTTCATCTCTCGGCGCAACGGGAAAGAACGGGTCCTTGCTTCTGTGTCCGCGATCCGTGGAAAAGGGGATACCCCGACGTGGGAGAAGACCAAGAACAATGCCGTCGTCTTCTCGTACAAAGGGATCGAACGGTATCGAGGACCAGCCGAGCCCAACGCGTTCTACTATCTGCGCACGATCCTGTCCGACCGAGAGCCGTAACCGCTGCCTGCCTCCTTCCGTCCTCACAGTTCTTTCGACCAAAAAATGAAGAAGCCGTGCCGTCCCGGCAACGGCGGCCCACCGCCATGATCGCTGTAGATGCCGAAGTTATAGCTGTAGTTGAGCTCGACTAGCGAATGCCATGGCGCGCCGCTGATCAAGCCCGCTCCGAGCGCCGGCATCGAGTTCATGCGATAGCGGATGGATCCGTCGGGCTGGAATCGAAGCTGCTCCACAATACCCCACGAGCCTCGAATGTACGGATACATGAAGAACAAGGCCTGGTACCGGTACTCCATATGTCCGATTACGTAGCGTCGAGGAAATAACTCGTTGAACGCCACGCTCGCCAGCATGGGAAGCGAGAGCGCTTCCCATTCGTAGCCTGTCGGCCGGCCTGGAAGGCGGAATGTGGAAAAGCGGTCGAGATGCTTACCGATCCCTGCGTACACCGAAGTGATCAGTCGGTGCCGGTCGCTTTCGATGAACGGCACGGGAGTCGCCGCGACCGCGAAGAGGCTTCCCATGAGGTACTGCCGTTCCTTTGCCGCATCCGGGTGCTCGAAGGAGACGCCGCCCCAATTGTGCCAATTCGTGCGGTGCCCGTAGAGGAAGTCGCCGCCGAAGGCATAGCCTCGATGAGCGAGCTCCATGATGTTGCGTTCGAGGGCATCGTTGCGGAGGCGAAGATGCACGCGGCCCTCGTAGGTATCGCTCGGGACAATGAAGTTCGGCGAGGTATGGCTGCTTCGCTGAAACCAGCGATAGCCGGGCTCGTAGGTCAGGGAAATTTCCAGGGCGTTGTCTTGATGGCCGGGAGACAACAGCTTGCGATAGGCGAGTCCGATCCCCGCGAAGAGATAGTTCCATTGCACTTCGACATCTCGAATGATCTGTCCCTCGACATATTCCGATCGACCGAGCGGAATGATCATGTTGTTGAAGGTCAACCGCACTTCCCAGCCGTTGGTGGCGCGGATGCCGACGTTCATGGCAAGGTCATTTACCACTCCCGAGAAGGTGCCCCTGAAACGCTTGGTGAGATCGTCGGAGTTGCGCCACATGTAGTAGGCGCCGAACGGAAGGACCTGGTAAAAACTGGGGCCGTCCGGCAATACTTCCACGCCCATGCTTGCCGCGGTCACGCTTCTTCGATCCCGATAGGGAACGGTGAACGGCTCGCCTAACAATTCGGTATGGAATTCCTGTCCGGCCAGAGGCGTGCGCTCTTCTGCGCCGCAGACCGGGCTCACGGACCATGCCGTCGCAGAGAAGCAGAGCAGCAGGGCGGCGTAATACGGCAGCGAGCGGTGCGGTGATGGGCTGGGCGGTCGACGAGGATGAACCTGAAGCCATACGGACATGCCTTCTTCAGCATGGAATCGACCGGGGACGGGAAGGGACTAGGGAGCGCCCCAGTCGGGCCGCTTGCGCTGCGCCGAGCCCGCGCATAACGTGACATGGGCCTAGGGAGGGTATCGAAGAAAGGATATCTCGTTCCCGCCATGACGGGGAGGGCTCACCACCGAGGCCTGGCTGCAGTTGCGCTGTTCAAGCTCGTCAAAGCGGGATTACTGCTACTCGCCGGTGTTGGTCTGCTTGAGTTGATGCATGCCGACCTCGCCACGGTCTGCGCGCATCTCCTGGAGACCCTCCATCTGAATGCCGATTCCCGGTTGGTTCACTCCATAGTGCTTAGAGTGGACGCGTTGCAGCCCCACACGGTGCTGGTGGCAAGCCTCATCAGCCTCATGTATGCCGCGTTGTTCTTCACAGAACGGATCGGCTTGTGGAAGGAATGGGCGTGGGCCGCGTATCTCACCGTGATTTCCACCGGTGCGTTCTTGCCGTTCGAGCTCTACGAAGTTCTAGAACGGGTCTCTGTGCTCCGTGCAGGGGTGGTGCTGCTCAATGCCGTCATTCTTTGGTATCTCATCCGACAACTCCAGCGGCAGACGTTGCGGAGCCGTGCGGCTCCCGCCCGCCTCGCCTCGTCCGCTCCTCACGAAAAGAGGCCCGTATGAGAGGCCGGCCGGCGGCTATCGCCGTTCCGGGGCTCCCTGCCACAGCATGTCGTAGCCGAGTTCCTTGGTGTCCGAGCACATCACGGTCAGCGCCGAAAACTTCTGGTTGAACACTTCATCCGCGTGTGATTTCTCATGGGCCTCAAAGGACGTCCAATAGGTCACGATGGCGTAGTGGTCTTCGGCCGTCTGCGGTCCCTTCAGCGATCCGGCTTCAGAGACGAACCCGGAAAATTTGAAGACCTGTCCGGCGATGAATCCGCCCTTGTCGCCTCCGTACGACTCCTTGACGACCATGCACATCTCGCCGACCGCCAACTCGATATCATCGAAGGTCACCCCGGGTTTCACCTTCACGGTATTGAACAACATTTTTGCCCCGAACGGGACGGTAATGGGACCGAACATGGCGACCTCCTGCGCTCTGTAGGGTTGGTCTCGGGACAGGCAGACGCGGCACAGAGGTATGAAATCATAGATCGCCACGCAAGACAATCGTTCAGCGGAGTAGGCCGTGAATGGTACACTGCGCGACCGGCGTTGGCCGCCGGTGCGAGGATCGTCATGTTCGATCTGATCTTATTTGAGCCCGAGATTCCGCCGAATACCGGGAACATCATCCGGCTGTGCGCCAATACCGGCGCACGGCTGCATCTGGTCAAGCCGCTGGGATTCAGTCTCGACGACAGGCAGCTGCTCCGTGCGGGGCTCGATTATCACGAATACGCGTCGCTTGCGGTCTATGACAACTGGAAGGACTGCGCCGACCGGTTCATGGGACGCCGGCTGTTCGCGGTCTCGACCAAGGGAGCCCTGCGATATGACGAGGCCCGCTATGGGCCGGATGACGCGTTCGTGTTCGGCCCGGAAACGCGCGGGCTGCCGGCCGCCGTCCTCGACGCATTCCCGGCGGGCCAGCGCATACGCCTTCCCATGGTGACTCAGAGCCGCAGCCTCAACCTCTCCAACTGCGTCGCCGTCGTCTTGTATGAGGCGTGGAGGCAACTGTCCTTCCCGGGCGGCCTCTAGCAGAGGAAACCTTCAGGCTCGCAAGGATCGGGCGTCGGTCAATTGATAGGCGCCGCGAGAGACGACGGGATAGAGGGAGAAGATCGGGGTATTGGCCGGGATAACCGCGGTGGAAACGTCGGGAAGGAGTTGAAGATGCACGTTGATGAAATTGAAGCTGAGCCCTTGTTGCCAGGCCTGTTGCCCCATTCCGGCATAGGCGGCAATTTTGTCCGACGCGTAGGTCCGCGTGAGGAGTCCCGCTCCGCCTTCCAATCCGTACTCGTGCAGATCAGGAGCCCCTTGGACCAGCAGGCTGACCCCGCTTGCGTCGAACCAGACTTTGATGTTGCACATGACTTGAACATACGGGCCCAACGTATTCGTCCCTTCCAGAAACGCGCGGGGCAGGGCGACCTCGAACGGGACATCATCGGCTACGGGCCGATCGACGCTGCCGAGTTGTCGCTCTTTCAGCGGGGAGACCGACACGAACAGTAGATGCGGATCGTCCATCCGGACGTCCAGGACCTGGTCGTCGTAGTAGCTGCACAGCCGCCCCATCTCGTATCGCAACGGGAACGAATAGCCGATCTTGGCGTACCAGATCCGAAGCCCGGCATCCAGCGGGTCGTCGGGAAGCCGGCTGATCTTGAGGTCGAACGGCAGCATCACGTGCCACGCGCCCGTCCGCGCGGCGACAAACGGAGCACAGGCGCCCGGAAATTCCTTGTGCACGGCCGTGGTCTCGGGCTCGAACCGGCGGACCGGGCTCGAGAAGTGTTGCGCCACCTTCGACTCCTTCGTGAGCCGATACTTCGACTGGTAGTAGGCCGAGGCGCGCTGCTGCGCCATGGTGAGAAAATAATCGGGCATGTCGGTTTCAATGACGATCTGCTGAACGGCGGGCCGATCGGGCGAAGGCCGTTCCGGCTTCATCGCCGCCTGGTACAGCTCCACCTCGGCTTGCAGCCGCTGGATGTCCTGCTTGATCTCGCGCAGCAGATAGGGGTCGAAGAAGCTGGTCTGAGGCAGGATGTCGGCGGCCTTCTGAAGGCAATCGAGCTTGTGCGAGTATCGCTTCGGTTCCTCGGCAAAGGTTTCGGCAATGGCCGTATAGAGCGTGTACTGTTCTTCCGGCGTCAATCCGGATTTCGGGAAAGCGGGATCCTTGACGAAGCTGAAGGCCATCGGGCCGAATGACTCTGCTTTCCGAATGTAGAGGGTCAAGAGGTAATTGTAGTGCGCGCGCGCATCGTCCTGCATCATGGTGCGCAATTCTAGCGAGGCGACTTTGCAATGAGCAAGGGCGGCGCGGCTTCGCGGCTTGGAGGAGCGGCCGGCTCATGGTATGCTCCCTCCGCGATGACGACGAACATGCTTCAACACGAGATCGCGATCGCCACGGCGCAGCGACGGACCTTCGCGATCATCAGCCATCCCGACGCAGGCAAGACGACGCTGACGGAAAAGCTCCTGCTGTATTCGGGCCTGATCCGGACGGCCGGCATGGTGCGGGGACGCAAGGGCGGCAAGGTCACCGCGTCGGACTGGATGGGGATGGAGCAAGAACGCGGCATTTCGATCACCGCCTCGGCCATGCAGTTTCCCTACAAACAGACGGTGGTCAACCTGCTCGATACGCCGGGCCACCAGGACTTCTCGGAGGACACATACCGCACGCTCACCGCGGCCGACAGCGCGATCATGGTGATCGACGCCGCGAAGGGCGTCGAGGCGCAGACGAGGAAACTCTTCGCGGTCTGCCGGATGCGGCGCATTCCGGTGCTGACGTTGATCAACAAGATGGACTTGCCGGGGCGTTCCCCGTTGGATCTCATGACCGAAGTCGAGCAGGCGCTGGACATTCATGCGAGCGCCGTTAATTGGCCCATCGGGTCGGGCAGCGACTTTGCCGGCATCGTCACGCGAGCCGACAATGAGGTGCAGCTCTTCAGCAGGACCGCCCACGGCGGCGCGACCAGGGTCGATGTGGACCGGTTGCCGCTCGCGGCCCTCGAAACCGCCGGACGGGTGGCGCCGGAGACGATGGGGCAGCTCAAGCATGACCTCGAATTGCTGGAGATCGCCGGAAATCCCTTTACCCGGGAGCGTTTTCTCGAGGGCGAGGTGACCCCGGTCTTCTTCGCCAGCGCCTTGACGAACTTCGGCATTGAAAGCTTCCTCGACGCCTTCGTCGAGCTCGCTCCTTGCCCCGGCGTCCGCACTGCAGACGCCGACGGAGGAGGGGAGATCGTCATCGACCCGGTCGAGACGCCGTTCAGCGCGTACGTCTTCAAGCTTCAGGCGAATATGAATCCGAAACACCGCGATAGTACGGCGTTTCTCCGCGTCTGTTCCGGCCGCTTCGAACGCGACATGGTCGTGAAACACCACCGTCTCGGCCGGGACGTCCGTCTCTCGAGGCCGCACAGCATGGTGGCGCAGGAGCGGAGCACGGTCGAAGAGGCCTTCCCCGGCGACATCATTGGCATCATCAACCCGGGCCTCTTCGCCATCGGCGACACCATCTCGCTCGGGGGCGGGTTCAACTTCAAGCCCTTGCCGCAGTTTCAGTCCGAGATCTTCGCCCGAATCAGGCCCACCGACATCGGGAAGCGCAAGGCCTTCGACAAAGGCATGTCCCAAATGGCGCAAGAGGGTACGGTGCAGATCATGCGGACGTTGAATGAGACGGAGTCCCTGGTCGCGGCGGTCGGCCGCCTCCAGTTCGACGTCCTTCAGTATCGGCTGAAGGACGAGTATCGGGTCGAGACGATCCTCGACGCCTTGCCCTACACCTGCAGCGCCTGGTTGGAGGGCGACCCCGCCACCTTCAAGGCTCCCTCGGCCTCGATGCTCGTCAGAGACCACCGCGACCGAATCGTGGTGCTGTTCGGCGACCAACTCATGAAGTCCATCGCCCGGGACCGCAACCCCGGCCACATCCTCCGGGAGATGGGATGAGCCGAGGGGCCGGCCGCCGCACCTTCCCCTACGCCGAAGGCAGGATGAAGTAGAAGACCAAGGCCAGGATCGGCGCGCCGACATACAACGCTTTCCGTCCGAACGAATCGTACAGTCCGTAGCTCAGCACGATCCAAATCAGTGCGTAGTAGACGCCTGCGATGCCGCGGTAGGTGCCGCCGACCTCGCCGCCTTCAGCGAAGGCCAGCGCCGGGAGCCAGACGGCCAAGGTGACGAGCAGCACAAGCACAGTGCTCATGTCCTCTCCGTTGAACCGGACGCGCGCACATCCAGCGGGTGCATGCTGTTCCGCTATTTCTTCTTGCCCTTGTGCGAGCCTTCCTCCTCGACGTCGATGATCGCGCCGGACATCGAATCTACATGCACTTCCATGATTTTGTTGTCGGCCGTCGCGATCTCGACTTCCCAGACTCCCTTGTCATGCTTTTTCTCCAACTCCGCCTCGATGACCTTGCCCGGCACGCGTTCCGTGGCCGACTTGATCGCTTGATCGACCGTCACGGTCGCCTGCTCCGACAACTGGAGCTTCTCCTTGGTTTTTGACTTGGCCCATGCCGTGCCGCCGGCAAGCAAAGCCAGCCCGATGACCAGGGAAATCAATAGGACGCTGCGTCTCATGGGAACCTCCTTTGAAAGCGTGTTACGGGGCTCATCGCCAAAAGTATGCCATCGGCCGGCCCGGCGATGATGTTGCACGATCCGACAATGCAGATGTTCCCGAGCGGCACCGACCGGTGATCCCCGCAGTCGTTGCTCTCATGAGACAAGTTGTTCCGGTGCGCGCACGCTGTCCGGGTCTTACCTGAACCCTGGCGTCAACAGGTGGCGTCCGTGATATAAGGGGAGTTCCTGGGAGCGTGATGCATGGCCCAGACGGAGACGCAGCTCAGAGACCGGTTGGCTCGTCAGCGCACCGAAATGGCGAATGAGCGAACGCTCCTTGCGTATATCAGGACGGCCCTGGGATTCTTCATCGTCGGAGTGCCGGCGGTGTGGTGGCTCGATCAGCCCCATGTGCAAATGTTGGGGGCCGCGTCATTGGTCGCCGGTGTTCTGTGTCTTGTCGTGGGCATTCGTCGGTTCCTGACGTATCGAAGGACGATGACGGCGCAAGCAGGCGTAACGGATTGAGCGGAGGACGCGATGGCAGAGATTGTCGAAATTGCTCCGGACCTGTTTCGCATCACCAGTTTCGTCAAGCCCGTCAATCTTCAATTCAGCCAGTTTCTCATCCGGGATCGCGAGCCGTTGCTGTATCACACGGGACCGCGCTCGCTGTTCGGGGACGTGAAGGAGGCGGTGAGCCGGCTCATCGATCCCTCGACGATCCGATGGATCGGCTTCAGTCATTTCGAGGCCGATGAATGCGGTTCGTTGCCGGACTGGCAACACCTGGCGCCGCAAGCCACGCCGCTCTGCAGCCTGGTGGGCAAGGTCGTCAGCGTCGACGATTGTCTCGCGATCAGGCCTGCGCGAGCGCTGGCCGACGACGAAACCATCTCGACCGGATCTTATCGGCTGCGCTTCATCTTGACCCCTCATGTCCCGCATTGCTGGGAGGCCAGCATGCTGTTCGAGGAAACCAGCCGGACGTTGCTCTGCTCGGACCTCTTTCATCAGAGCGGAGACGTCGAGCCGGTCACCGAGTCCGACATCCTGGCCCGGTGCCGGGACGTGTTGACGGAATATCAGCAAGGGCCCTTTGCGAACTATATTCCCTATACCACGATGACCGATCCGACGTTGCGCCGCTTAGCCGACCTGCGGCCAAAGATCTTGGCGACGATGCACGGATCCGTGTATGTCGGCGACGGTGCCGCGGCGCTACGCGGGCTGGCGGCGATCTTTCACGAGGTCCTCGGGGGCGATGCCGGACGAACAGAGACGCGCAGCGCATGACGATCAAGACGTACAACGACGTGGCCATTCCCGCCTTCATGTATGGGACGGCCTGGAAAAAGGAGGCGACGACCGGCTTGGTGATCCAGGCGGTGGAGGCCGGGTTCACCGCCCTCGATACCGCCAACCAATTGATCCATTACGAGGAGGCTCGGGTGGGGGAGGCGTTGCGGCAGCTGGGAGCACGAGGCATCACGCGTGAGCAGCTCTTCCTCCAGACGAAGTTCACGCCGCTGAGCGGTCAGGATCACCGGACGCCGTACGATCCCAACGCCAGCCTCACCACCCAGGTCCAACAGTCATTCGAAAGTTCCTTGGCGCATCTGCACACCGACTATCTCGATTCCTACGTGCTTCACGGCCCGTATGGCCGCCGTGGGCTGGGCCCGGAGGATTGGGAGGTCTGGGCGGCCATCGAAGCGCTGTACGAAAGCGGAAGAACCACGGTGATCGGCATCAGCAACGTGACCGCGGAGCAATTGACGCTCCTGACCGAGCGCGCGAAACACAGGCCCATGGTCGTGCAGAACCGGTGCTATGCGGCGTTCGGGTGGGATCGCGACGTGAGGGCGCTCTGCCGGGCACACGGCATCGTGTATCAGGGGTTCTCGCTGCTCACCGCGAACCGGCCGATCTTCGCGGATCCCGAGCTGCGCCTCATCGCGAAGAGGCACGGCATGACCCTTGCGCAGGTCGTCTTTCGGTTTTCGATGGAGGTCGGGATGTTGCCCCTTACCGGGACGACCAGCCGTCAGCACATGGAGGAAGATCTCGCGTCGGAGCGGTTTACGCTGAGTCAAGAAGAAGTGGATCGGATCGAGACGATCGGCATGTAGCTCGGTGCTTCACATGAGCCTCGCCATCAAGCGCATCTATGAGCCTCCTCGGCCGAGCGACGGCTTTCGCGTGCTGGTCGATCGGGTCTGGCCGCGCGGTATGTCGAAGGCCAAGGCTCGTGTCGACGAGTGGCTCCGCGACGTCGCCCCCTCCACGGGCTTGCGGAAATGGTTCAACCATGATCCCGCCCGGTGGAAGGAGTTCGCCGCCCGCTACCGCGCCGAATTGAAGCGGAAGCGCGATCTCCTCGCGGCGCTGCGCGAACGAGCGAAGCAGGGACCTGTGACCTTGCTCTACTCGGCCCACGATCCGCGGTACAACCAGGCCGTCGTGTTGAAGGCGTTGCTGTCCCGGTCGACCCGGTCCCGCAAGCCCGGGACGAGGCGTCGCCGAGGTCCAAACAGACCGGGGTAAATCGGCCTGTTCCCCCAGGGCCAATAGGATACCTGGCGTGTCCGCCAGTAGTGACCCATGTGCGTCCTCCGGTACAACACACCAAACCGGGGGTGATGGGTTGGCGGAAATCTTGCTAATTGACGACGAATCGAACGTGCGTGACTTCTTTCGCAAGGCGTTGGAGGGCGCCGGATACGGAGTGACCGAAGCGTCCTCAGCCAAAGCGGGCCTGAGTCACTTGAAGACCCATCCGGTTGACCTGGTCATTACCGATATCTTGATGCCCGACATGGATGGGTTGGAGTTGACCTGGGTCCTCCACCAACAGTATCCCCGCGTCAAGGTCGTCGCCGTGTCGGGCGGCCAGCACGACATCGACTACTGCAGCGTCGCCCGCTTCTTCGGTGCCCACGAAACACTCATGAAACCGGTCGCTCTTCCGAGGTTGCTGGCCGCCGTCCATCGCCTCACGGGCCAATCGAACTGACCCTCCGGATCTGCCTCTCACCGCAAGGGAGGCCTCGGCGCCGGCTTCATGGTCACGAACGCTGGCTGTTCAGCTTGAAGAAGTTGCTCATCGAACCGTCGCGCTTGTGCTCCTGGTAGAGAAACACCAGGTTTCGTTTATCGAAGGTGTCGAACCATTCGTCCCAGTCGATCTTCTTGAGCCGCTTTCCGCCGTAGCCGGGGAAATCCATCCTCAAGACCCCTGCGCCGTCGCTGCTCTTCGTATTGCCGGCCACGGTTGGAACGGCTCGCCGAGCGCCAGCCCATTGCCGGATGACGTCGTGGTTGCGCGTGGCCAAAGACTGGCCGTTCCGCTCCTCGTGGTCCTCCGGCGAGTCGACCCATTTCGAATACTTGAGTTTCGACGATGCGCCGGGTGAGGACCGCCGGCCCATGCGTGACGATCTGCGGGAGGACCCCCGCGAGGAGGCGCGCTGTTTCGCGGCACGCTTGGTGGTCCGGCTCCGCCCGGCGGGACGACGATCTGCCGAGCGGGATTTCTTGGTGGAGCGTTTCATCTTGTGCGCAGTGGCCATGGTCATCCTCCTTCATGTCCCAGCGATGGACTAGCGCAGAGTGCAAAACGCGCACCGCTCACGTCATCACGAATCGGATGCCTGGTCCGCGATTCCCAGCCGTGGGACGGCGTTGAAAGCAGAAAAACGACATACCTCGCGTTCGACGCGCCTCGCCGCCGGTTCGCGAACGGCTTATCCCGCTCCAAGACAATTTGTCTGGTGCCTAGCCCTTGACTCGCGCGCCGGCGCTGGCTAGCTTCGCGCATGCCGTTGACCATCGCAGTCGCGAAACCGGCCGAGGCGACAGCCATCGCCGCGCTCGTAGGAGAACTGCTGAGCGAGATCATGCGAACGATCAGCTCGCCTGCGTTCTCGTTCAATCACAGCGAGACCGAGGAGCGTGTACGGCATTGGCTGAAAGAGGGCCGCTATCGGGTTTTCGTCGCCCGCCTAACGGGGGAGGGCGAGCCGATCGGGTTTCTCGCCCTGTACGAGAGCTATGCGTTATATGCCGCCGGGGCTTTCGGGACGATTCCCGAACTGTACGTGCGTCCCGCCTTCCGATCGCAAGGCGTGGGGCGCGCGCTTCTCGCCGAAGCCGTGTCCTATGGCAAAGCCAGAGGATGGAAGAGATTGGAAGTCACGACGCCTCCGCTGCCGGAGTTTCAACGGACGGCCTCGTTTTACGAACGGGAAGGCTTTCACCGTTCCGGCGGAATCAAGATGAAGGCGGACGTCCCGTGAGACCCGTGATTCAAGAAGAACGAACCGGGTGCGGGATCGCGGCGGTCGCGGGGGTGGCGGGAGTCTCGTATGCGAAAGTCAGGCGCGTGGCCGCGACGGTAGGGATTCACGCGTATGACCCGGCGCTCTGGTCGGATACCAAACCGGTGCGGCGGTTGTTGGCCCTCTTCGGCGTGAAAGCCGCGGCCGCGACCCGACCATTTCGCTCCTGGGAGTCCCTTCCTCCGGCGGCCCTGTTGGCGATCAAGTGGCGCAGGCGGAACGGAAAATCCTGCTGGCACTGGGTCGTGTTTGTTCGCGGCAATGGCGGAGGCTGCGTCTTGGATTCAAAGCGGTCCCTCAAGCGACACCGGCGAACCGATTTCGGCCGCATGAAGCCGAAGTGGTTTCTGTCGCTGTCTCTACCCGATCGCCGAGACGACGGTCGCCTCAGCGCCCGGCGGAGGCTTTCATGAGGCTGTCGGCTTGCGGTGGAAGAAAGCCCTGATATCCGCGATGACGTTCTGCGAGCTCCAGGACGGAGAACGGGTGCCCATCCACCGTTTCCGGAGCCGTGAAGATCTGGCGCAGCCGTCCGCCGGGCTCGCCCACGATCTGTCCCGCAAACACCACGCCGTGCCGTTTCAGCCGTTCGATGGCGCCCTCGATGTCCTCGACCCGCACGGCGACGTGGTGGAAGATTTGATCGCCGAAGCGATCGACCCAGCCCGGGATGATGCTCGTCCGGCCGCGGGGATCCTCGTAGGCCTGATCGATGAAGAGGGCCGGGTAGCCGGTCTTCCGGTACACCTTGGCATACCAATCGTCGAACTCGATCGTTTCGTCATAGCCGTAGCCGAGGGCGACAAACGGTTCCGCCCGACGATCGATGCTCGTGGTGCGAATGGTCACGTGGTCGATCACGGGCCAAAATCCGGTCCCCACGTCGTCCAGCATGGTCTTCAACGTCATGGCGGCATGGTTGTGTCGAACATAGTCCGTCACCATCTCTTCCAGCACGCGGTCCAGCTCAGCATGGCGGTCCATACGCTCCCCCTCGTCTAAGATGTTCAGCGCGGCGTCGGCTACGACCCGAATTTAATCCCTTGTGCGAGCGGCAGGTCTGTTCCCCAGTTCACGGTCGTGGTCTGCCGGCGCATGTACGCCTTCCAGGCGTCGGATCCGGCTTCGCGGCCTCCGCCGGTCTCCTTCTCGCCGCCGAAGGCCCCGCCGATCTCCGCGCCGGAGGTGCCGATGTTGATGTTCGCGATGCCGCAGTCGCTGCCTGACGCGGACAGAAATCGCTCGGCATGGCGGAGGTTGTTGGTAAACATCGCCGAGGACAGCCCTTGCGGCACGTCGTTGTGCAGCTTGATTGCCTCCTCCAGCGTCTTGAACGGCATGACGTACAGGATAGGCGCGAACGTCTCCCGCTGGACGATCGGCCAGTGAGGCTGCCCGCGCACGATCGTCGGTTCGACGAAGTACCCGGGGCGCTCGAGCACCCGGCCCCCGTAAAGGATCTCGCCGCCCTCCTTCTTGATCTCTTCGATGGCGGCCCGGTAGGTCTCCACGGCCGCCTGGTCAATGAGCGGGCCCATGAGGACGTCGGGGTCCAGGGGATTACCGATGTGCACTTGCGCGTAGGACTTGACCAGCCGTCCGATCAACTCCTCCAGTAATGACTCGTGGACGAAGAGACGCCTGGTGGTCGTGCATCGCTGGCCGGCCGTGCCCACGGCGCCGAAGAGAATCGCCCGTACAGCGAGGTCGAGATCGGCCGTCTCGTCCACGATGACTCCGTTGTTCCCGCTGAGTTCGAGCAGCGTCCGTCCCAGACGTTGACCCACCACCGCCGCGACGCGCCGCCCGACCGGAACCGACCCGGTAAAGCTGATCAACGGCAGGCGCCGATCGGCCACCATGGCTTCCGCGAGACTTGGCTGGTCCGTGATGAAGAGCGAAAAAATTCCGGAGTACCCCACTTGTTCCATGACGCGATTGCAGAGGTGCTGGACGGCGACGGCGGTCAGGGGCGCCTTAGGCGAGGGTTTCCAGATGACGGTGTCGCCCGCGATCGCGGCGAGGAAAGCATTCCAGGCCCAGACAGCCACGGGAAAGTTGAAGGCGGTGATGACCCCCACCGGACCGAGCGGGTGCCACTGTTCGGCCATCCGGTGGGCCGACCGCTCGGACTGCATCGTCGCGCCATACAACATGCGCGATTGCCCCACCGCGAAGTCCGCCATGTCGATCATCTCCTGGACTTCGCCGTCCCCCTCGGCTTTGATTTTGCCGACTTCCAGCGACACGAGCGTGCCGAGCTGGTCCTTCTTCTCGCGCAGCGCCTGGCCGATCAGGCGCACCATCTCACCGCGCTTCGGTGCCGGGACCATGCGCCAGCGGTGAAAGGCCTGCACGGATTCCCCGACGAGACGCTCGTAGTCCTCGCTCGAGCAACCGTGCACGCCCGCGATTGGCTCGCCGGTCGCCGGATTCAGGGACTGGATCAGCGAGGTCGTCTTTTGTCCGGACCACCAGCCGCTGCCGGTGCTGCCGCCGGCATTTGAACCCTGGATGCCAAGCTCGCGGAGGACGTTTTTCGCCGAGC
>DASTSI010000062.1:0-6132 GCA_035760745.1 Nitrospira sp. | reverse complement strand
ATCGATTACAATGAACACCGACCGCATAGTGCGCTCGGGAACCTGACGCCTCGGGAGTTTGTCGAACGAGCGGCCAAAACCGGGCTGCAGAAAGGAGCGAATTTCCAGTTTTCAGCGGTCTAGTTTTTGGGGAGGTCTCACGGGACCTATTGTCCCCTTTTTGAGGTGTCCACGAAAGTGGGGCTAGCTCAGGAGTCTTTTCTTGACGGCACAGAAATGATGAAGAAAGGGGAGCAGGCCACTTTGTTTGATTGGATCTCAAACGCCTCTGTGCCTGATCGCTTTCCATTACGGAGATAAGTGACCCTCCTGCGACATTGCTCACTAGACGAAAATCGCGCGTTCGCGTAGACTCCTGCCGCAATACAGGTCATCATTAGGATGGATTCCCTAAAATTCCTTCTGGCCCTGTCAACGTCTAGTGTCCTCCTCCTCACCTCCGGTTGCGCAAGCATTGATGATCTGAAACCCGAAGGTGGTGGAATGATCTACGATTTGTCCTATAACTCTGCACATCGAATCGTCGCAGATACCTTGGTACAAGAGCTGTTCTATATCAAGCGAAACGACGTCAACAAAGGGGACATTCGAGCTCAAACAGCTGAATACTGGAACGGTATTTTTCACTGCTATGGCAATCTCATCGGTATTTTTCTTACGCCGGTGTCAGAAAACCAGACAAGAGTGGAAGTGCAAACCGCATATGTACAGTTGGGCGCTGATCTAGCATGCAAAGATAAGGAACGAAAGATCACTGAGGCAATTTCTCAAAGGCTTCGTAAAGAATCCGCACCTGCACCGATTTACAGTCGCAGCATGCCGTCCGTAACTCCATTTGCTTCAGCACAGCCAGAGGTTCTACGTGTTCGTTTTAAAGAATTAGCCGATCAACTTACAGTCGGAATTAAGGAGAACCATATTTCTCGGTTGGCTGTGCTGCCGATGGCTGACGCCGCACAGAAGACGAACACACCATTGGGCAATTATTTAACAGAGAGAGTGACGAATGAACTGTACAAACCCGGTGGCGTCAAGATTGTCGAGAGATCGCAATTGCAGAGGGTTTTGGATGAACTTAATCTGACAATGAGAGGAAACTTCGATGAGGCATCAGTGAAAAAGATCGGGCGAATGCTAGGAGTCGATGCTTTGCTGATGGGGACCTACGCTGAATTGGGGTCGGACACGGTTGAACTCAACAGTAGAATCGTGACCGTGGAGACTGCGGAAATCATGGGGGTGGGGACCATCCAAATCCCAAGAAGCTCGGTTGAGAGGTTGGTGCGCTAGCTGTTCAGAACCGTCTCTGCCTCGGGAAATGGGAGGTCTAGCTGTTCACATAAGGTCCTTCGCTGCGATCGTCGACCCTCAAATCGGGCTCGCGAACAGTTCCGGCTGAGCGTGGCACCCACTCAGTAGAATTACATGTAATTCTGCCCTAACAAGTTGACAGGCAATCACACTCCGGCGGAATCCCCTGACGAAGGAGTAACATCATGAAGAGATCTCTCTTGCCCTCCGCTCTTGTGGTTGCTGCACTGCTCGGCACTGCATGTTCATCATCACTGCACGCCACGAAATCTCCAGGGGCCGACTTATCTCGGCTGAAAACCCTCTATGTTCAGAGGCTGCCTCCTGATACACGAGGGATAGAGCGGCTTATCTCCGACCAATTGAACCGCATGGGGTTTCAGAGTGGCTATGGCGACAGTGAGATACCGCCCTCTCCGGTGGATGGAATTGTCAGCTATCAAGATAAGTGGATGTGGGATATCACCATGTACATGTTGCAGATCGATGTACAGATCCGAGATCCTCAGAATCGCATGGTCTTAACGGCAGGCCATGCGATGCATACCTCTTTGGTCAGACGGTCGCCTGAAGAGATGGTAGAGGAAGTACTGACCGAAATCTTCAAAGGGGAACAACGATGAGACATGCCGAGGCATCATATTCCTGAATCGTCGCCGTGTTGTCTGGATGTGCTTCAGAAATAAACGAGCTCATTCTGCTTTTCTGCGTCACCCACCGTAGCAAGACCATCGGTTTCATTTCGGTTTCATGCTGGCATTTGGTCGCGTCCGACGCGTTGTCCTTCTTGACCATCCTCCCTCGTTCCGCGCAGAAGCGCCAAGTAGGACACCCGCGCATGAGAGAGGATCAACCGCCATGCCGAGGACTGCACGGGCTTCCGCCGGACAGTGTGGCGATCACGTCATCAACCGCGGCAATAGCCGCGCCCCCGTGTTTATGCCAAGGGCGACTTTCACGCATTCATCGCCCTGCTGGGCGACGCCTGCCGACGACTGCCGATGCGGGTACTCGCGTACTGTCTCATGCCCAATCATTTTCATCTGGCGCTGTGAACACAGAAAAGGGGTCGGGATTATTGTCTTTGCCATTGTTGTCGTGAATACAGCCCGAAGCCTGCCACTCAATCGCTCTCGACTGCTGCATTGAAAATCGGATTCCCACGATGCGACGTCCGCCTGCTTTCGACGGCGTCGGCATCGATGCCATGCGCTTCTTTTTCAGTCACATAGGCTGCCGTTGCTCATGGCTCTCAGTAGGCCTTTTAAAAATCCGGCTTGCTGAGAATTCCCACGATGTCGCTTCGCGTGCCGGAGCGCTTGAACACCACACGGTAGTCCGCCCGCTCGTAAGCGATAGAGGTTGCCCTTGAAACCCTGAAGCGTCCACAAGGTGCGGGTCCCTGCAGCGAGAAGGCCATGCGACAAGTGCCCAGGGCGGGTGTTATGGTTTCGTAAGCAGTCTGCCTGGATGAAATGAGGTATCGGCTGTGAGGTGAGGAGTCGTTGAGCGCTACCGCCTGTGAACACCATAGGCGTGTGATAGGAGTACCGCCATGTCACCACATAATTCCCGCAGCCGCGGCCGGACGAGGGTTCACGAGACTTCAATCAGGTCGTGGGCACGCGCCGCATCGATCCCCTGCTCGGCGGTCAAGCTAAAAAAGAGCAGCCAGCTTCCGTTATCTCAGGAAACGTTGGATTTCATCGGCGCGTGCGCGGCCCTGCACCAGCGGCTGGCACAAGGCAGCGCGTTGACGCGGGAAGAGGTCGATCTGATTGAGTTCAGCGCGCTGGATCTGCTCAACAACGTCAAACCCCTGGATTGAGGTATCTATGGTCGGTTCTAAAATCTATATCACGTCTGCCAAGCCGGTGTCGTTAGCGCTTGAGAAGGGACTGAGAACGTTCGTGGAGGCGCATCCCCCCGCCACCATTGCCTTTGTGCGATCCGGCGACGGAGAGTTGGCCATGATCCAGACGGTGACTCCAAAACAGGCTGAGGAGCTATCGGCCGATCTGGCCTCGAGCGATCTCAGTCCCGAACCGTTGGCTGCTGTGTTGGCTAGTACGCCGGAAGGCCGGGACCTCGAGCGTCTGTATGGGGCGCTCAAGCAGCGGGAGCTGGAGAAGAATTGGACCAATCGGCAATGGTAACGACTGACCCAGTGTGAGCTGCTATTTCTTTCTATCGAAGGGGGCAAACAAAAGCGGTGGGGGAGTCATCGCATCGGTCTTCATGTGGTACGATAATGCCATGAGGAAAAGGCGTGAGAGCCGCAAGCCCGCATCCAGCAAACGCTGGAGGACCATGCTGGAAATGTACAAAACGCCTCAAGATCTACCAGACACCTCAATGATTGCCTGGTTGCCGAAGATTCCTTCGTCCAATGTCCGCTCACGCCGAAGAGGCCGTTAGTACGCTCTGGCGAAATCCCGGGTACGGTTCACTCCCCCGGAGGCTCGCATGCCTGTCACGGCCCCGCTCTACAGACGTTCCCTTCGTCTGATCTACTGTTCGAGTCTGTGGTCGCTGATCACGATCGTCGCGCAGTGTGTTGAACCGTTACGGGTCTATGCCGATTGGGTGAACGTTGGCGGCAAAATCGAAAGAGGACTCCCTGTGTACAGTGCCTACCTGGACACAGATAGCATCAGCCGGAAGGGGAATGTGGTCACCTTGTGGGCCTTGTTCGACTACATGACGATACAAAGCATCGTTGGAGGCCCGTGGTTATCTAGCAAAACCCGAAGGCAATATGACTGCTTGGAAGAGACGGTCCAGCTGCTGGGTTATATGACGTTCACTGGAAATATGGGAAGCGGTGAGGCGGTGTACAGCAATTCAGAGCAAAGCCGATGGGAACCCATCGCGCCTGACAGCATTGATCAAAAGGTATGGGACATCGTCTGCACCCGGCTGTGAACAGACCACACTCTGAGCGCTTGGTCTTCATCGCACGGGGTAATGAAGGATAAGCAGGTTCGCCATGGTGATATTGAAAAAGGAGACCGGCGTCTTTGCGTCTGCCTGTGAAAACCTTCTCTCGTTAATCTCGACTGCCGCGCTGCCCGGAGAAGATCGCATCGCTGTTGAGTATTACATTCGGGAAATAGAGCAACGTCTCGATTTGTCATATCCGCTCGAAAAAAGTTGCTGATCGCCAGTTTCATTTCGGTTTAATGCTGGCATTTCGTCGCGTCAAAAGTGTTTTCCGATAGTGTCCGCTAGCGAATGCGCAGTACCACCTTGCCGAGCACGTGCCCCTCGGCAAGCCGCTCGTGCGCCTTCGCCGCCTCCTCGAGCGGATAGGCTGCCGCGATGGGTGCTCGTAGTTTCGCCTCTTCTACGGCGCGGCCCAGCCGCTCGAACTCGCGGACGCCGGAGACGGCATCGTAGGACATGATGTCGATGCCCCGACGTTTGTCCGGCTCGGGCTCGACCCCGTTCGGGTAGGCGCATCGTCCGCCTGGACGAAGCGCGTCGAGACAGCGCTCCAGCGCATCGCCGCCGGCCAGCGCGAGCAGCGCATGGATCCCGTCCGGCGCGAATGCGTGCGCGGCGGTCACGATGTCCTCCCGCGCTCCATCCACGGCCCTGTGCGCACCCAGGCGACGCACGAGGGCCACGCCGTCCTCACCCGAGGCAGTGGCAAACACTCGCGCCGCTCTCAACTTGGCAAACTGCACGGCGAGCGTACCGACGCCCCCGCTGGCGCCGTGAATCATGACGGTCTCACTCTTCTTCACATGCAGGATGTCGTCGATGCCCTGCAGCGCGGTCAGCCCGGTGGTCGGGATCGCACCGGCCTGTTTGAGATCCAGCCGCCGGGGCACCGATCCGACTTTGTCCGCCACGACGGCGACATACTCGGCATAAAAACCGCCCTTCGGATTATTCCAACTGTAGGAATAGACCCGGTCGCCGGGCTTGAACCGGCGGATACGCGAGCCCACGGCCGCCACGGTGCCGGAGCCGTCAGTGCCGAGGACGAGCGGAAAGCGCGGTTTGCCTTCCGGATACCACCCATCCCGGATGTCGGCGTCCCATGACCCGACTCCAGCCGTGTGGAGCGCGATCAGCACTTCATTCGTCTCGACGGTGGGGAGCGGCAGCTCGTGGATCGTCAGCACTTCGGGAGGACCGAAGCGATCGATCGCCGCCGCACGCATGGTCTTCGGAATGGCTTTCATACCGCCCTCTCGCATACGGATCAGAAGGGATACTCGATCGGGACATGCTGGATGGAAATCCAATGCACGGTCGTAAACTCCTCGAGGGACCACTGGCCGTTGTAGCGCCCAAGACCGCTGTTCTTTTCTCCGCCGAACGGGCAGTTCGGCAGATCATTGACGGGGGAGTCGTTGACATGCGTCATGCCCGCCTGTAACTGCCGCGCGAACCGGTTCCCGCGCTCGACGTCACGCGTCAGCACCGCACTCGACAAGCCATACGACGTGGCATTCGCGGCCTCCAACGCTTCGTGGTCTCCACGCACTTTGATGATCGACACCACGGGTCCAAACAATTCATCCTGGGCGATCGACATCTCGTTCCTCGCATCGACAAACACGTGGGGCGGAAGGATTCGTCCCTGCGGTTTACCGCCGACCACTTCGCGGGCGCCTTCCGCACGCGCTTTCTCGATGTGTTGAAGAAGGCCGTGCAATTGGTGTTCATTGATGATTGGGCCGATCGCGGTATCGTCATCGGCCGGGTTGCCGACTTTTAACCTCCGGACCCGCTCGGTGAAACGGTCGACGAACTCGTCGTAGACGGCCGCATCCACAATGAGGCGGTTAATGGCCATGCAGATTTGCC
>DASTSI010000061.1:0-9913 GCA_035760745.1 Nitrospira sp. | reverse complement strand
TATGCATCGGCGATGGGGTACGGCAGCGCGGTGAACGGTCGCCCCAAGACGCCAGGATCGCGTCCACTCCTTGGGATTCTTCAGATTATGCTGTAACTTTTCGTCTAAGAATCGGACCGCGGCGGCGCCAACGGGAAGCTGATGGAGGCTCGCAAAAGTGCCAACGGATTCACGTGTGTTGCGACGAATGAATCTACCGGAACCCGATCCCATGTGCATGGATCCCGCGGCTCACCAGTGTCTGATGGACATTTCCAACAATGCGCCGAAGCCCACGAATACCGTCCCGGGCATTGCCTAGATGGCGCGAGGCGGCTCGCATTTTGACAAGGACGGCAACGTGGTGTTGTCTGTCGAAGGCGCGAAGGTCATCTCGGAACCGCCTCATTGGATGGTGATGTGGCCCTTCGATGCGGCCGAGACCCCACTTGCCCACGAAGCCCAATCCCTCCGGAACGTATATCATGTTCGACGGGATGCCCTACGCACAGCTGATGGTGTATCAGGACCCCAAGAAGATGAAGTAGCCTTGCCGGCCCCCGAGGAACATCCCACGGCGGCTCTGCCCTGCTCGCTGGCCGACTCTTCCTGTGATTCTTTTATCGAACCTCTGACTGGGCAGGACGAGGTCCCGCTTCTCCCGCGCCGTCACAGATTTTGTGCCGGAGCCGCGTCATGGCCGTGATCGTGCTTGGCGAGAGGCAGGATCTCTGGTGACGGGCACGTCGAGGTTCCATCGGACGCCGTAAGTCGGGGCTTCCCGGCCCCGCTCGAGAGCGCCCAGATCGGGCGCGCTCCCCGTGTAGCCGTCGTTAATGTTCGGCAGCCGGATCCCGGCATCGACGGCATTACTCCGCGGATGCAACGTCACCGAAGGGGGCCGCATGGACGCGGCGAAATTGGCCGGGATGGCGATCGACTCTTCGAACACGGGCTGCGTCAACAAACGTCCGTGATGCTCGTAGGGCGAATCGTCCCGCAGCGAGGCGAACCCGTTCCAACTATAGTCGAACTTGAATTCGCCGTCGGGACTCCATCCGTTGTAATCGATCTGTGCGTATTGAATGAAGGGCTGCCAATCCACCGCCTGATTCGTCCCCATCGTCAGGTTGTTATAGAAGGTGAAATTCGACGCGGCCACGCCGTATTGGGTCCAGGCCGATCCCGACCGCAGGGCGGTATTGTGGTAGATGTGAAACCCGCTGGGATCCTGATTGAGCTTGTAGGGCGCGAAGGCCGTATTGTAGATCACGTTCCCGAAGGCATAGACCGGCCCGCCCCAGACCGGCTGGAAACTGATGCCCATCGCGACATTCCCGAACCGATTCCGATAGGCGCGCACGTTCCGCTCACTGTAGTCGAGCTCGACGCCGTCATCCCCTCCCCACAGCACGTCGTTCCCGTAGAAATCGATCGCCCGATTCGGGATGTTCGTGTGGGTCGAGAGGCCCAGGGCATCGCCGAAGCCGGAAAGCGTATTGTGGCAGATTACGTGTCCGGTCCCCGTGACCACGATGCCCTCGTAGTCCCACGTCCGATTGCTGGTATCCGGCCAAACGACGCCGTGGCCTTCCAGCACGTTGTCGCAGATGTAGAAATCCCGATTGGCTCCCCCGGTCGCATTGATGCCGTACCGCACGTCGGCAATCCACGTACGCCGAACGACCACGTCGCGCGCATCGGTGATCTTCATGCCCCATGCGCTTTGCTTCACCGCGAGATCCTCCACCCGCACATGCGAACCGGTGATGACGATCCCATAGTCCGACCCCGGTGCGAGAATCGCCGTGTTTTTCCAGCCCGCGCCCTTCACGACGATCGGACTGGACGCTGTGCCGCTGTTTTCGAGTCGGATCGGGCCGCGGTATCGACCTTCATGCAACGTGATGACGTCTCCGGGTTTGGCGTTGGACAAAGCGGCCCCAAGGGCTTCGTCGTCGCTCACGGAAACGATCTGCGAGGAAGGGGAAGCATCGGATGGCACGGGCCTCGTGGCGACCGTGCCCGTTCGTGTCACCCGGGTTCCATCTGGATCCTCAACGGTCAGCTTGATCTCGTAGCGGACCCCCGGCTCGAGGTCAAAAATGCTCCCCGCAAACTGCTCGGCGATCGGGAATTTGGTGGGATCCGCACGTGACAAGGTCTTGGTTCGAACGCGATGCAACGGCAGGCCCTCCTTCCACGCCGAAGACCCAGCCTGGCGATAGTTGACCGTGACGGTGGCATCGTAATCTTCATCGCCTCCCGTAATCGGCAAGCTCAGACCGATCGTATGGAGGGTAGAAGGATCAAACTCGATTCCTCCAACGGTGATCGGATGGACGACCAGCGACTGCACCAGGGCACAGCCGGGCAAGAGAACGAGGACCCACGCGAACCAGCGGCTCGATCCACTCATGCCACGAGCATGAGAGGCTCGAGCAGAGTGTCCTACTGGGAAAATCCCCTGTCGCGAGACTTGGGGGATAGATAAATGGAGGCGGCGCTAGTGGAGCAGTTTCTTCCCTTCCTCAAGAGCCCGAAGCCAGGGTTCCGGGATATCCAAGACAGTCAGGCGGCCGTCATCCATACCCGAGTGCGATGCAGACGAGGTCTGGCAAGCTTTGCCGGCGCAAAGCTCTCAAGGCCAATTGATCCAGTCGAACCGCATCCCCGAGTTCCACCACGCCGGTCGTCAGGAAACACTTCGCCGCGTCCCACCGTCTGCCGATCGATGAACCGCTCGCCATCGAGAAACATCGGCAGCCGGAGGAGCAATTGACTTCCCCTTACCTCTCCCCTCGCCACTTGATTGACTCGCTTTCCCGCCTGTAATCTTGCAGGCCCGGTCAACGTGGAGCTTTCCATGCCGTCATGCCGGCTCCTGCCGTTGCTCTCGGAACGAGGCGGGAAGCAGAGCGAGACCTTGGCCCACTACCAGGCGGTGCTTGGTTATGAAAAGCGCATGGCTTGGGGCTTCGAGTCCCGGGAAATGTTTTCCGCGATGTGGCCGGATCAACAGCCTGAAAAAGGAGCCGTGGTCATAGCTCCGAAGAACGCGGCCACACTCGTCGCCGACGCGCATCTGCAAACCGGCAAGCTGCTCTCTGCCATGGGTCAACACGATGAAGCGATCGAGCACTGCCATACGGCAGCGATGTATGGCCCGCTGCGGATGGCCGGCATGCCGAGGATCGGGAATGCCCAAGGCGACACAAACTTCCGCGGCATCGCGGGGGCGCCGGCCGTCGAGGCTGAGTTCTATCTGGCAAAAGAACTGATGAATCAAGACGATCTCAAGGGGCCCAACAAGTCCTCTATGAAGCCGGACGCAACCTGCCGGACGATCTCCGGGCTCAGTTGAACGAGATGAATATGGCGATGGCGCATCTGTCTTCACGGCAACCGCGCGATCCTTATGCCGGCATGAGCGAGGAGAAGCGGCCCTACATTGCCATGCAGATGGAGCAGGATCGCCGCCGTTCACGCGATGGCGGTTCAACACATGGCGCCCAGAGCGAAGGTCGTGCCCGAAGTCGTGGGGCGATGGGACATGGTCCCGAACAACCGGTTCCTTCCGAAAAAACGCTTACGATCGAAAACGATGCCAGCTACAATCTGGACGACCGGAACCCTCACGAGGCCAGATGATGCTCTACGACGTAACATCCGGGCAAATCGGCACCATGTGGTACGAGTTCGTCAAAGACGGAGTCATGGAAATCACCCAGATGGACAGCACCAGGTACCTCCCGAAGCGGCAGCCACAGCGGTGACGACAAGATCGCTCCAGGGCGCATGGCAACACGAGCGGACCGGCCTGCGCCGGTTTTGGATGGGAGCCGCTTTGGTCACCCTCGCCGAATTACTCCAACCCGCATTGGCGATCAGCCAATCACAAGGGGACCTCTACAGTCCACAGGGACAGTCTGATCCGTTCGCCGTCGGCGGCGCCCAGCGCTGGTACGATCACCACACGACGGAATTCAAACAGAATTCGAGCCACTGTCTCCCGCTCCTTCAGGAGGCGAAGGCGTTTCAAGACAAGGGCCTGGCCCTCTTTGAGGAAGCCAAGCCGCCCGGCAACAGCCGCCGACAGTCGGAACTGGTCAAGCAGGGGAATGAGCAGATCAAGCGTCGTGGGGAGAAACTGAAAGCCTTCACCAACTGCGTGAATCAGGCCAACAGGCATGTGGGAGAGAAAGGGATCGCGAGAGAGCAGCCAACGCCTCCCGGCCAGAGCGATCCCGGGAATGTCGCGACCATGCTGGAAGTCGTGGATCGCTGTCTTCGAAACGGCAGCCAGCTGCAGTATTATGTCACTCCGCCGATGGCACCCTATGTGGGAACGGTCAGCTACGATGGAACGGGGATCCGCTACGATCCCGCCTATCTCAGCCGGCAGACTCCGTACGCGCGGACGTTTCTCCTGGCCCGCCAATTCGCCTCCTACGTCTTGAGCGAGCGGCAGCGTCTTTACGGCATTGACCCAGGCGACGCGCAACTCGTCAGGGACAGCGACGTCATCGTGGGCTTCATCACGCGCTGCTTCAGAGATATGAATGCCTTGCAGAAAGAACGGCGGGATCCGCGAGAGCAGTTTGCCGATTACCTCATCCGCTATGAAGGCGTCGGCGCGTCTCAGCAGGCCTGGGAACGGACGGAGGAGGATTTTGGGCTGGGGTGGGGATTATATGGAGCCGGCCTTCCCCGCTCCATCACGATGGAATAGGACGAAGCGGCTCTCATTACCTCCACACTTCCGAGAGCGCACACGCCATATTGAAATAGGCCCGCGCCAAATCCGGATTCAATTCTGTGACTCGACGAATAGTCCGCCGAGCTACGTCTCACTGGACACCATACTTCCGCTTGTCTTCCTGGGTTTCTTGATGCTCCTGGTAGCGGTCCATGGCTCCTTTATCCCCGCGATTGCAGGCAGCGGCGACAGGCCCCGAATAGCTGCTGCAGGGGCTTCCACCGCCGCCGCCACTGCCAGCGTCGAAGGCGGCAGCGGCTCGACGCTCAATGCTCGCGCCGCTGTATTTGCCTAGCTGCACTTCGTCCTTGAAATGCGGCGTATCGGGTTTAAGACCCTGAGCCTGCGTAGCCCCGAATCCCCTGGGACCTGCGGCAAGGGGGCAGAAAATCACGCCACCTTGAGTCAAATGCGCGTGGCCGCTCCGTCAAGCGCAGATTTTCTACATAGCCGAGCCGACCGGAATCTTGATTACCGCCGGTCTGGCCTGGGTGAACCCGACCCGGACCCTCATCAGCGATCAACGGCGGCGATTCAAGGTAGGAACGGGTGGGTTTCGCTCATGGACTGGCAAGGTTGCGTAGCCGCTCGGTCAAGCGCAGATTCTCTGCATAGTCGACCGGACAATCGACGACCGCTGGTCTGTCCTGGGTCACTGCGTCCGCAAGGATAGGCCCCAATTCAGACGGTTCGTTCACGCGATACCCCGCCGCACCGAAACTTTCGGCAAAACGGACCAGGTCGGGATTTCCGAAATCGACGGAAGCGGTCCGGCCGAAACGAATGGTCTGCTTCCAGCGGATCACGCCGTACCCCTCGTCGCGCCACACAAGGATCACCAACGGCAGGCGCATCCGAACGGCCGTCTCCACCTCCTGAGCATTCATCAAAAAGCCGCCGTCGCCGGTCACCGCGACGACGCGCTTCTCCGGATGGAGCAGCTTGCCGGCAATCGCGCCGGGCAGCGCCAGACCCATGGCGGCAAACCCGTTGGAGATGATGCACGAATTGGGCGTCTCGCACGGGAACATCCGGGCCATCCACAATTTGTGTGCCCCCACGTCGCAGATCACGAGATCATCGGGACGAAGGGCCTCCCGCAATCCCGTCATCAGCGCCTGGGGCCGGAACGGCCAGCCGGCGGATCCGTGCGATTCTTCCTCGAATCCCTGGACCACGGTATGGCGGGCCCGCTCGGCCCATGCAACCCAACAGAGCGAGAGTTGCTCGTCCAGATGCTGGAGCGCCAGCCCGATATCGCCCAACACGCCGACTTCGACGATGTAATGTTCGTCCACCTCCGCCGGAGACACGTCGACGTGCACGATACGCTTTTCGCGATCGGGGTTCCAAAAGCAGGGCGCGTATTCCACGAAGTCGTACCCCAGCGTGATCACCACATCAGCCTGCCGCATGACGCTCCCGGCGTAGTCCTGCATTTGCAGACCGAGCGTGTACAGGGAAAGCGGGTCGCTGTCCGGCACGATGCCCTTGGCCATGAACGTGTGAAGGACCGGGATTTTCAGTCGCCGGGCAAACCGCCTGACCGCTTCGTGCGCATGTCCTCGTATCACGCCGTTGCCGGCAAGGATGACCGGACGTTGCGCGCCCGCGATCACGTCCCTGGCTCTGGCGATTTGCCGGAGAGAGGGTTCGGGAGTCACGGGCGCCTGGACGAACAACGGCTCGCGCTTCTCCCCGTCCACGACCTCGTCCGCCACGTCTTCCGGCAACTCGAAATGCGTCGCTCCCGGCTTCTCCGTCTGGGCGATCTTGAATGCTTTGCGGACGACCTCAGGAATCACCTCCGTCTTCGGGATAGAGGTCGTCCATTTCGTGACCGGCTTCAGCATGGAGCTGACGTCGATATATTGATGTGACTCCTTGTGACGGCGGTTCAGCGAAGCTTGTCCGGTGATCGCGACGAGCGGAGCCCGATCGAGATAGGCATCGGCCACTCCCGTCAACAAATTCGTCGCGCCCGGTCCCAACGTCGAGAAGCAGACTCCCGCGCGGCCGCTGAGCCGGCCGTAGACATCGGCCATGAAGGCCGCGCCCTGCTCGTGTCTCGTTTCGACGACCCGGATGCCGGAATCGAGCAAGGCGTCGGTCAATTCGAGCGTCTCCTCGCCCGGCAAACCGAAGAGGTACCGCACGCCTTCATTCTCGAGGCATCGGACGAGCAACTCTGCAGCCTTCATGATGCTCCTTGAGTGTTTGACGTTCCTGCGCATTGTACCAAGGGTTTGCCATGCAATGCCCGTGGGCTGCGACGCGAGGAAGACGAGGATTTCTCCTCACATCGCCTTCATGGAAGAAACTCGGTAAACCCCTAGGCTATTCTCTCTTGATTCGGGCCCCTGCGAACTTCTAGAGTGACATGATTCTGTCGTTGCTCTGCTCTGGAGGCCGTTCATGAAGCTGTTGCTCGTCCATCCTGGTCCGCTCATGTATACGAAGATCTATCTCCGGCTCGAGCCGCTCGGCCTCGAGCTCGTGGCCGCGGCCGCCCAGCGGGACGGCCACGACGTGATGCTGATCGATCTTCAAGCCGAAACCCAGCGAGACTATGTCCGGCTCCTCGCCGAGCGGCACCCGGAGGTCATCGGTTTTTCATGCAACTATCTGGCGAATGTCCCTGAGATCGTGGACCTGGCGAAGCTCACCAAACGGATGTTACCGGCATCGTTCGTGTTCGTCGGGGGGCACAGTGCCTCCTTCGTCGCTCAGGCCCTCATCGAGCACGGCGCCGGGGCCATCGATTGCGTGATGAAAGGCGAAGGGGAAGGCGTGATCGGGCCGCTCCTCGAGGCCATTCGTCACGACCGGCACGCCGTCCATCGAGTACCGGGCTCCGTGACCGAACGAGGCGAAGCCCCTGCCGCCTCGATGATTACCACGCTTGACGACGTTCGGCCTGCGCGGGACCTGCTTCGCCACAGGAGAAAATACTTTATCGGCGTACTGGACCCCTGCGCGTCCATCGAATTCACCCGAGGCTGTCCATGGGACTGTTCCTTTTGCAGTGCCTGGACGTTTTACGGTCGGAGCTACCGCGCCGCCAGTCCTGAGGCCATCGTCGAAGATCTCGAACGGGTCCGAGAACCGGGTGTCTTCATCGTCGACGACGTCGCTTTTATCCAGGCGAAGCAGGGCATGGCGATCGGCGAAGCCATCGCGCGCAAAGGCATCGCGAAACAGTACTACTTGGAGACGCGCGGCGACGTGCTCCTTCGCAATAAGGAGGTGTTTCAATTCTGGAAACGCCTCGGGTTGGCGTACATGTTCATCGGAGTGGAGGCGATCGACGAAGAAGGTCTCAAGCTTCACCGCAAGCGGATCAGTCTGAGCAAGAACTTCGAAGCGCTTGAATTTGCCCGGTCGTTGGGCATCACCGTGGCGATCAACGTCATCGCCGACCCCAGCTGGGACCGCCGCCGGTTCGAAATCATCCGCCAGTGGTGCCTCGAGATTCCCGAGATCGTCAACATCAGCGTGAACACGCCGTATCCGGGCACGGAGTCGTGGCACACGGAAGCCCGACACGTGACCTCGAGGGACTACCGGCTTTACGACATCCAACATGCCGTGCTGCCGACCGCGTTGCCGCTTCCCGAGTTCTACGAAGAGCTCGTCAAGACCCAGCAGATCCTGAATCAGAAACACCTGGGATGGACGGCGCTGAAATCCACGATGCGGATCGCGACCGGGCATCTGTGGCGCGGCCAGACGAACTTCGTGAAGATGCTGTGGAAGTTCAACAGCGTGTACAATCCGGCGCTTCAACTTGCCGACCATTCGCGACCTGTCGCCTACCACATGCCGTTGCCGCCCAAGCGGACGCACTCTCCACTCGACTCTCATTTGCTCTATATCCACCGGCCGCAGGGGCGGCAAGGCCGGGGCTTGGATGATGCGACGGAACACTTCGTGGAAACTACGCGGACCGGCACCACGGCCTAGAGAAATAAGCGCGTCATCGGACCGGCCCCGCAGTCGCCTTCTGCGTCCACCCTACGGATCTTGACGAGTGGTACGCCCGGACGGGGCTGTGATAGGGTCGTTGGTCGTTCGCCCCCCATTCAACCAGAGGCTCCCACGAGATGATCGGCGTCCGTCTCCGTCGTGCGTTGCTGCTCGCGGCCCTCACCGTCTCATTGGCCGTCGCAGGCTGCGCGACGACATTGCTCTATAACCATGCCGATTGGCTGATCGTGCGGCAGTTGGATGGGTATTTCGATCTCTCTCGCTCCCAGAAGGATTTTCTGTACGATCGTCTCGACACCATCATTCGAACCCATCGCCATGAAGCGCTCCCTCGGTACGAAGCAGTCTTGCAGCAAGTGTCGGCCCGTGTGCAGCAAAGGCTCACGCAGCAGGATCTCGAATGGGCCTTTGCTCAATACGACGAATTGAAAACGGACCTGTTTGCCCGGTTTGCGACGGACGGCGCCGACTTCGCCCGCTTGGTGAGCGCACGCCAAGTGTCGAGACTCAGGGAGACTCTGCAGGGCCGTCTGCATCAAGAGGAACGGCTGCTGCAAGAGAGTCCGGCGGCGCGGCTGAAACACCGGACCGAGCGCATCCTGTCACTGGCGCGGGAATGGCTCGGCACGATGACCGCGCAGCAGGAGGACGACATTCGGGCCCTTGCCATGGAATTTCCCGACACGGTCCCCGCGTGGTACGCCTACCAGCAGCGACGCAATGAACGGTTGATCGCCCTCCTCGAGTCCAAAGACAGCCGCGAAACGGCCGCCCGGTTGCACGACTGGCTGGTGGAGAAAGAGAAGGAGGCCGACCGGGCGTTTGCAGAATCGATGGCAGGCCTGAGACAACATATTGCCCGGCTCGTCTTGACGTGTGATCGTCTTGCCACGCCGAAGCAGCGTGCCTATTTTCTCGCCAAACTGAACGACCTCGCCAAGACGCTCAGGCGATTGCAGGAAGCATGAGTTTTCGCGGCTTGCATGATGACGTGGAGTCTCACCAGTACCTCGCGAAACCCTCGTTCAGTACGGTGACGCGAGCATGCGGCAGGAAGTACAAGATTTTATGTGGATGTGCGAGCGCTTGCTTGGTCTCGCGATGCAGACCCAGCAACGTTCCGAGGACGAGCGCGCCGCCATCGCGTATCACCCGGGCGGCTCTCGCGGCGCCGCGCGGGTCCAGGGG
>DASTSI010000060.1:0-4364 GCA_035760745.1 Nitrospira sp. | reverse complement strand
GATGCCCAGCTCCGACTCGATCCGCTCAAGCAGTTCGATCGCCAGCAGCGAATGCCCTCCCAGCTCGAAGAACCCGTCCTCGGGCAGGGCCTCCTCCACGCCCAGCACGTCACACCAGTGGGCTTGGATGATCGCTTCAGGAGATTGCGCAGACATCATGAGAACTCCATGCCAAAGTTCCCCATTCGCTGATCTGCGAAAGGAGTCGATCGGGGCTTACCGTAAACAGGCCGTCCATATGTGACAACAGCCCTCCCGGATCGTGAGATCGCGGAGGACAGCGGCCACAGTGGCGCTCTCAGCGGATATGACGATCACGGGATGGACGCCTGACTGCTCATGCGAAGCAGCCGCTAGCGGGGGACCAGGCCGTCCGACATCCCGCCGCCCTGGAGCGGCGGAAGGGCACTGCCGCGCATCCGCCGGAGCAGCCGGGCGGTGACCGGCCTGACCTTCGGGTGGGTCCCTTCGTTGCGGTCCGTCTCGGCCTGCCAACGTGAACGGCGCTCGGCCTCGGTCGCCGGATCGTTGAGCTCGATGCAGTCCAGCGTGTCCTCGTTGACGTCCACGACGATCGTATCGCCGTCCTCGACAAGGGCGATCGGCCCGCCCTGCGCCGCCTCGGGCGATACGTGACCGATCACCAGGCCGACCGAGCCGCCCGAGAAGCGGGCATCGGTCATCAGCGCGACGGTGATGTCGCGTTGCCTGCAGAGTGCCGTGATCCGCGAGGTGGGATCGAGCATCTCTGGCATGCCCGGTGCTCCGCGCGGCCCCTCGTACCGGATCACGGCGATGTCGCGGTCCTGAAATCCTTCCGGCTCCGTGGTCAGTGACTCCAGGAGCGCCTTCTCGCTGTCGAACACGCGAGCACGGCCGACGAACCGGCCGTCCTCCATTCCGCGCTCGACACCCGCGAGCTTGATGACGGCACCGCCCTCGGGCGCGAGATTGCCGCGGAGCAGCCTGAGTCCGCCGGTCGGCTTGAACGGCGCCGAAACCGGATGGATCACATCCCCGTCGGGTGCGACCGGGCTGAGGCGCGCGACCTGCTCGGCGAGCGTTTCACCGGTACAGGTCAGGCAGGAGCCGTCGAGCACGCCCGCGGCGAGCAACTCGTTCACGATCACCGGCAGGCCGCCCTTGGCGTCGATGTCGACCATCGAATAGCGCCCGAAAGGCCAGGCGTTCACCAGCACGGGCAGCTTGCGTGCCATCCGGTTGAACTCCTCCTGGGTGATCACATCGCGCCAGTAGTCGATACCCGCGGCACGCGCCAGCTCGGGCGCGTGCAGCACGACGTTGGTGGAGCCGCCCATGGCGATGGCGACCAGGGTGGCGTTGCGCAGGGCCGCGGGGGTGACGATGTCACGCGGTCTGATGCCGCGCTCGGTGAGCAGCTGGAGCACGTCGAGCAGTTCGCCGGGGAACTCCTTGATGCGGCGCGGATCCTCGGAGGCTGGGCTCACCATGTGCAGCGGTTCCATGCCGCACGTGGCGATGAACGACTGCATGGTGTTGTACGTAAACATGCCGCCGCAACTGCCGTGGCCCGGCGAGGCCTCCAATGCCACCCGCCGCCGTTCGGCCGGCGGCGCGGCCCCCGCCTGGTAGCAGTAGATGATGTCGATCGGCTTACCGGTGCGGGAGTCGATGCCGGGGCGGATCGAGCCGTCGGACATGATCACCGCGGGGACGTTGCGCTCCAGGATCGCGGCGAGGGTCCCTACCGGAGGCTTGTCGCAGGCAACGACGGCTATCACGCCCTGGACGTCGCTCCCCTCGAGGTGGAGACACACACCGTCGTTGGTGGTTTCCCGGCCGATCAACGAGTAGCGCATCTGGGGTGTGCCATTGCGCTGTCCGTCGGAGATCCCGCCCGAGAAGTTGGGTGCGATCACCCGCACCGGGAGATCGGCGTCAACCACGCGGCGACGTAGTTCATCCTGGATCGCCTCGACCTTCGCGGGGACGCCCGCGTAGCAGATGCTGTCGCCCAGGTTGCCGATGAGTCCCCAGGCCGGACAGTGGATCTTGTCGGGATCCTGGCCCAGCAGTCGCGCCGTGGCGACCATTTGAGTATCTTGCCCCGGCTTCCATTCCGCTGCCTCGTGCACCGCAATCCTCCGTAGCGCTCGCCCCAGGATGTCGACATCGGGGCGTTCGAGAATTGGCCCTTTCGACCTGGGGTCCGGGTCAGCGTAGCGGGTCAACGAAGTCGACGGGTATTGACCTGGATTCGCCGGTCAAAGACCGGCTGGTGATCTGTTATCTGCCGCCGGCCGCGCCGCGCTCGCCGCTGACGATACGTCAAGTGATGTCCTGGGGGCCGCATCTTGGTCGCGACATCCTCCTCGCCGCACCCTGTCGGACGTCTCTCCGATTATCGGGGCAAATCGGACGAACTGACGGCTCCGCCCGTGATCGCGGTCCCAGTGAATAGGGGGCTGAGCTGAGGGTTCTCAGATGGTGAGAATGCGACGACATTGCATTGACTGCGATTTATGACTCAACATAAAATTTCGCATGCGCCTGCTGGATCTCTAGGCCAAGCCACTAGCCACAAGCCACAAGCGTCGTGGCTCTTAGCGAGCGGACAAGATGAGAAGGAAGAGCGTTCTGCCCGACGTTAACCGCAGGTCTAAGGGTGTAACGGGTACCGGGCATTCCATGTTTCGAGTGTCGCCGTGTCGATCTAGTTCGGATGCTTGGTTCTCGGACGACTGTGATGTGTTTCGCGGTCGCCATTTCTCATGTCGCCGGCATTCTCCGGCACCCCATGGTCGGCTGGTCGCCGCGCGATCACTGTACGCGAAGAGATCCTCGCAGGGTCTGACCTTCCGCCCCGGCCGGGCACCCGCTGCCGGCGAAGAGGTGTCGCTGTTTCGTCCCACGTCGTGACGGACGAATCGTAGCCGTGGGGATCCTGTCTCTGTGACATGGTCACCTTCCCCGCTGTCATTTTCCATGGAGTCGGGGTGAGGGAATACGTGTGTGCCGTCTGCGCTGACTTCGGGGAAAGGGAAGAGCGTTCGAGATGACCACCCCGGCCACCAGAACGATCGAATTAAGGCCTTTTGCGCGCAACTGTGACAAATTCATCGTGGAACTCGGCGAGGCTGTTGATATCGCCCGTTTCGCTGAGGCCGGCCTGCCGGTGGGGAACTACAGCGAGCGGTTCGGGGTGGTGAGCCTGAGCATCGGCTCGGCGCATTGCAGTCTCTTTCGCGGAGGCAAGGTTGTAGTCAAGGGAGTCGAAACCGCAGAGGAAGCCAAGGTGATCATTATGGACCTGCTTCCCCGGGGCGGGATCGAGCACTTGCGGATCATTGTTCCGGAATGAGTAGGTCGGCCTTCCCGGCCGCTCGATAGGGGGCGTGAAATATGAGCTCGTCGGTTCTGCGTGGTTGGCTCCTGGCTGCCGACGCCGAATGGCTGAACCTGCGCACCGCTCGAGGAGACATCAAAATACAGATCCCGGGGGACGAGGCGGTCCGCGCCGGACTGCCGGACATCACGCCGCAGTCGTCCGTTATATGTGAGGTCGAGGGCGACGCTGAGGACGGCGGATACGTGCTGGGCCGGCTGAGCCTGTGTCACGCTTCGGATCCCTTTCCGCTTGACCCTGGTCAGGACCAATCGTTGGATTTGTCGGTCCGTCACCTCTGGCTGCGTCAGCCCAAGGCGCAGCACATCCTCCGGGCGAGGCACAAGATCCTCAAGGTGATTCGTGAAGCCCTCGAAGGGCACGGCTTCATCGGCGTGCAGACGCCGCTCACCACGCAGTCCGCCTGCGTGTGCAGTGGATCGGTTTTCGAGATCCCCTACTACGATCAAACGGTGGCTCTGAACCAGAGCCCGTGGATGTACGTCGACTGCCTCATCAACAGCGGCATGGACAAGGTCTATGCGGTGATGCCGTCCTTCCGCAAGGAGAAAGAGCCGTCGGCACACCACCTGTCCGAGATCTGGCACATCCAGTGCGACCAGGCCTGGCTCAACCAGGAAGAGTCGATGGTCTTCGAGGAGAACTTGGTCTCCGGCATCGTGGAGCGGGTGCTCGACGACTGCGCGCTCGAGTTGGCCTCCCTCGGTCGCGACCTCTCTGAACTGGAGCGCGTCAAGCCGCCGTTCGAGCGCGTGACGTATGACCGGGCGGTGGAGATGATCACGGCGGCCGGTTGCCAGATCCGCTGGGGCGAGGACATCGGCGGGGAAGCGCAGATCATCCTTGCCGATAATTTCGACAAGCCGTTCTTCCTGGTGGAACCGCCCTTCGAAACGACCAACTTCTTCTTCAACCGCAAGCCCGGGCGGCCTGAAGTCGCCATGACGCACGACCTGTACGTGCCCAGCAGTGGCGA
>DASTSI010000059.1:0-7197 GCA_035760745.1 Nitrospira sp. | reverse complement strand
GAATCTTCGTCTTGTGGTGGTCTCCCTACAACAACTTGGAAGGTACGAGTGCGGCGGGTACCCTGTGAACCGGATCAGCCTGGGGAATCGCCGCCCGCCTCGGGGAAAACACGAAGAGACCGGTCGTAAGCAGACTGATGAGAATGAGCGACGCGACTATGAAGATAGTCGTCGTCGAAATCCTCGGGAACGCGTCTTGTGCATTCAAGACCGCAGCTTGATCCGCCGCCACACGGTCAGAGGTTATGCCTCCCTCTTGCGTCCCAATGACGGTCGCGGCCAACGTTGCGCTTCCAAGCTGTTCTTGAATTGCCGCTCGCGCTGGTTCGTACGCTTCTTGGATTGTGGCCACTTGTAGGATTGCCGCACCCAACTGTTCTTGCCTCAAGCTCGATCGCTTCTCGCTGTCTTGGGTCGCGGCAACTATCGCCCGCCCGAGATTAGGCTGCCAATTCGCGAGGAACGCGTTCTCCATCTTCTGTCCCACGGCCTCCGTCACACCAATCATGTGGGGGGTGCCGTGAGCAGCGCGTTCCACTGAAGACCACAGTCCACTGCGAACACCGCGTCGGGTGAAATTCACGATCGAGCGACCCATGACTGTCTGAACTCTAGCAGTATGCTCGGCTTCCGCCCAAGAGGCACCGGTGGCAATTGAATCGAGATAGCTATAAGGGGCGCGTTGCCACTGAGTCCCTTCGAGGGCCAGACCATCAAGTTTTGTAGAAGCTGCAGCCGCATCTTTCGCGTGGCGACGTTCAAGGAGTGCATGATCAACAATGGCTTGGCCGAGCACCGGTTGAAGCAAATCCATCCCACGAAGATTGCCGTTGGGCTGTCCTATGGACTCCCATCCCACAGTCCTGATCTGCATCCCATTTGCAGCCATGATCAATACGCCGCTGGCCACGATCGTGGCACATAATCCTACGGCCACGATCAAGTCCATGAACTCGTATCTCTGTTGCATAAGCACCTCCACGCTCGTCGATCCACTCCTTGGCTTGGCCGGAAGTTGGCTTTCTCCTCTGCCAAACTACTTGCTCTTCCGCTCAGTGTGTTTTACCGAAGGTTCGGTCTTCGCCTTCGGTCCGACCGCAGGCGATTGAGCGGCTCCACCACGCTCCGAGACCGTGGCATTGTTCTGTTCTACAGTGGTTTGATCCATTAACGTTGGACTCATGTTCGTGTCGCCGGACATCGCGGCCGCCGCAATGGACTGGTTGTAGGTCAGGTTTTTCTGCCCCGTATCATTCGCAAACTCCCCGCCTGACGGATACCCAGGATGCTTCGGCAACATTGACGGATTAGCCAGGGCCAGAACGGTCATTCCGATAAACACAAATCCTACTATTGCCATCGTGAAAAGTTTCATTTGACCCCCCCCTTCTTTGACCACCTTGATTTCGGCGGAGGCAATCTCGATCCTTGACCGGGAAGTCGCCTCTGACCACTGCCGATATTCTGCCGCTGAGCGGCGAAGACTTGGGAATCGATCGCACTGGGAAGGCACAAGGAAGCGCGAGGGATAGGACAGTCCAGGGTAACCGAAGCATCAAAACAACATACCGCTCCGTATACCGGAATACTGTGCTGTATCGAACACTTTTTGGCCTTCCAAATCCCAACAAGTAAACGCCCTCAGAGACACCATCCTTGCACTTTGGCCAGGCACAACAATACGGCGGCCAGATCGATGCTCTGGGCATTATCTGTAAAGCATGTGCGTCAGGACGAGGGCGACCACCCGGCCTATAAGGTAGAAACCCAGGAGTACTTCCGACAGTCCGTCGGTCCACTTGCGCATCGCACTTTCTCCGGACTTCTCACTTTTCTCTCGTCGATGCATGCACGGCATGAGGATCAGTTTCCGGACCGGCGTAGGAGACAAACATTTCCTCGATAATATCCTTCGCTTCTTTCGAGCGCGCAAAGTCCACAAAGGATGCTGCGGTGGGGTTGGTTTCATGTTTTCGAAGCAATAGAACTGGCCGGCGCAAGCGATACCGCCCATCTCTCACCGTCTGTTTGGCCGGCTCAACGTGGTCAACACTCAAGAGGGCCACCCCAACGCCATAGCTGACCGCATCGAGGGCCACGCCAAGGGACGCATAGGTCACCGCCGACCCATTGCCGGCTACGCTGCTGATGGCTCGCTGATCAGACCGACTCACAGGAGCAGCATGAGGACTTTTCCCAATAATCTCTAAGACCGTTTCAAACGTTCCGCGAATAGGCTGCTTAGAAGGACGATTGATGAGCTCGATTCTTGTGTCGATGCCTCCCACATCCGACCATCGAGTCAGGACGCCTGAGAACATCGCCGCCAGCTGCAAAGATGTGATTTCCCGAAGAGGATTGGTAAAATTCACCACCACAGCAATGCCGTCCCAAGCGATAGGAGTGGCGACGAGGTCTTGATCGGTCTCTCCGACCAACGCCAAATCCGCCTCGCCCGACTTCACCATGTGAGTCGGCTGAAACGATGGATCCCATCGGATCTCAACGACAGCGCCCACATGGTTCTTTTCAAATGCGCTCGTCAGGCGTTCGATCATGTGAAGTTCCGGACCGTTTCCCGCAATCGTGATGGCAGCAGACAGGGCATCGTCCGCGCCCCATAATAGGACCGCCAGTGCCACGAGCAAGCTTGAGACCATCCCCGCACGACCAGGGGTCAGGCGTCTTTCAATGTCCGTCTCTCGCTCCTCAACGATGTTCATGCCCCACTCTTCCTTTTATGTGCTGGCGGTGGGAGCTCCGGGGGCACGTGCACGGTTCCGAACCGGAGAGGAGTGCCCCCGCCGACTGCCTTGAATGACCGGATCAATATTTTCACCGCAGATATGGCAGCGCCACCCGTCTACCTTTTCGCTCTCTTCCCATCATCCAAGTCTCTTGTAGACTTGCTTTGCATGCTGAGACCACGCAGGGCTATCACCGCGTGTCATCCTGCTCCGCGGGGAAAGAGGCCCAGATGGCTATGGCCCACGTCAGCACCATGACTCCGATCAGGCTGTAAATCTGATACATGGCGTTCACCTTTCTTTCACTGCGGGTGGTATTACTTTCCTCGTCGCCTCTTCGTTTTCACACATCTGCTGCGCCAACATCCGCTGTTGCGGAGTCACCTGAGCGGGATTCCTCGCTAAGCAAGCTGTCAGCGTGTCGTCCGAATCATTTGCCCTTCTGGCAGACGGTCCCGCAGGGGCCAAAATCATGGCTCCTTCGAGAAGCCTGTCCTCCGGGCGAACGGGCAATACGGTCCCTACCAACATGAGCATCACGCTCGAAACCAAGACGAGATAATTTCTCATGCGATGACTCCCTTCTGTCGGCGATTCCTGTCCCTGCTCTACTCGTCACTGCTAGAGTGAAGTGAGGCTGCTGGTTTCGCCGGGTAGACGCGCTCGTCCCCCGTCGATTCCCCTGCTGAGAACAAATCTTCCGCCTGTGATTCACTGCACGTCAGTTCGCCCAACGGTGGACATGCATGGCCCCTGCCTTCGGCAACGTTTTTCTTAGCGGGCTTTCGCATACAACCCCTCGTTCAACTCCCGAGACGTTGGCATTGACAACAGCGAGGGAAAGCGTCAAAGCACTGGCTCAGCATCCTTGTAACCGGCATAGTTTCCCGTCCAATGGGAGTATCGGCGATTGGCCCAGGTGGCCACTTCTTCTTTGTCTAACTCGCCGTATCGCTTCTGCAGCACCAAGCCGAATGTGGCAAGGTCGCCCTGTATCTGGTCAAGATCTTCCGCCGTAATTTTGTCCCACTTCATTTTGAGCGGAGTCTTGAGTTGTTCCCAAAACTGCCCGAATTGTTCCTGATTCATAACGTGCTCCTTGGTTTGAAGATAGATCCACCCATCATGAGATTACGTACCTGTTGCGCGGAGCAGTTGCTGCTGCGCCTCTAACCAGTCCTGCACATCCTGACTCTCCTGCCGACCCCGTTCGTCATAGAGTTCGTAGGCCCGTCGGGCGATGCGCTCGTGTTCCCAATCGGACTTCGATATCTGAATAGGAGGACCGGCCTCTTCGGCCTCCTGATTCCCTTTGGACGTACTCGTGTCTCGGACCATGGTGCACCTCCTGCTTCGCTGCCGTCGGGTTCGTGGTGAACGGAGTGAGCCCCTCTGTCGTCCGTCGATGCTTACTCATCAGATCGACGGACGGAGAGCGCCTCTGCTCCATAGGGCAGGCCTTAGGCCTTTTCTTTCACCGTCAGATCGTTCTTCACAGATTTCACACCAGGCACCTGCCAGGCGGACGAAGACGCTTGGGCACTGGTTATGAGATCGGGAACTTCGCCAGTCAACGAGACCACACCCGCATTCGTCTGCGCCTTAATGCCGGCGTTCTTCAGTTGAGTGTCTTTCGCGATCTGTTCGTTCACGCGAGCCGTGATCGCCTCGTCCTTGTCATTGGTCACCTCGCGCCTGGACGGAGCGACTACCTGCAAATCGTTCTTGACCGTCTTCGCCCCTTCGATGCCTTTGGCGATGCCTTCCGCAGACTGCTTCGCCGTATCGGTATCGACCTTTCCGCGGAGGATCACCGCGCCATCGGTGGTCGCGACACTGATGTCGCTGCCCTTCACTTGGGAATCGGCAAACAGCGCAATTCTGGTCTTGGCTGTGATCCACGAGTCGCTCATATTCTTCTCCTCCGCCCTGCCAAATGCCGATGCGGTGAGAAGCGATCCTCCGATCACCAAAGCCGTGCAGAATGTCAAAACAGTTCGTGTGTGCATCATGTCTCCTTAACCGTCATGTAAAAGTGTGCCGTAAGTCGCCTGTGTACTTTGCTGGCATGCCGTGGACTACTTCTTTCCGGCCTCAGGCGCTGACTGTTCATGCCATGCGTTTGCCCACTTCATGAGTTCGTCCTTCCTCTCGCCGTAATGCTCCTGGACCTTCCCGACAAACTTGTCGTAGTTTCCCGCGATCTCCTGCAAGTCGTTGTCGGTAAACTTGCCCCATTTTCCTTTCAGGTCTCCTTTGAACTGCATCCATTTTCCTTTGAGTTGATCAGCGTTCATCTCATTGCGCCCTTTTTAGACATTCATGTCTCTTAGACGGTCATATTAATGATTAATGACCCCGAATCGTCGGCCAACACAGTCTCCGTTGACGGAACCCGGGTCATGCTTTTCTTGAGCACAAGAATCGCCGCCGACACGACTCCGATCACTATCAGCATCGAGGTAATCTGGATCGAGGCTGCCGATACTCCCGCAAGAGTCAAGGCGCTGGGAATCAAGCCGACCAGCATAAACACCAGTGCATAGTAGATCATGGCTTACTCCTTTCTATGGAAATGCGGGTGAATCGAGTTGTCCTCTGTGCCAGGCCGGCGTCTGTGACCGCCTCCATCAGCGGGTCACGACACGAGGCAGGCCGTTCAGAGAACTTTAGGCATCGGAGCGGCGGAGACTGATGAATCAATCACGCTGTAAAGAATCACGAAGCGCAAAAGATGGGACAGTCAGCGGAGCTTCACACCAGAGGGATCACCATGGGCGCAAAGAGAGCGGGAGTCAAGCACTATAATGCGGGCTATAGAAAGCACCCCGTCTCAGCCGGCCTTACCGACTGAAATGATAGAATAAATAGTCCCATATAGATTCGTGGTCTTATGGGTCGTCCGCCCTCCGCGCGGTTGACTCTCACGCTTCATGCTTTATACAGTACGGATCGCCATCTACTGAGCTACGCCGACTGTCCTATCTCTCGCGCTCGGTCGTCCTGGCACACCGCGCCCGATTCTCCAGTCTCCGCCGCTCCGTTTGACCAGCGTTTCTTTCCTCGCGGGGAGCCTTTCATGGAGGATTTATTAGTGGCGGACCTGAGCTGCCCCTAATTGTATGTCGGAGATGCGTAACTACAGGATTGCCGGTGAAGGTTTTGCAGACTTCTTTCGTCAACTAGTCGGAATCTATCCGTGGTATTGCACCAACTGCGGCACACGATCTCACAAATGAAGTCGGCAAAAGGACATTACCTAGTCGACGCGTAAGCTCCCCCTAAACCACGACACTCATTAAGGAGAACTTTCTGGCACAATAGCCACCCTAGCCAGGAGGTTCCCATGCGCCAGTCGAAGTTCACTGACACGCAGATTGTGTCCATTCTGAAAGAGGCCGACGCCGGCCGCCCGGTCAATGAGATCTGGCGGCACTACGGCATCAGCTCCGCCACGTACTACAAGTGGAAGGCCAAGTACGGGGGGCTGGAGGCGTCGGATGTGAAACGCCTCAAAGACCTGGAGCACGAGAACAGCCGGCTCAAACGCATGTATGCCGACCTGTCGTTAGAGAATCTGGCCCTGAAGGATGTCATCGCAAAAAAGCTCTAGGGCCTGCTGAACGGCGGGAGGTCGTCACGCATTTGGTGATGGTGAACGGTCTTCCGGTTCAGCGGGCCTGTCGGGCCGTGGGAGTGAATCGGGCCACGTACTATCGGCCGCTCGTGGATGGGGCCCGGCGGGATGCGCCCGTGATCGCGGCGCTGACCACGCTCGTGGCGGCCAAGAGTCGGTGGGGGTTCTGGAAATGTTGTGATCGGCTCCGGCTGGATGGCCATCCCTGGAACCCTAAGCGCCTCTGGCGGGTGTACTGTCAGTTGCGGCTGAATTTGCCCCGGCGAACCAAGAAGCGGCTGCCGGTTCGGCTGCGCCAACCCTTGGTCGTGGTGCCCCAGCCGAATACCACGTGGGCCGTGGACTTCATGAGCGACACGCTCTATGGCGGCCGCCGATTTCGGACCCTCAATGTGCTGGATGAGGGCGTGCGGGAAGGCTTAGCCATCGAAGTGGACACCTCATTGCCGGCTGAGCGTGTGATTCGCGTCTTGGAACAGGTGGTGGCCTGGCGCGGACGACCGCAGGCCATTCGACTCGACAATGGCCCGGAGCTCATCGCGGAGCGCTTTATGACCTGGTGTGCAGAGCACGGGATCGCACTGCGGTACATCCAGCCCGGCAAGCCCGATCAGAATGCGTTTATCGAGCGGTTCAACCGCACCTATCGCACCGAAGTCCTCAATGCCTATGTGTTCGAGTCGCTCGAACAGGTCCGGGAGATCACCGCGGAATGGTTGCAGAGTTACAACGAGGAGCGGCCCCATGACGCGTTGGCGGGCCTGCCGCCGGCCACGTATCGGGCCCATCTTGAAGCCCGAAGTTCTCCATTGG
>DASTSI010000058.1:0-7854 GCA_035760745.1 Nitrospira sp. | reverse complement strand
TGCTCGATGGGCGGCCCGAGACATATGAAGACAACGCAATGCATTTCAAGTACGGTTCGATCGGCGCAGACAGTTTACGCCGAGGAATACCCTATCGGATCTGGCAAGTGCTCCCTGAAATGTCCGAGACATACTTGCCGGCGGGGAAGCCGGCGACCTACGAAGCTTTCGGGCTTATCGTGGACCCAAAGGATAGCGTTGACAGGCCCATCGGCTTTTCGAAGCGCTGGCATCTCGGGATGGGCAACATGATCGGTTTGAATTGCGCGTTCTGCCACGCATCCACCATACGCTCGAGCATCGAAGCGCCTCGGAGGGTCATCCTTGGCATGCCGGCCAACACCGTGGATCCCGAAGCCTTTTTCAGATTTCTTTTTGCAGTCGCCGACGACGAGTCCTTCACCGATGCGGTGCTGGAACGGATCAATGCGAAGGAACCCCTTGGATATTGGGAGACGTTCATTCACCGTTATGTGCTGATCCCGACGTTCCGGGAAGGGATCAAAAAGATGAAGCATCAGTTCGGGTTTTTCGATCGAAGCCCGACGAGGTTCGGACCTGGCCGTGTCGACACGTGGGCCTATTATAAGGTTGCCAAACTCCAAGACCGTTTCTGGCTGCTGGAGAAATTGCCGGACTTTGGCCCGCCGTATATCTACATGGACGCCGGGTCGTTGACAGGCATTGCGGACTTTCCGGCTTTGTGGCGTGAGAAGGCAGAAGGCGGAGCGCTTCATTGGGACGGCAACAATACGAACCCATTGGAGAGGAACATTACGGCGGCAATGGGAGCGGGCGTCACGCCGGCAACGCTGGATCTTGAAGCCGTCAAGCGCATTGCAGACTGGTTTGGATCCACTACGTACAGCCCGGAGAGTTATCACGAGGTGAAGGGGGCTGCTCAGCCAGGCCCACCTGCGAGGGACGACCGTGGGCTTGTGCTTTTCGTCAAGCACTGTGGACAGTGCCATGGCGACAACGGCAGCCGGGTCACAGAGATCGTCGACATCTCGGAGATCCAAACCGACCGAGGGCGGCTCGATGCCTTTACGGAGCCTCTCAGCAGAAAACTGAATGAAGTTCGACATCTGGCTGTATGGAAGCTTGACCACTATCGCAAGACGAGTGGGTACGCCAATCTCCTCCTTACGGGAATCTGGCTCCGGGCGCCATATCTTCATAACGGTTCAGTACCGACACTGTGGCATCTCCTCCAGGACCCGGGGAAGCGGCCAGAGACGTTTTGCCGGGGCAATGATTTGTATGACTGGACCAACGTCGGCTTCGAGTGGGATTCCGGCAAGGATGACTGCCGCGGCTCCTTCAAGTACGATACGCGGCTTCCGGGAAACAGCAACGCGGGTCATACGTTTGGAACGGAGCTTTCTCCGGAAGACAAACGCCACCTCCTCGAATATTTGAAGACGCTGTAGAGTCATCATGGGGAAAGATAGACCTGATCACTTGTGAGACCCGCGTGAGTGTCTTGCTCACCAAAGACCATCCCATTACGGAAAAGGGGATGATGGAATTTCAGCCGTTCGGGAAGGAACCCGACGGCACGACGATCCGCGACCTGAGCGGCGTCGTCATACGGGCTCTCGTAGAGGAACTCGAAGATTGTGTCGCCGCGAAAGCCGGCTTAGCAGCAGGCAGGCAAGCGGTCCAAAAACTGGTTGATGGCCTCAATGAGCGAATACCCGATCCCGCTTTCCGGGTCACGGCTGACTTTTTACGAAACCCTTGGAACAGTTACGCCAACGAATTTTCGGCCTTCTGTACTCAGTTCTGCTCCGATATCTCAGGCGATCCGGATTTCCAGTTCAACATGGCGAGGCGAAAAGCAATCTCACCTATCATCCAAGTGCTCCTTCGGCGTTTTTCGGTTCAGCAGATATACAAGATGTCCGTCTACATAGCCCAGCGGTATTCAAAGAATTCATTTTTCGTCGAAGCTGTCACGCTGTCCGATCACTGGGCCTTGATGCGGTTGATGTTTAGCGAACGGACATACCGTCATTTCGGCTCCTATCGCCGGTCTTGCGCCAGATTGTGGTGCACCGCTGTCAAAGGCTATTTTGTGGGAGTCCCTGAGATTTTTCATGCCCTGCCCCCTGCGCAGGTGACGGAACGGAGTTGCATCGCCGAAGGCGACGAATACTGCGAATGGGAAGTCTCGTGGGCGCAAAGCGAAGTCCCTCGTCGTATTTGGCAACCGCGGAGATGGCTCACAGGACACACGACCGTCCAGGAGGTGAAACAGCGCGAGCGGATTATCGAGGAGCAGGCCCGCTCGCTCGATGCATGGCATGACGAGTTGCAGAAAGCGTACGTACAACAACAGCAACTCACCGCCGATCTGCAGCGCCGGGTCGATCATTTGACCATTCTCTACGAAGCGGGGCTCACTTTCACATCGACGCGCGATCGGGAGAGCCTCATCCGGCATGCATTGGAAGCATTGATTCACAAGCTTTCCTACGATCGTGTCATGCTCACGCTCTACGATCCCCTTCGCCAGGTCGCGCACAGTGCGCGACTCGTTGGCGTCTCACCGGAGATCGCCGAACTGGCTTACCGGATGGAAGTACCGGTTGTTGATTCTTCTACCGTCGAGGGCACGGTCTTGTTGCGGGGTGAGCCGCTCCTGGTTCGTGACGTGACCGCCATTCTTGACCGACTGCACCCGCACTACAGGGAGTTGGCAATCCGCACGGGCACCGAATCCTTCGTCGCAGTGCCTCTCAAAGTGAAGAATTGGATCCTCGGATCCCTGACGGTCGATCGGAGCCGCGCGCACAGCCTGACCCAGGAAGACCTCGAATTGATGATCACTTTCGCCAATCAATTGGCCATTGCATTGGACAATGCAGCCGCCTACCGCGAGATCGAAGAATTGAACGTCGGGCTCGAAGAAAAGGTCCGTGAACGGACGGCGCAACTCGAGGCCGCAAACGAGCAACTGAAGGAATTGAACCAGCTCAAGTCCACCTTCGTGTCCGTCGTCTCGCACGAGCTGCGGACGCCAATGACGTCCATCCGCGTGTATGTCGAGAACATGCTGGACGGTCTCACCGGCACCCTGACCGAGAAGCAGAAGCAGTACCTCGGACGCATTCAGTTCAACGTCGATCGCCTGACTCGGATGATCATCGATCTGCTCGATCTCTCACGGATCGAAGCCGGGCGCGTCGAGTTGCAACAGGAACCGATTGCGATCGACGAGCTGATGCAAGAAGTGACCGACAATCTCCGATCGATCGCGGAAGGAAAATCCGTCGTCCTGGAGGCGCATTGTCGCTCCCCAGTTGACGCGGTCCACGCGGACCGTGACAAGGTGACGCAGATTCTCACGAATCTGATCGGCAATGCCATTAAGTTCACCCACCCAGGGGGCACGGTCGCAGTCACGACAGAATTCCTCGAAGACGAGCAGATGCTCCGATGCTGCGTCTCGGACACCGGCTGCGGCATCTCACCGGATGAAGTCCCGCGGGTATTCGAGAAGTTTTTCCGCGGCCAGTCCACGACCACGGACACCCGTGGCGCCGGCTTAGGATTGGCCATCGTGAAGAGCCTCGTCGAGCTCCACGGCGGACACATCTGGGTCGAGAGCATCTTCGGAAGCGGCAGCTCGTTCTACTTCACCTTGCCCCTGACTCGTGACCGCGAGTCCTCCTCCACGAATGGATAAGCGCTTGATAACTTTTCTCCTCGGTATACGGTAAACCAACCAGTCGGACCTCGGTGATGTATCGCCACCCGAGAGATCCATGACGGCGTTCGATTCAATGGTGAATCCAATCGGATGCCGCTGTGAAACCAAAGAGATTCACTGAGCTGTCCCAAGATTCCTCAACACCGTACGAATGTGTTCAATCCTGGGATTTTCGTCGCATGGCCGACGCGCACTTTGCTCCTAAGTCACGGCATATACATTGCTTTTGGTGAACGCAAGGGTCACTGGGATCATCTCTGATGAAGGGATGGGGGCGAAAGGAGGTCGCCGTGGATTTCGCAGTGATCTTGATCATCAGCAACACACTCATGGCCGTGGTCATCTATATCGTCGTGACCAAAATATGGCAAGACTGATTCTCGAAGTGCCGAGCACTGAGGCGAAACACACAAGCCGCAGTGGTTTGCTGGAAACTATTCGAAACGATTTGATCGTAATTCGGTGCTGCCGGCGTGGAAGATTGCGTGCAGAGAGCCATCGTTCAGTCTGCAGCACGCACCATGTCATGAGGGATGGTGGGGAGCCGATGGATAAGCAGTGCCAAGCGACACCGCTTATTCAAGCCGGTTCTGGTCCTGACCCTTCCAGAGTCAGCTGGTCGCCTCCCCGCCAATCAGGCCGCGCTTCCACCATCACTGGCAGCGCGGCCTTCTTTGGGGACAGTCGCTTCCGGCCTGCGACTGTCCCCGTCCCAATGCTTGCCAAGCGGCGTACGGGTCCCGAAAAGTAGAATGTCTCCGTTGTTTATCGCGGCCACTGTCACTCTACTTCCCACTCGAATTCCTCATTTCGAAACTCAAGTCGTTGACTCGACCAGCGCTGGATAGTAACGTCAATTTGGCTCAGCGTTGTCTCTATGTCTATCCGCCTACCTTTCTCCCGGTGCTTCACATCCCTCAATTTATCCAAGCAACGACAAGAGTTTTCGGCATCCGCTGATGGCGGCGATGTCGAGACGTACGAGCACTGGCGACGGGATTTTGCGAGGGAGCGCTTGCGGACGTTGTACTATCTCGGTCTCGTCGCCAACCCGGTATTTGTCCTGTCCGATATCTTGTTCTATCGCGACCAATTATCCACACTGATTCTTCTCCGCCTCATTCTTGAAGCAGGATTTCTTGTTGTCTTTTTCGCATGGGTCCGGCAGCCCACACCGATCGCTCCCCACATACCGCTGATTCTCTGGATCCTCATCGGCAATCTCTGCATCGCACACATGACTGCGACTCTGGGCGGCTTTACCTCTGCGTACTTCAATGGGCTGAATCTGGTCTTTCTTGCGGCTGCCGTGATCGTTCCCATTTCCTGGCGCGCCCATTTGGGAGGACAAATCGGGACGCTGTCGTACTACTACGGGCTCAACCTTCTGCACCCCCTGTCGGGTGAAGCAGCGGCCGCTGCCATTCAAAATTCCTTCTTCTTGGTGTGGACGTGCGTTGCCTGTCTCTTCGCTGTCTCTCTCTATGAAAAGCTTCAAACGGCGGAATTCCAGGCACGATTGTCAGAACGTCGCACGCGCCAGGAATTGGAAGTCTCCCACCGCAAGCTCCTTGAACTGGACAAGTTGAAAGACCAGTTTTTTGCCAATATCAGCCATGAATTTCGGAGCCCTTTGACGGTCGCACTTGGAGCCTTCAAGACGCTCCTGAAAACCCCGCTCCCGTCAAGCACGCAGGCGGTAGTTCAGTCGGGTTTGCGCAATACCTCACGATTGTTGTTTCTCGTCAACGAGCTGTTGGAGTTGGCGAGATTCGACAGCGGGCAAGCCACCCTGAGAACCGTCTGTATTGATCTCGCCGCTCTGATCAAGCACGTAGCGGCCAACTTTGAATTGTCGGACCGCAAACGGATTATCATTCAAGGAGCCGACCGGCCGCTCCCAGTCGCCGTCGATGTCAGAAAGATGACGAAGGTGCTTTATAATCTCCTCACCAATGCATTTAAATTTAGTGATCCTGCCAAGGGCACCGCGTGGATTGACGTGCTGCATCAAGGCTCGGAGGTTTCCATCCAAATTAAGGATAACGGGATCGGCATTCCAGAAGATCAGCTGGAACGGATTTTTGAACGATTTACTCAGGTTGAAAGCGATATGACCAGACGCTTTGAAGGAAGCGGCATCGGCTTGGCCTTGGCGAAGGAGATGGTCACATTACACGGGGGAACGATCGCCGTACACAGTACGTTCGGTGAGGGTTCGACCTTCACCGTCACGTTGCCGAGGGGAAACGTCCGTCCGGAAGATGTCGTGTCCGTTGATGAGGGAGAGACATTCGTCGTGCCAACCGCTGAGATGGCCGAGATAGCAGGAGTGCAAGAGTCGGCGCTCGATGAAAAGACCGATACCGGTCAGCCAGTGATACTGTTGGTCGATGATAATCCCGACATGCGCGCCTACCTGAAGCGGTTGTTAGAGGACGAATACCAAGTCGTATCCACGTCGAACGGTGCAGAGGCCTTGGAGAAAGCGCGCCGGCTCCATCCAGACCTGGTGCTGGCCGACATCATGATGCCCGTGATGAGCGGCTATGACCTGCTGTGCGCAATCCGAAGTGACCAGGAGTTGCGAGGAACTCCTGTCATCCTTCTCACCGCCAAGGCAGGCACAGAAGCGCGCGTCGAGAGTCTCGAGGCAGGCGCCGACGATTATGTCAGTAAGCCGTTCCATGAGGAGGAGTTGGTAGCACGGGTCAAGAACCAGTTGCGCATCCATCGGCAGGAGCGGGAGCTCCAAGCAAGGACGAACCAACTCCAAGAGCTGTACTCCCAGCTCGAAAAGGCGAATGCCGAGCTTCAGGAATTGAGCGTGCGGAAGTCCGAGTTCGTATCGATCGTCTCCCATGATCTTCGAACACCGCTCGCGGCCATTAGCGTATTGGTCGATAACCTATTGAGCGGCATTGGCGGGCCGTTGAATGAAAAGCAACTGGGATATTTGGATCGGATCAATTCAAATATTCATCGAATGGTCCGCATGATCACCGATTTGCTTGATCTTGCCAAAATCGAGGCCGGCACCATTCATTTCCATCCCAGGTCGGTCGGGATCAATGAGATTGTGGAAACTGTCGTGGAAAGCCTTCGGCTATTTGCCAAAGCAAAGTCAGTGAACCTCCAACCAACCCTAGCAGCCGATTGTGTTGTTCACGGTGATCCCGACAAACTGTCCCAGGTACTCACGAACCTGGTTCACAATGCCTGCAAGTTTACTCCCAGAGGGGGAGACGTGCGTCTCGAGGTCAGCCACGACGGTCCTGGATTCGTCCGAATCTGCGTGGCTGATACCGGATGCGGAATCCCAGCTGATGAATTGCCCCGTGTGTTCGACAAATTCTTTCGCGGTTCTTCTTCAGCGGGAGAAGCGCGAGGAGCAGGACTTGGCTTAGCGATTGTGAAGCATTTTGTGGAGCTACATCACGGTCGGATTTGGGTCGAAAGCATTCCGTCACAAGGCAGTCGATTTTACTTTACGATTCCCCTCGCCTCCCAGTCTGCCTCGTAGTCTCCGAAGCATCCCTGAATCATGGTCAAGCGCCTCGAAAAGACAGGCGTTTAATCCTGTGTACCATATTTTGTGCGGTGAGAATCACTTTAGATTCCTTCCGGTCACCATCGGTTGTCTCTGGTGGCGGGATGGCGCCATTTTATCGATGGCCTACGGAGTGCATTCCATTGAACAGCGTACTGGACAGGGAGGCCATTATGGACCTAGCGATACTGTTGGTCGTCAGGAACGTACTGATAGCCGGCCTGATGTATGCGGTCATCGCCATGATCTGGCAGGAGTAGTGAATTCCACTTTTTCACATACCAACACCGTCACACAGACTTTTTTTACAGAACGGTCTCTTTCCTCTCCTCCAGCCAACATCCTGCCCCTATTACTCAGGCAGTATAGGACGCATCCGGCATACAAGACATCTGTTCATCAGCTCTACCAGCCAGCCGTTCGCGCGGAACGCGCAGTTCGAGGCGACTTTTCCCGATGAAGCAAGAAGCAACCTGAACAGAATCGGCATGGCGAGCAGCTCGACCAAACCGATCCGCAAATGCCAGTCAACAGTTGCTAACGCGATCACAGGCTCAGTGTTAATTACGCGATGGACCCGAACCAT
>DASTSI010000057.1:0-2658 GCA_035760745.1 Nitrospira sp. | reverse complement strand
TCCGCGATCGCGACGCATCTGTCGGAAGTGATCAAGCGGCACGCCTACGAACTCGTCGGGCGTCAGGAAGTGCAGAGCCTGCTCGACGAAATGGCGAAAGTCCATCCGAAGCTGGTCGAGGAATTGGTTCCGACCGTCGTGCCCCTCGGCGCCATCGTCCGGATCCTGGCCAATCTGCTCAAGGAAGGCGTCCCGATCCGCGACCTGCGGACCATCCTCGAGGCGGTGGCGGATCACGCGCAGTTCACGAAGGACACCGAGATGCTCACCGAAGCGGCTCGGCAAGCGCTGGCCAGGACGATCACCAGGCAGTATCTCGGGCCGGACGGCACGCTGCCGATCATCACGCTCGACCCCCGCCTCGACCGGACGCTGGCGGAGCAGGCGTCACCCGGACAGAACGGCGCGGTCCCCGATCCCGCCGTCTCGCATCAGGTCGTGATCGCGATCAAGCAAGCGGCCGAACGGGTCGCGACGAAGGGCTACCAGCCGGTCGTGCTCTGCTCGGCCGCAAGCCGCCGCTATCTTCGCAAGCTGACTGACCGTGTGCTGCATTCGGTTCCGATCCTGGGCCTCAACGAGATCGACGGCGCCGCCAAACTCCAGGCGATCGAAACCGTCCGTCTCGAAATCGGTGCCGCGTAAGAGGATTCGAAGAGGGAGTCCACGATGCACGTCAAAGTCTTTCATGCCTTCACGATGCAGGAAGCCATACGGTCCATCAAAGCCGAGCTGGGCCCCGACGCCGTCATCCTGTCGACCAAGGACGTGCGGCAACGAGGTCCGATGGCGAAATGGTTCGGGCGTCCGCTCATCGAAGTGACGGCCGCGGTCGAGCGAACTCCTCCCGCCGCTGTTTCCAGGCAGTCCGACCCCAAGCAGGCGGAGGTCTCCCGCGATCATCCTCCCGATCCGAGCATCGTCCCGCGCTCCCGCTTCCAGGCCACGCTCGACGGTCTCATCCATGACGCTCCCGCGCCAACCTTGACGCCGCCCCAACAGCCGGCGGAGACCGCGCCGCCCGCCCGCAGCCCCCGCTGCGCTCCCGCACGCGTGCCTCGCCTCGATCGCGTCAAAGCCGAGCTGCGGGGCCTCCATCAACATCTTGTCGAGGCCTATCCGGAGGATCTGATTCCGACGCCGGCGACCATTCCTCCTGCCATGACCGTGCTCTTTCGCGACCTCGTGGGCCGCGGCCTTGCCCTGCGGACCGCGGTCTCATTCGTGCAAACGCTGCACGCAAGGCTGGGAGAAGGATGCGCAGATCCAGCCAGGCTCCGGGCGGCCTTTCGCAGTCTCGTCAAGCAGGAATTGGCGGACGCCGTGGCCCCGGTACCCGACGATCGCCGGAGAGTGTCGCTGTTCTTCGGACCGTCGGGCGTCGGGAAGACGACCGTCATCGCGAAATTGGCCGCGCGGCACGTGACCGAGCATCGGCGATCGGTGGCGCTCCTGACGCTCGATTCCTACCGGGCCGCAGCCGTGGAGCAGCTGCGAAGCTATGCAGACGCAATGGACATTCCCATGGAGGCGGCGTTGACGAGACAAGATGCGGCCGAGGCGCTCCGCCGGCTGTCCGACGTGGATGTCATCCTGATCGACAGCGGAGGGCGAGCCTGCACGGAGTCCGGGTATCTGCAGGACGTCCGCTGGCTCACGCAACTCGACATGGCCGTCGAGACGCACCTGGTCCTGTCCGCCGCGACCAAGGAAGCGGACCAGTCGCGACTCCTGGCCCGGTGCGAGGAGACGCCCGTGAGCCGCCTGCTCTTCACCAAGCTGGACGAGACGAGCAGTGTCGGCACCGTGCTCACGCTCGTCCAAAAGAGTCGCATCCCGCTGTCCTATTTCAGCATAGGGCCGCGTGTCCCGCATGACGTCGAGTCGGCCTCCGCCGACCGGCTGGCCGACCTGCTGCTGGACGGCGGCTTCCGAGAGAATCGGGATTTGGGCGATTCGTTGAAGCGGGTGGCGAGTGAAAGTCTCGGTGTGGCAATGCGGGATGTCGAAGCCGTTCGGATTCAAGGAGGAGCAAAGGAATGAGCCATCGCGTGCAAGCAGAAGGAGCGGCGACTTCGTCCGCAATCGCGGAACGCAGTCCCGTGCAAGTCATCAGCGTGACGAGCGGGAAGGGCGGGGTGGGGAAGACGAACGTCGTGGCCAACCTGGGTCTGGCGCTTGCGCGCGAGGGCAAACGCGTCGTGGTCCTCGACGCGGACCTCGGCCTGGGCAACTTGGACGTCCTCCTCGGGCTCCTGCCTCAGCGGACGATCGAGCAGGTGCTGAACGGGACCAGCCGGCTCACGGACATACTCTTGGAAGGACCGGACGGCATCAAGATCCTTCCGGCAGGGTCGGGCCTCCCGCAACTCACCTCGTTGAGCGACGCGCAAATACTGCTCCTCCAAGACGAGATCGAGCGGCTTGCCCGGTCATACGATGTGTTGCTGATCGACACCGCCGCCGGGATCACCTCGAATGCCACGTTCTTCGCAAGCGCGGCGCATGAGATCATCGTCGTAGTATCGCCGGAACCGACGTCCCTGACGGATGCCTATGCCCTCGTGAAAGTGCTGTCCCGCCGGCACCGGGAACGACGGTTCAAGGTGCTGGTCAACATGGTCAAGCATCAGCGCGAGGCCTCGCAGGTCTTCCGCA
>DASTSI010000056.1:0-2819 GCA_035760745.1 Nitrospira sp. | reverse complement strand
GACACCCCAACAGGGGAAATAGATGGAAAATTGAGGTTGGCGTTCGTCGGTAATCCGAGCCCGCGGACAAGGATGGCTCCTAGCCTTGTGCCCTACGGGCCGGGGGCGTCGCTGACCTACAAGGGCCCCGAGACCACGCATTTTTCTACTCGTCTGACCGCCCCGCGCCTTCCTGGCGCATACATCTTGAAGTTCGAAGGAAGCCACTCGTCCAGTGAAGCCTCAAGCGCAGTGTTCTTCGTGAACGCGGCATCGCCCGTGTCGATACACTCAGGACGAAAAGCTCAAAAGAAAGCGGAGGAGGAGCCAGCTAGTGGAGTGACTCTAACGTTTGCTTCCCCCGTTTGACCGCGGCGAGGACCCGCTTTGGGTCGGCGGTCCAGACGAAGGGCTTGGGATCGGCGTTTGTCTCGGCGACGAAGCGGTTGATGGCGACTTGCAGGTCAACAACGGTGTTAATCGGCGCCGAACTTGGCCCCGTGAACTATGGACCACAATTCCTTGTCGCAGTTGACATAACCCGCTCCGGGGTGGGGTCAACACCGGCGCCTATCGTGACCCCACTCCGCCGAAGCTTTCTCAATTTCCTTCAGGACGTTACTGCTCATCCTTCCAGCGAAGTGAGCCCGGCGCCGATTCACAGACGACACGACGCACACACCACGGGACCGTCGCTACGTGTCGATCCCGAACGCTCTGCTATCTGGCTTCCATCTGTCGTGCGATCACAGCATTTGCTTCCCGGATCGCGCGACCTTCGTCGTCGGTCCGTTCCAAGCATTCGTTGGCGACTTTCGCCCAGAGCACTTTCAGCTCCCACGAGGTCGCCTTACGGGTATGCCTTTCGGCGTCATTGGGTGTCCATGGCATCTGACTCGAACTCCCGTAAAAGCGTTTAGTCCGACAACATACGCAATACGTTTAAGCCGCGGACGATGTGAAATTTCATACAAATTAGTTTGAATTGATGTCCTTTTCGAAAATCGTTCGCAGCAATCGCCATAGCTCGCGATGCCCGGCGCTTTGGCCGCCTTGCTTGAGGTAATCGCAAATGTCCATCCTCGTGGTTTGGATCTCCGTCATCCCGTCATGAACGTCGACATGGGCGACATCGTGCTCGACGTATAGACTTTTGGTGTCGGTATCGAAAACGAGCGTGCAGCAATCCGCGTGCGTAACTTCGGGACCTTTTATCTGACGGCATAACTCACGTCTCAGCAAAGCCATGTTGCACTCCTGTCAGAACCGCTGTCCCACAATCGATCATATCATTCCGTCAACTGCCAGCAGCGTCTTCGCTACCGCAGTGCATTGCGACCAACCCGAACGGTACGCGCGGCTCGGAATGATGCGGCTGTCCAAGTCCCTAAGCAAGCCAACTAGGCCATCCATGGCAGAATAGATTCTAAGGGCCGCCGGGGATGGTACGCCGCCGAAAGGAACTGAGCGACATGGCCATCAAGTCCGCCCGTCCCGGAGAACGAAGAAAACATTGATTGAGGTCCGAACTCGGAACAAAAGAACCGAGAGTGGTTTACCGCGTCTCGACCGACGCCGGGCTCGACCAGGAATTTGACTCACTCGATGCTCAGTATGATGCATCCGAGGCCTATATCCGCAGCCAAGCGGACGCGGGCTGGACGCTGATCAAGATGCGCTATGAGGATGGAGGGTTCTCGTGCGGATCAACCGACCACCTGCCCTTCAAAAGTTGCTCGACGGTGTCAGGACACGCAAGATCAATGCCATTTTCGTCTATGAGGTCGACCGCCTGCAGCCGGCAAATTTCCAACGGCTCAGCCGGTCGACTGCATCGGGATTGCCGCCAACAATCTCCGCGCGAATGCCGTTCTCGCGACTCGAGGAACCAGGTAGCGTGGCGCGACATCAAGAGATTGAATCACAACCTCAGCCGCGCGCAAAAGGAGCTGCACAGAAATGACCTATCGAACCTGCTGCATTGTCGGCGCTGGCCCAGCCGGCCTGATGTTGGGCCTGCTACTTGCGCGTGCAGGCGTCGAGGTGACCGTCCTCGAGAAACACAGCGATTTCCTGCGCGACTTTCGCGGCGATACAGTTCATCCGTCCACCCTCGAAGTAATGCACGAACTTGGACTGCTTGACGGGCTCCTGAAGCTACCGCACACGCAAGCTCCGATGTTGCACGCCGAGATCGACGGTAAGGACATCACCATCGCGAACTTCTCACGCCTGCCGACGAAGTGTCGTTTCATCGCGTTCATGCCGCAATGGGAGTTTCTTGACTATATAGCGCGGCAGGCGGCCAAGTTTCCGAATTTCCGGCTGATCATGCAGGCAGTGGCGACAGAACTCATCGAGGAAGGCGATCGGATCACCGGCGTCCGGGCCACCACACCGGGCGGCGAGCTGGAAATAAGGACCGCGTTGGTCGTCGGAGCTGACGGACGGAATTCAATCGTGCGGGAGAAGGCGGCCCTCAAGATCGACAGCTTCGGAAGCCCGCGCGACGTACTGTGGATAAAGCTCTCACACAGGCCAGATGACCCACCTTTCGTCATGAAACACGGCGGACCGCGGCAGGGGTTTGTCATGATCGACCGTGGCGACTATTGGCAATGCGGCTATGTCGTTCGGGAGGGATCGTTTGATGACGTGAAGGTCGCGGGGCTGGATGCATTCCGTGCGGCCGTCGCTTCGATCTCACCGCTGCCGCTCGAACGTATGGACGAGGTGCGGTCATGGGATAACGTTCATGTGCTCAGCATACGCATTGACCGCCTAAACCGCTGGTGGCGGCCAGGCCTTCTCTGCATCGGTGACGCCGCCCATGCGATGTC
>DASTSI010000055.1:0-6411 GCA_035760745.1 Nitrospira sp. | reverse complement strand
CGAGAAGAGGAACGGACGAACGGAAAGCTGTCCTTGGGGATGAATGTCGACGGACTGGATGAGTAAGGGTCCTTCCGAGAAGGGGTTCCAGCTCTGACGATATTTGGTGATCTCTTCGTCGGTCGGCACAAGGCTGAATGCGGATCCGATTGATGGAAACGCGCTCGTGGAGATGAAGAGGGCCAACCCCGCGATGAACTTGGTGTGCTGACGAAGGAAGATCATAATCTCTACTATTCCGCCCGACATTATGTGGCCGTAATATGGAGTAACAGGACTTACAATGTCAAGAATTAATTTTTCACTCATTCGGCGACAAGAGAGACAGTCATGCTGACTAATGTGCGAAGGACGGTATAATTGACATGAGGTATCTATACTTGCTATGTCTCTGCGCATGAGCGCGAATCACGAGGCAGAGCCGACAGGGAATTTCATTAATCAGTTGAGGGATGTCCGTCTCAAGCGCGGCCTCACCCAACAAGGATTGGCGTCCAAAGCCGGCATCACGCGCCAAGCGGTGTCTTCGATCGAGTCCAATCTCTATCTTCCGACAACCGCCGTGGCCCTTCGTCTTGCATCGGTCCTCGATTGCCGCGTCGAGGACCTGTTCAGCTTGACGGAGTCGGCTCAGACGATCGAGGGGGAACTCCTCGGATCGCTGCCGACCAATCATCGCGAGGCACATCCGCTTCGTGTGAAAGTCGCGGCGATCGGCTTGCGAACCATTGTTCGCCCGACCTCGGGACTCGGCGACATTTTGAACTACACAGTGCCTGCGGACGGCTACGTGGTCGGCCTTGCCGGAGGGGGGCGCACCGGAAATCGTGTGAAGGTGAGGCTGTCATGCGATCGCCATTCCATCACCCGGGAAATCTCGGTTGCCGGCTGCGACCCAGCCATTTATCTGGCCGGCGAGCATCTTCGACGACACAACGACGATACGATGGTCGTCGGATGGACGATGGGAAGCATGGCCGCGCTCGCGGCGTTGCAACGCGGTGAAGTACATGTCGCCGGTGTGCATCTGTTCGATCCCGCCTCGGGACAGTCGAATCTGCCGTTCCTTCGCCGGTTACTGAAAGGGAGCCGCTATGAAGTGGTGACCTTTGCCATGTGGGAAGAGGGATTTCTGGTCCGGCCAGGTAATCCCAAATCGCTACGAACCGTGGCGGATCTGACCGATCCGGCTGTTTCGCTCGTCAATCGAGAGGAAGGCTCGGGAGCCAGGCTTTTACTGGACCAGCGACTCCGGGCGGCGGGCATCGATGCGTCGCGCGTTCATGGATATGACAGGACAGTCGCGTCCCATTTTGAGGTCGCGCGAGCCGTCATCGGCCGTCAAGCTGACGTCGGAATCGGGATCAGGTCGGCCGCCGAGTTGTTCGGGCTTGATTTCGTTCCGCTTCAGTCGGCCCGCTATGACCTCGTCGTCCCCAAGCTCTATCTCGAGTCTCACCCGACACTGTCTCACCTCTTCGAAACGCTCTCGATGCGGTCATTTCGTACCGAGATCGAGGCCTTGGGCGGATACGATACGCGAGAAACAGGCACAAGCCATTCACTGCGATGAATTGCTACCACACAGAGGTCTCACGATGAGTCGTCGCATCCGATCCTGCGCGCTGGGTTTCTTGATGGCCTGGATGGTGATGACGGCGTCTCCAAAGCTTCTCTTCGCCGTGGAACATCTCGTCATCGCAGGCTCTCCAAGTTTGGCCGCCCCGCTCAAAGCGCTGGCGGACGCCTTCGAAGCCAAGCGTGCCGGCGTCAAGATCAAGCTCCATTTTGCCTCGGGCCTCGAGTTGCGCCAGATGATCTCCGCCATGCAGAACCGGCAGGGCAACAAGCATTTCATCGGCTCCGGCCCGATTCACATTGTTGCCCCGGGCGGCGAGGAACTCATCAGCCGCCTCGAGATGAAACACTACGCCTTGCCGCAGCACCGCACTCAGTATGCGGCAGCGTCGCTCGTGCTGGCCGTGCCGGAATCGCTGGTTGAGGCGCCGGAATCCTTTGAGGCGATGGCGCGGGATCGCCGGCTCAGAATCGCGGTGGCCCATCCTTCGCTCACCGTGTTGGGTCAGAGGACCGCCGAGGTGCTTCGCGCGTTGGGCGGGACGGAGCTGTGGGAGGGACGGTTGGATATTGCGACGGACGCCAAGAGCGTCCTCGATCATCTTCTGAACGGGCAGGCGGACATCGCGATCGTGTTCGGTCCCGAAGCCATGCGCGAAGAGAGCCGAATACGGATTGCAGCCAAGGTGCCGGCTTACCTCGATAAACCTGTCTCCTATTCCATGACCATGGATCGTTTCTGTCCGAACCGAACGCTCTGTCATGAGTTCCTTCAGTTTTCCCGGTCGCCTGAAGCGGGGCAACTCCTCAGCCGATTGGGATATGAACTGCCGCGCGGAGCGGGGGCTGATTCTTCCTCGGCGCCGTTCGCCAAACAATGAATCAAGGAGGGGGCATACGATGGGCAACTTCGCCAGGGGCATGGTGAGGTGGGTGCCGGTCGCGGTGCTGACTTTTGCCGGCCTGTGGGCCGGCTGTGCACGAATGCCGTACACCACCAAGGTCCTTCATCAGGACAAACGCGTGGCGGTGTCCCTTCAAGAGGATGTGAAGCCGACCGCCTATACGCACCCCGTCACGATCGATCCGCAGGACTTGGCTCGGATTCTTCGAGGCTTTTCAATCAGGGAAGAACAACGCCTGCCGCTTCGCTGGTTCGCTGAAGAAGTTCCTCCCAAGCTGCTCTTTCGCGAAGACGAGCTGGCTGCGCTTGTCTTTCCCCTTTCACAGGGGCTTGCTGCCGTAAGTCCCGCAGAACGGGTGCACTTCGAGCTGTTTGCGCCCGGCATGAACCCAGCCGAGGAGCGCGACGTCACGGCCGGATGGGTGGCGGTGAAGGAGCCGTACCTCTACCTGGATATCGAATATTTTCACGCGATCGTTCCGACACGAAAGATCGACAACTATTACATGAACAATCCCTTGATGCCGCCGCTTCCCAAGAATTATTTGCTCTTCTTCGAGCCGGGACGATTGTGGACGAAACAACAAGGCACCCGTGTCCTGAACTATCGGGAGTTTCTGAAGACCGTTCCGAGCCCACCGGCTGGAACAAGCCGTCCCTGAGCAGGCCGGTATCCGTGATCGATCGCAGCCTCGCGATGATCGCTTATTCATTCAGGAGAGTGGTCTCATGAGTACTGTCATTTCCGAGATGAACCCGTGCCCGGATTACAGGCAACTGAATGCATGGCGACTCGGACTCGTGCTCGTGGTCGCGCTGGCCGTCGCCGGGCCGATGGAACCGCGATTCAGCGTCGCGGCCGAAACGGGAAAGCTCGTGGAAAAAGACGGGCAATACGTCTTCGTGGAAAGCATGGACCCAGCCACGCGCTTGTTGCTCGAGCGAGCGGTCAAGCAGGGGACGATCACGCAGGAGGAATATTTGAACGTGATCGCCGAATCGGAGCGTCGCACGCAGCTCCTTCAACCGAGTTTTCGCGCCTGGTACGATCGCGGGTTCAATTTTTCCATGAACGACAACGCCTTCTTTTTGAAAATCCGCGGCTTCGTTCAGGGTCGTTTTACCCAGCGCTTTCGCAACGAGGCCTGGCGGAATCCCGGCGATGCCAAGAACTATCCTGAGCTGCTCGGTGTCTTCGGCGACTATCGCTCGCAGCGGTCGCAGAACGACGCCAGCAGCTTCACGATGCGGCGCGTGCGGCTCATGTTCATGGGGCATCTCTTGACGCCGGATTTGAAATACTTTGTTCAGCTGGCCGGTGAAACGGCGGAGAATGCGCAGAATCCGGGATCGGTGCAATTGCTCGATGCGTCGATCCTCAGCACCCATTTGCCGCTTTTGAACGTCATGGTGGGGCAGTACAAGGTGTTCTTCAACCGCTCGGAGATCAACAACGCGACGTCGATGCAATTCGCCGAACGTTCGGGCGTCATGGACGCCTTCACGGCAAGCGGGTTGAATCGCCGCGACATCGGAATCACGCTGATGAACGACGAAGAGATCTATCCCGTCAATTACTACGTCGGAATCTTCAACGGCCTTGGGCCCGGCTTCAACCGGTTCGGCTCGTTCACCAGCGAACAGGCCACCGAGGACTGTCCGGGGGGGCAAACGAGCGGACAGCCGATCGGCTGTCCGGCGGAGCAGCGCAATCTCAACGCCAATCTCCGCACGAGCGTGAGTCAATTGATGTATGTTGCCCGGCTCAATCTCAACATCCTCGGTCGTCCCGGGTATGGAGAGGGCGATATGGCCTATTCTGAAACGCCGCAAATGGCCGTCGGCGGCGGATTCGCCTACAATCCCAGCATCAATACCGCGACGGACAATGCGTTCGTCGGCATCGATCTCGCGAATCTCAACGTCAGACGCCAACTCGCCACATTCGGCAACGGCCGACAGCTTGGATGGGGAATCTTGGATTATTCCACGTACGCGTTCGACGGTGTCTTCAAGTACCGCGGCTTCTCGCTCCAAGGCGAATGGTTCTGGAAAAATATCAACCGGCACCAAAAATCTCTGCCCTGCATGCAAACGGTCAGCGCGACGAATGCCACGTGCACGGCCTTCGCCCAGGGCCTGTTGGGGAACGCGACGGGCTGGTACGTGCAGAGCGGCTATTTCCTCATTCCCCGGAAGCTGCAACTGGCGGCCCGGTATTCCTGGTGGGATCCGGACACAAACTCGGGCGGTGATCTGATCAAACAGGTCGATGTCGCCGTGTCGTACTACTTGAGCGGCACATATGATCATCAGATTCAAATTCAATATACGAACCTGTTCATGGGGACCGGGGGCTTTGCGATAGGCCGAAGCGCGCCGCTGCCTTCCGGAGCGACGGCCCTCAACTCCTCGGGCACGGTTCCGTTGGATGCCGTCCAGAGGAATCTCATTGAGAACGCCATCCGCGTTCAGTACTCCATCTTCTTTTGACGAGGAGGGACATCGCCATGACAGACCCTCAACTTCCGTGGCTTTTCACTCTCGATAATCCGGCGGAGACCGCCGCGACCTTGGGTCGCGGCAGGTTCTGCGCCGATAATCTACCGGCGAATCGAATGTTAGGGGTCGTGCAATATCAGCACGCGGGCCTGGTGAACTACGGCGTCCGCATCAAGGTTCGAGGGCGAACCGATGTGCGTGCCAAGTGGCCCATCGAGCGGCGCCTGACATACCGCTCCGGCCAGGCCGTGATGCTCACCATTCCAATCGAAGCCGTGCGCTTGGAGGCCGGGATCTTCCGCCGTAGCAAGGCGCGGTGGAATCGGTGGATCGGCCGGATCGTTCTTGTGGAGCGCCGTGAGGGGAAGCTAGTCTATACCGTCAAGCTCCATGGAGAAAATTGGACCCTCAGAGGCCACGGTCCCGTATTTGGCGCAACGGAACCCAGCCGTCCCTGGGACGTCGTCAACGTCGTCGTCGATCCACAGACTGTGCACCTAGCCGTTGTAGACTCGACCGACCAATTGTGTATAGATGCAGAGGAATGAGGAAAGATGAAGACGTTGCGACAGCAGCTCTCTCGACTGATCAGCCGCGGCGGGCTTGTCGTGGCGGCATGGGCCCTCACTCACGCGGCACCTCACCCCGCGTTCGGTGCAGAACTCGCAATCGCCGCTGCCTCGGACTTGAATTTCGCCATCAAAGAGGTTGTGGCGGAATTTGAAAAGGCAACCGGGCACCATGTCAAGCTCTCGCTGGGCTCTTCAGGAAACTTCTACGCCCAAATTCAAAATGGGGCACCGTTCGACCTGTACTTCTCAGCCGATATCGGCTACCCGAAGAAGTTGGAGGCCGCCGGCCTGGCGGTGCCCGGTTCCATGTATCGTTACGCGGTGGGCCGCATCGTGTTATGGACTCATCACAACTCGAAAATCGACGTGTCTCATGGCTTCGACGTGTTGCGGTCGCCGACGATCAAGAAGATCGCGATTGCCAACCCCAAGCACGCGCCTTATGGTCGAGCGGCCGTCGCGGCGATGGAACAATACAATGTCTACAATCTCAACAAGGACCGGCTCGTATTGGGCGAGAATATTTCGCAAGCGGCTCAGTTCATCGAATCCGGAGCCTGTGATGTCGGCATCATCGCGCTGTCACTGGCCCTGGCTCCGACCATGAAGACCAAGGGTACGTATTGGGAGATTCCCGCCTCCGCGCATCCTCCGCTGGAACAGGGCGCGGTCGTCTTGAAACGCTCGCCGAATCAGGAACTTGCCAAGCAGTTCTTGGAGTTCATGAAAGGCGCGCAAGGACAGGAAATCATGGCGCGTTATGGATTCACGCTTCCGGAATAGCAGTACGGCACTCTGGTTCTGCGGTCTGATGGCGGTGGCCTCGGCCGGATGCTCCGATGCAGTGCAGTTGGT
>DASTSI010000054.1:0-26336 GCA_035760745.1 Nitrospira sp. | reverse complement strand
CGTCGCGTCGACCACCGTGTATCCCGCCATCTGCGCCTGCTCGCGGGAGGCCTCGGGAACCCACAGCGCGGGAAGGCCGAACGCGGGCTCCTTCGTCTGGATGCCCTGCACGGTCCCGCGCTGCGCCGTCCCGGGGTCGATCGCGAGCAGGTGGGCCGGCATGATTTCGGACTTCGTCAGTTCGACGCCTTTCAACATGATGGCGTACTCGTTGGGCCGGAGCTGCAAATTGTCGCGAATATGAATCGGCGGAATCACGAATCCCATCGTCTCCACGAATTGCCGGCGCAGGCCTTTGATACGGTCAAGCAACGATCCGCCCTGCTGGCCTTCAACCAGGCCGATCAACCCGTAGCCGACCTGAACCTCCATGAGATCGAGCGGCCCGACGGTCGTGACCGGTTCTTCGGATTTGGCCTTGGGCTGGGCGGCCTCGATGTGCGGCGCCGCAGCGGCCTCCCGCTCACGGCGGCGGAGATCGTACGCCATCCAGGCGACGCCGCCCCCGAACGTCAGAAAGGCCAGGTGCGGGAGCCCGGGCACGAGACCCAATCCGAGCAGGATGCCGGCCGCCGTCCCCATCGACTTGGAGGAGGTGAGGACCTGCCGGGTGATTTCCGACCCGAGGTCGGCCTCGGACGCGGCCCTCGTCACGACGATACCCGCCGCGGTGGAGACGATCAGCGCGGGAATCTGCGCGACCAGCCCTTCGCCCACCGTGAGCAGCGTATAGGTCTGCGCGGCGGCCGCCAGCGTCATCCCCTGCTGCAGCACGCCGATCGTGAGGCCTCCGACGATATTGACCAGGACGATGATCACGGCGGCGATGGCGTCGCCGCGGACGAATTTGCTCGCGCCGTCCATCGACCCGTAGAAATCCGCCTCATCCGCGATGAGTCTGCGCCGGCGGCGGGCTTCCGCCTCGTTGATGAGGCCGGCGTTCAAGTCGGCATCGATGCTCATCTGTTTACCCGGCATGGCGTCCAACGTGAACCGGGCCGCGACTTCGGCCACCCGGCCCGCGCCCTTGGTCACCACGACGAAATTGATGATGACGAGGATCGTGAAAACGACGAGGCCGACGGTGTAATTGCCGCCCACGACAAAGTTGCCGAACGCGCGGATCACTTCCCCCGCCGCGGTGACGCCTTCGTTGCCGTGCAGGAGAATCAGCCGCGTCGACGCGATGTTCAGCGAGAGGCGCAACAGCGTCACCATGAGGAGAATCGACGGAAACACCGAGAAGTCGAGCGGCCGCTTCACCTGGAGTCCGACGAGGAGGATGATGATCGACAGCGTGATGTTGAAGCTCAGAAGCAGATCGAGCAGGAAACGAGGCAGCGGCAGCAGCATGACCATCAGGACCGCCACGACACCGGCGGACATGAGGATGTCCGAGTGCTTGAGGCCCCCGTTGAGCTGTGTCTGTTCGGGCGTGGTCGTCATGGTGGCTTCCTCTTATGACTGCCGCATGGGCACCTTCCCGCGCAGCCGATACACGAAGGCCAGGATCTCGGCCACGGCGCGATACAGGTCGGCCGGAATTTCGCGCCCCACGTCCACCAGCTTGTAGAGCGTTCGGGCGACGAACTTGTTCTCGATGACGACGACCCGGTGTTCACGGGCGAGTTCCTTGATCCGTTGGGCCAGATATCCGGCGCCCTTCGCCACAACGATCGGCGCAGCCATGCGCTCCTGGTCGTACCGGATCGCGACGGCCAGGTGATCGGGATTCGTGACGACCACGTCGGCCTTCTTGACGTCGGCCAGCATCCGCTTCCGGCTCATGTCGCGCTGCATGGTCCGGATGCGGGAGCGAATCTGTGGATCACCTTCCGATTCGCGCCGTTCTTCCTTCACCTCGTCCCGAGTCATGCGAAGGCGGCGTTCGAACTCGAATCGCTGGTAGCCGTAATCGGCGGCCGCCACCGCGGCGACCGCGAGCGAGATCGACAACGTCGCCTTGAACAGCAAGTGACCGACCACCAGGAGGATGCCGTCCAGCGGATACTGAACGAGCTCGGGCAACAGGCCGAGCTCTCCCCGGATCGCGTAGATCCCCGCGGAGCCGACGCACAGGACTTTGAGGCCGCTCTTGATCAGCTCGACCACCGAACGCGCCGAGCACATGCGGGACAAACCCGCGCCGGGGCTGAGCCGGCTCAGGTCGATGCCCAGACCTTCGGTCTTCCAGATGAAGCCGGTCTGCGCGACGCTGGCCCCGACGCCGCAAGCCGCGACGCCGGCGACGAGCGGGACGATGAGCAGCAGGAGGCTCCATTCGGTGCTCAGCGTCAGGTCGCGCACCGCGGCGATCGAAAGCCGGTCGGCAGAACCGACCTCCGCGACTCTGGTGAGCCACTGTCTCAACAGGTCGCCCAGTGTCTCCATGCCGGGCCGGACGAGGACGGAAAGCAGTCCCAATGAACCGAGCAGCACCGCGGCCGTGGAAAGGTCGCGGCTCATCGCGACTTCGCCACGGGCGCGGGCCTGCGCCTTCCGCTTGGGCGTCGCTTGTTCCGTGCGATTCTCGAGGTCAGCCATGGCCCAACATCCTCAACAGCCCTTCCAGCCTGTCTTCGAGCCGGACGAATTCGGATTCGTACAGTCCGATGGTGTACGGCAGAGCCAGCGCCATGACCGCCATGCCTGCCGCGATGGTCAGCGGGAAGCTCATGACAAAGACGTTCAATTGCGGGACCGTGCGACCGAGCACCGCCATCATCGCGTTAATGATCAGGATAGTGGCGAGGATCGGGGCCGCGAGCTTCAGCGCGATGACGAACATCTCCTGCGTCAAATGCAGCACGTCCTCGGCCAGCGGACCGGACAACCGGGCCGTGAAGGGAGGAATCGCCTCGAAGCTCGCCGCCACCGATCGGACCATCAGGTAATGGGCGTTCAGCGACAGGAAGGTCAGCGTGGCGAGCACGGTCTGAAAACTCGCCATCAGCGGCGTTTGCTGCGCGCTCAACGGATCGATGAGATGGGCGACGCTGAATCCCATTTGCGTGCCGATGACGTCGCCGGCCACTTCCAAGGCGGCAAAAAGCAGCCGCACGGCGAGGCCCATGAGAAGGCCGATCATCACTTCGCCCGCCAGGCCGGCGGCGACCAGCAGCGGGTCGGACGGCAAAGCCATCGCCGGGAGCAGCGGCGTCAAGACGAGCCCGACCAGGACGACGAGCGCGACTTTCAGCGGCGGCGGAATGGTCCGGCTCCCGAGCACGGGCATCGCGGCCAGGATGCCGGCCGTTCGGAACATAATGATCACAACCGACTGAAATTGCGGAATGGCGAGATGGAACGTGTCCGTCATGGTGGTCCAGGCTACGAGCGTGCGACGGCGGGGATGTGCATCAAAATTCCGGTCATGAAATTCACCAGCACGTCCAGCATCCAGGGGAAAAACAAGAGCGTCGCGACGAAGAGGGCCAGGATCTTCGGCACGAAGGTCAGCGTCGCCTCGTTGATCTGCGTCATGGCTTGAAACAGACTCACCAGCAGGCCGACCAGCAGGCTGAGCCCCAGCATCGGCGCGGACACCATGAACGCGGTCTCCAGCGCCTGCCGTCCGAGCTGAGCCACCATATCGGGCGTCATTGAAAGCTCCGGACCATGGAGCCGACGATCAGATACCACCCGTCGGCCAGTACGAAGAGAATCAGTTTGAACGGGAGCGAGATGAGCACGGGCGGCAACAGCATCATGCCCATCGACATCAACACGCTGGCGATGACCATGTCGACGATCAGGAAGGGAATGTAGATCAAGAACCCGATTTGAAACGCCACCCGAAGCTCGCTCAGGATGAAGGCCGGGATCACGACATGGACGGGCACCTGTTCGGCCTTGCCCGGCTGGTCCGGCAGCTTCGCCAGGTCGATGAAGAGCGCCAAGTCCTTCTCCCGGACCTGCCGCAGCATGAAGGCGCGAACCGGCTCGATGCCGCGCTTCCACGCGTCTTCGTGCGTGATCTGCTCCGCGAAGAGCGGCTGCAAGGCGTCGTGATAGACCGACTGCCCCACCGGCGCCATGACGAACACCGTCAGGAACAGCGCGAGGCTGATCAGCACCTGGTTGGGGGGCACTTGCTGCGTGCCCATCGCCTGACGAAGAAACGAGAGGACGATCACGATGCGCGTGAACGAGGTGACCATGATGCAGAACGCGGGAGCGAGGGACAGCACGGTGAGCAACGCAAGGATTTGGAACACGACCGCCGTCTGGCCCGAGCCGGCGTTCCTGCCGAGATCGATGGTAATGGAGGGCCCGTCGGCCCAGACGGCATCCGGGAAGCCGCAGAGGAAACCAAGCAGCATGGCGAGACTTGCCGCGACGCAGGCGAATGAAGCTCGCGCGCCGGTCAGGCAGGGGCTACCGCGTCGCATGGGGATCCTTTTCGGATTCTCCGTCCGCAGGCACCGGCGAGGCGGCGTGGCCGAATAGGCCCGCGCCGACGGAGGCCCACAGACGGGTGCCGGCCAATCCTAGGCCGCTCGATGGGTGCGCGAGCACCCGTTTGACCTGTTCGGGATCGGACAGACGGCCCAAGGGGACGATGTCGGTCTGGGTGGTTCCGACAATCAACAGTTCTCCCGCGACGGACACGACCGCAATCGTCTTGCGCGGCCCCACATAGCCGCTTGCGACGACCTGGACGAGCGCCGTCCCGGTCTGGAGCGGAAGGCGGGAGCCGAACAGACGCTTCGCGAGCGCCGTCAACACCAGCATGAGCGCCAGCACGAGCGCCAGGGACGAGGCCATTCTGACCGCCATCTCGGAGAGTTCCATCGGTTCCTATCCCAGCTGCTGAACCCGCTGCGCGGGGCTGATCACGTCGGTGAGCCTGATGCCGAACTTGTCGTTGACGACGACGACCTCGCCCTTGGCCACGAGCTTATCGTTGACGAGCACTTCGAGCGGTTCACCGGCGAGCTTCTCCAATTCGATGACCGATCCTTGGCCCAACTGGAGGATCTCGCGAATCTGCATCCTTGCCGAGCCGACCTGCACGGTCACCTGCATGGGAATGTCGAGGATGAAATCGAGATTGTTCGCGCTCCCCGCACCGCCGGTTTTCTCGACGGGCGGAAACGAGGCGGGGTGAGCATCGGGAGTGGCCGGTCCGGCATTGCCGGCCTGAGGAGTCACATCAACGTTCGCCATACCGCTTCTCCTTGTTGGGGGATACAGGAGTCCGTCGTTGAACCAGACGACGCGCGCCAACCATGCTTCTGCTCCTCCTGCCTACGACAGCACTTTGGTGATCCGGCACGCGTGGTTCCCCTTAAACACGCCGGGGCTTCCCAGGAATTTCCGAAACCCTTCGATGGAGCATTCGAGCGGTTCGTCCGGCCGCTGATCCAGCACGAGGACGTCCCCGGGGGCGAAATTCAGCACGTCCCGCACCGTGACCGTCGCCGTACCGAGCCGGACCGTGACGGTCAGCGGGCAGTCCTGCAAATTGTCCCTGAAGCGCCGGCCCCAGCTTCCGTCCTGCTCGACCTGATCGGACACCAGGCCCGAGTAGAGCTTTTCCTTGATCGGTTCCAGCATGGAATAGGGATACAGAATGAAGAGATCGCGCGTCGTTTCGCCGATGATGACCTGCAGCGTGACGACGACGACCAACTCTGAGGCGGTCACCACCATGGCGAACTGCGGGTTGCTTTCGGAGCGCACGTGGCTGATCTTCACCGCCATCAGCGCTTTCCAGGCGACTTCCAGATCGGCGAAGGTTTGCGCGACCAGCTTCTTGATCAACTGCACTTGGATCGGCGTGAAATCTCGCCCCTCCGGCTTGACGTGCGTCTGTCCCTTGCCGCCGAAGTAGTAATCGACGATGAGATAAACGAGGAACGCGTCCATGACGAGGAGCCCGTTCCCCCGGAGCGGCTCCATGTGGAACACGCTCAACGAAGACGGCAGCGGGATTTTCTTGAGAAATTCCCCGAACTTGATGATCTGCGTCCCGACGATGAGAAAATCGATCTGCTCCCTGAGCGCGCTCGTCCAGGAGACGGACTGCCGCCGGATGAACCGATCGTTGATGAGCTCGAGCGTGGGCATGCGCCCGCGAATGATCCGCTCCTGATTGAAGAGATCGTACTTCTTGGTGCCTGTCGGTCCTTCGTCCTTCGGCGCGGTATCGACATCGCCCGACACCACCCCCTTCAACAGGGCATCGACTTCTTCTTGCGACAGTATTTTTTCCATGCGGGCGGACGGCGGGGTCCGTTATTGGACGACGAATTCCGTGAAGTACGCGGTGCGGACGGACGCCTTCGGCAGCAGATCGTTGACGCGCCTGGTGATCTCGTCCCGGAGCTGGAACTTGCCCTGCGGCGTCTTGATCGCCGACGCTTCCTTGCTGCTCAGCAGCACGAGGATGGTGTCGCGGATCTGCGGAATCCGAGGTCCGAGCTCTCCGGACGTCTCCGGCGCGTCCAGCTCGAGCTTCACCGTGAGCTTGAGATACCGAATCTCGGGCGCATCGGCCAGGTTGACGATGAACGGCTCCAGGTCGAAGATGGCGCCGGGGGCGCCCGGCGTCTTTGCGGCCGCGTCCTCGCCTGCGCTTTTCTTTTCCGGCGCAGGGTCCGCCTTGCGCTCGTCGCTCGCCGCATGGCCTCCCCCCGCGAGCTTCACGACGGCGAAGGCTCCGCCCAATCCCATCAACAGGGCGACGGCCGCCACGATGATGACGAGTTTCATCGGAATCCCGGGCGCCGGCAAGGAACCCGCCGTTCTCTCCTCCGCTGCATCCACCATACGGTCCTCCTCTGCGTAAGCGATCGTCGAGGCGATGACGCTGTGCAATGCATGTGCCATCGGATCTTTGACGCCGACGTTTGCCGCCAGCATCAATCGCCGCGCTGGACGCGGGGTTTCTGCGCAGCGAGGCGGCGCCCCGGCGGCCGGGCGGCGTCAGATATTTGACGGCGTCACGGGCCTGGCGCCTGCTCGCCGACGGTGGAGGACACTCTGAGGAGAGAGGATGAAGGAGCGGGCGTCGCCCGACCGGCGACGCCCGCGGAACGCGGTGGAGCTTACCGCTTCAGGTTGACCAGTTCCTGAAGAATTTCGTCCGACGTGGTGATGACGCGGGAGTTCGCCTGGAATCCGCGCTGCGCCGCAATCATGTCGATGAAACTTTGCCCGAGATCGACGTTCGACAATTCCAGCGAGTTTGATTTCACGCTGCCCAGCCCGGCGCTGTCCGGCGTGCCGGTCACCGGCTGCCCCGAGTTCCCGGACTGCGCAAAGGTGTTTTTCCCGGTCCTCGTCAGCCCGATCGGGTCCGGAAACCGGGCGAGGACCACCTGCGCCAGGGCGCGGAGCTGGCCATTGGAGAATCGGCCGCTGATAATTCCGTTTGAGTCGACGGAAAAGGCCTGCAGCGATCCGGCCGCATACCCGTCCTGCGTCTGCTGGACGAGCGCGGAGGTAGAGCCGAATTGCGTGGTGCCGTCGAGGCCGTTGCCGCCGTCGGTCGTCACGCTGGTCCCGAAGTTCATCACGATTTGCTGATTGGCCGTCGCACCGTTGAAATCGACCTGCAACTGGTCCGGGATGGTTCCCGAGACGCCGGCCGCGGTACCGTTGTTATACCGGGTGACGACGCTCTCTCGGTCCAGCGTGCCGTTCGTGTTGAAGGTCAACGTTCCGGATCCGACTCGCACGATGCCGAGCGTCGCATCGACGTTGGCCGGGTCGTAGTTCGCCGTCACGATATCCGAAAGTGAGGCGACGACGTTATAGTTCCAGGTGTTCGACCCGATCTTCGTAAAATAGGTGGTCAGCAGGTGACTGTTGCCCAACGAATCGTACACCGTCATCGACGTGGAAAAGTCGGACGTGCTGGTGGGGTTGGACAACTGAAAGTCGGTGCCCGCGGTCGCGGTGCCGGTGAGAAGGTTCAGATTGGCCGCCAACGTGTCGGCGCCGTTCGCGGTCACCACCACGCTGCCCGTGTTCGCCGTCGTATCGTTGGTCGTCCCGGAAATACCGGACGCGAAACTGAACACGCCCGATGTATTCTGTGTCGCCGTGAAACCCGTATAGGCCGCCGTGAGGAACGGATCGTTCGGCGTGAGGGCGCGCACCGCGTCCTGAATGGCTGTCGCCAAGGCGGCCCCGGTCAATCCGTTCGGCACGGTCACGGTTCGCACACCATCGCCGTTCAGATTGATGTTGAAGGAATTGTTGCCCGCCGCCGTGGTCGTCGCAGAACCCGCCGAGGCGACGACGTTTCCGCGTACCCCGGTCACCGGGGTCGCTGAATTCAAATTCGCGGCCACCAGGGCCTGGGTGGTCGCCTTCGGCGCGGCGGTCGTCGAGGGCAGCGAGACGTCGCCGATCGTGCCGGTGATCGTGCCTGTCGTATCGGCGAGAAATCCCTGGAGTTTGAATCCCGATGGATCGACGACGTTATTGTCCTTGTCGAGCCGGAACTGGCCGGCCCGGGTGTAGAAGGTGCCGTTTTGACTGTCCTTGACCACGAAGAATCCGTTGCCGTCGATGGCGAGATCCAATGTGTTGGACGACGTGGCCAACGAGCCTTGCGAGAAATCCCCTTGGACGGCGGTCAGCGCGACGCCGATGCCGGTCTGGATGGCCCCCGATCCTCCCGAGATCGAGGAGCTGATCAAGTCGGCAAACGTCGCCTTGCTGCCTTTGAAGCCCACGGTGGAAAGATTGGCGATATTGTTTCCGATCACAGAGAGCGCGGTCCCGTTGGCGTTGAGTCCGCTGACGCCGGCGAAGAGCGAGGACAAAATTCCCATCTTATCTTCCTCCTTGTTGCGTTCGTTCAGATCATGGATCGTTGCTTCATTGCCATCATCGAATCGCGACCACGGCGCTCGGATCTATCGCTTGGTCACCGGAGAGCAACGAGGCCCCCTGCCCGGGGTTGGCCTGTATGCCGGACACCGTGAGCCGCGACGTCGTGACCGGCGTGATCGGTTGGCCCGCGGCATCCACCGCCGTGACCACGTATTGGTATGTTCCCGCCGGGAGCGGGAGCCCGCTTTGGTCCCGCCCATCCCATTGAACCTGCTGCATGCCCGCCTGCTGCGTGCCGAGGGTTAGCACCCGTACCGGTTGATTGCTCGAGTTGAGAATCGTGAGCCCGACGGATGCGGCGTTGACGGGCAGGCCGTAGTTGATCATGGCCGGGCCGGACCCGAGCTCGATGTACGACCCCGCGACATTGACCTGATGCCCGAGCAAGGGAAGCAGCGCGTATTGTTGATTGGCTGTCTGAGCGGCGATCAACTGCTGGAGCAACGTGACTTGCTGGGTGCTCTGTTGAAGCTGGCTGAACTGGGCCAGTTGGGCCACGAACTCCTGATTGTCGACAGGATTGAGCGGGTTTTGGTTCTTCAGCTGCGTCACGAGGAGGTTCAGGAAATCGTTCTCGCCCAATTGCTGCGTCGAGGAGATGGCCTGCGCGGAATCGGTTGCGGCGCTGTTGATGGCGGTCGAATCCGACGATGAGATTGCAGTGGTCATGCACAGTCCTCCCGTTACACGCTAGGCAAAGATGCTCAAAGCTGTCTCCTGCCGGCGCTCCCATGATGGCGCGGGCGGCTTCCAAGGCCCCGCGGGCTGCTGCTCCTGTTGGCGGGGCTGTCCGCGCTGCTGTTGGAATCGATCGTCATAGAGATGGGACTGCCACTCTTGGCCTGCGTGGAAGCTTCCCTGCCGGTCCACCTGAACACGAAGCTGGCCCAACTCGAGGCCGGCGTTCGACAGTTGCGACCCGAGTTGCTCCTGCCGGTCGACGAGCATTCGTCCCATCTCGGGGTGATCGGTCATCATATGGGTATGCACGGTCTGGTCGGCAAGGACGACGCGAACGCGGAGCTGCCCGACGTCTGCATGCGGCACCTCGAACTGCACCGATTGGACCCCCGCCTGGCGGGGCGGCTCATGCTCGATCGGGGCGGGCGGTGCTGCCGCACCGGCCGCGGGCGCATCCAGACTCACGGGACCGGCCGGACTCGGCGGCGCTGCCGCCGCCGCCGCGGCGAAGGCCGGGACGTTGGTGACCATCGGCCCCGGCGAGGCGGCTTGCTCCCGCCGATCGCCGAATGCCGACTGCTGCTCTGAAGACGGGGACCACTCCATGCGCCGGTCGGCATGGGTTCCGGGCATGACGGTCCTGTCGCCCTGACTGGCGGACGCGATGTGACGGTGACCTGTCTCGCTGTCCGGCATCACGTCCCCATCTTGTGTCCCGACAATCGCTTCCGGATGACGTTGCGGTGTCGTCGCACCTTCTAGGAATGGGGCAACTTCGTCGGTCTGACGCAATGGTTGCTCTGTTGACAACGGTTGACCGCCCCGGAGCGCGCCGCTGTCCGATGGAAGGGCGACCGCACCGGACAGGGATGAGGATTGGACGGGGCCGGCTTGCTGCGGCACCCCGTCCTCGTGATCAGTCGTGGCCGTATTCGAAAGATTCCCCGTTGCAGCCGGCGCAAGCCGCGGTGCCGCGCTGCCGGCTTGCGCGGAACCGGCTGTCAAAGCCGCAGTGCCGGCCTGTTGAGTCGGTTGAGCGGCGGTCGAATGGTCGCCCATTGGCAGCTCACCGGCTTCGTCCTGGCCGGAGGGAAGGATCGCCTGTGGGACGAGCATGGAGGCAGCAAGAGCAGCGGCCTTCTTTGGCTCTCCATTTCCCGGCGCCCGCAGCGGCGCACGTAATAAGTTCGATTCGCCCTCAGCGATCTGAGCCTCTTCATTCTGTCCCTGTTGGGAATCGCTCGGGGGCGCGGGTACGGACTCGACAAGTACCGACCCACTGAGCTGCAGCGCCAGGGCCACCGATTGCACCGCTGCATTCTCTACGGTCGGCTCCTGCTTCGCCTCCTCCGCCGATGGCTCGGCGGCGCCCTCTGGTTGACGTTGCTGAAGCAGAGTCAGAAAGTCGCCGCCGGACGCTCCCTTCTCGACCGTCACCGGCCGGTCCGCGGGAGAAGCGCCGGCGGCAGCGTCCGAATTCGGTGGACCTGGTTGCGATGACGATGGGGCAATCTCAGCCATAGTGAATGCCGGTCCATTGATCCGGCCCGGCGAGCGGTGATTCAAGCGTTGTGCCATGTCACGACGCCGGGGAAGCCGCGGCGAAATCGCACATTCGTCCGGGGGTGTGACAAGAGCAGATGGACCGCTAGGCAAGAACGACGCGAGGAGGAGGAAGAATTTTCCCGGTCAAGCGCTGGGGCTGTGCTGCCTTCCGCTACGGGGTCACGAGGAGCTGCTCGGTCAAGCGCGCGGCGCGCTCGGCTTTCATCGCCGCAAGAATTCCGCCCGCCGTCTTGCCCTTCACCAGGCGCAGGACTTCGATCGCCTTGCGGTCGGGCATTTTCTCCACCCGCGAGGCGGCCTCCTCGGACGGCATGGTTTCGAACATCTTCGCCAGTTGAGCCTGGTGCTGGTTGCGCAGCTCGATCGCGTCCCGCTCCTGCTTGGCCTTCTGCTCGAGGGCGGCCTTGTCGATTTTGTCCTTCGCTTCTTTTCTCCGCTTTTCGACCGCTTCGATCTTGGTCAGCACCTGCTCGAGCTCGGCTTTCAGGCCCGCCAGCCGCTGCTCGGCTTGCTTCAACGCTTCTTCACGATGATCGAGGTCGCGCTTACGGAGGTCGAGCATCGCGAGCAGTTCGCGGGGCACGCCGAGCGCCGGCCCTTCGGCGATCGGTTCTTCCCGCTCGTTTGAAGCGGAAGGCGCCGGCGGCCGCTCCTGGGGACGAGCGGGAGTCGCCGATGGAGCCCTTTCCGCGCCCATCCTCGGCTCGCGCGCCGGTGACGCCGCTGGAGAGGGCCCGAGTGAGGCAGGAACGGACGAGGCGCCTCCCGACGAGGCCAGAACCAGGACTTCGATGCCCCAGGACACGAGCACGGCGGCGCACGCGATGGCCGCCAGCGAGACGGGACGGATCGAAGACACCATGCGATCGCGGGCCCGTCCGGACGATGGACGACGAGAATAGGGCGTTCGGCTCACGGCACATCCCTTTCGCGTTGGGCACCGCGGGCCGCCGCCTCATCCGTCAGGCGCTGTGCGCGCTGCTCCTCGACGCGACGGCGCGCCGCCTGCTGACGTCCTTCGAGGCGCTCGAACTTCCTCCGCTCCCGGGACGCTTCCAGCGCTTCCGCCCGCTTCCGCTCCAAGTCATCCCTGAGGACCCGCTCGCGGTCCTTGGTCTTGGCAATGAGCGACGCCAGCGCGTCGAGCGAGGTTGCCAAATGGCCCGCCTCGGACGGAAGCATGCCGATCCGGCTTTGGTGCAGATAGGCTTGGACGTGCCGTTCCTCTTCCGCCTCCAGTCGCGCCCTGGCGGCTTGTGCGTCCTCCAGCGAGCGCGTGAGCGCCTCGCACTCGGCCACGAGGCGTTCCTCGATCTGCGCCTGATAGTGCGTGAGTCCTCCGATGTTCATCGCGTCTCCTGCTCCAGCTTCATGAGGGCCTCCACCGAAGAGCTCCAGTCCGCCCTGATGTCCGGCGGCTGGCGAAGGAACCGGGACAGCGGCTCGTGCGCCGCGACCGCCCGGTCCAGGCTCTTGTTGCCGCCGGGTTTGTAGGCCCCGAGCGTGATGAGATCCTCGGAGCGCCGGTAGACCGCCGTCAACTCGACGGCATGGCGCGCCGCATCGTATTGCGAGGCCGGCACGATGTCCCGCATGACGCGGCTCGCACTCTGTAGGATATCGACGGCAGGAAAGTGATTGCGCTCCGCCAGTTCCCGCGACAGCACGATGTGACCGTCGAGGATCGAGCGCACGCTTTCGGCGATGGGATCCGACAGGGCTTCATCGTCCGTCAGCACGGTATACAGGCCGGTGATCGATCCCGCTCCCGCACACGTTCCGACGCGCTCCAGCAATTTCGGGAGGAGCGCGAACACCGAAGGTGTGTACCCTTTGCTCGTCGGCGGCTCGCCGGTGGCCAAGCCGATCTCCCGCTGTCCATGGGCCAGGCGCGTGAGCGAATCCATCATGAGCAGCACGCGCTTTCCGCGGTCCCTGAAGTATTCGGCGATCGCGGTGGCGAGGAGCGCCCCTCGGATCCTAACCAGCGGAGGCTGATCGGAGGTGGCGACGACAACCACGGACCGGGCGAGGGCGTCGGGCGCCATATCGCGCTCGAGGAATTCCTTCACTTCGCGCCCTCGCTCCCCGATCAGGGCGATGACGGTGACGTCGGCTGCCGTGTAGCGGCCGATCATCCCGAGCAGGACGCTCTTCCCGACGCCCGACATGGCGAAGATGCCCATGCGTTGCCCGACGCCGCAACTCAGCAAGGCGTTCAGAGCCCGCACGCCGAGGTCGAGCGGCTCGGTGATTCGTGCCCGTTGCAGCGGATCGGGGGGCGCCGCATGCAAGGGATAGGTCCCTTCGCTGTTCACCGGTCCACGGCCGTCGATCGGCTCCCCGAGCCCGTTCAAGATTCGGCCGAGCAGGTGCGGCCCCACCGGAACCGACGCCGGCTTGCCTTTCATCAGGACGAGGCTACCCGGTCCGATTCCTTGCGTTTCGCCGAGCGGCATGAGAAGAATGCGCTCGCCTCGGAAGCCCACCACTTCGGCCTGCACCGGCGGCTGTCCATGCTCTCTGGTGATTTCGCAGACCTCGCCGATCGAGGTGACGGGTCCATATCCTTCGATGACGATCCCTACCGCTTGGGCGACTCGTCCGTGCACCGTCAGCGGGTCCGTCTGCTTCACGGCGTCCAAGAACCTCACCCCCGTGCTCACTTGAGCGCCTCGCCCAGACGCCGCAGCTGCGTGTCCAACGTGGCGTCGATGAGCCGGCTTTTGGTTTGCACGAGGCATCCCCCGGGGAGGATCTTCGGATCGGCACAACAGACGAACGTCAACGATCGGTCGGTCCCCGCGAGCAGCGTCTCTTTCATCGATTCGACCACGTCGACATCGGCGGGATGCACGGTGATCTCGACGACCCCGCCGTCCGAAACATGGGTGAGGGCGGCTCGGATCTGCTCGAGCACCACCTCTCGGTTGGACTCCCCCACCTGTCGCACCACCTTGCACGCGATGCTGAACGCGAGCGCGGCAATGTCCTCCTGAACCGTCCGATGGAGGTTCTTCCACAGATCCTCGAGGCGCTGCGAGAGCGCGGACAACAGGGCCCGCTCTCGTTCTCGTTCCGCCTGCTCGCGTTGCGCACTCCGTCGCGCCTCGTCCTTGGCGCCGCGTTCGTAATCCGTCAAGCCGTCGGCGCCCTGGATGCGCCCTCCATTGGCAAAGTCGGCAAGCGCCGGCTGCAGCAGCCGCACGGTTCCTGCCTTGAGCAGTTGACGTTTCAGGACCGCGTTTTCCTGCTTCAGACGGCGGAGGTCCGTGAGCCGCCTCACCGTTGCGGTCAGGACATCGGGCCGAAACGGCTTCATCAGAAAATCCGCGGCGCCCGCCTTCATGGCTTCGACGGCCACGTCCACGGTTCCATAGCCCGTCATGGCGACGGCCATGAGCTCCGGGGCCGCTTCGAACGCCTGCTTCACCAGGGCGATCCCGTCCATGTCGGGCAATCTGACATCGACGAGGAGCAGGTCGGACGGCCGCCCGTTCAGAATCGCGAGGGCTTGCCCGGCCGTTCCGGCTCGAAGGACTTCATAGCCCTCGCCCTGTAAGACGGTCGCCACGAGCCGGCAAATCGAGTCCTCGTCGTCCACGACCAATACGGTGCCGAGGGTCCCTTCGCCGGCGCGCCGCCTGGGCGCGGACTCCATCTGCCTGGTTTCCGTCGCGGCCATCTAGACCAGGGCCTCCCCCACCCCGCCGACGACGATTCGGCCCTCCTCTTCCAACTTTCGGCAGACCTTCAGGATATTCTGCTGCGCTTTCTCGACATCGCTGACCTTGACCGGCCCGCGCGTGTCCATGTCCTCCTTGAGCATCTGAGACGCCCGGCTCGACATGTTCTTGAAGAATTTGTCCTTGACCTCCTGTCCAGCGCCTCGGAGCGCGACGGGAAGGTCCTCCTTGCTGATTTCCTTCATGAGCTCTTGCATCGCGCGGTCGTCCAGCTTGACCAGGTCGTCGAACACGAACATCAGCGCCCTGATGCTGTCGGCCAGGGACTGGTTCCGCTCCGCGATCTTCGTCATGATCCCGCCTTCCGTCGCCTTGTCGAGCCGGGTGAGGATGTTCGCGATCACCTCGGCGCCTCCGATGCTCGTCGCCTGCGCGCCCGTATTCGCCAGCAGGGTCTCCTGGAGGGAATGGCTGAGCGCCTCGAGAACGTCGGGCTGGACTTCCTCCATCGTGGCGAGCCGCATCGCGGTGTCGGCGCGCAGCCCCTCCGGCAGGCCTGCGAGAAGCTGGCTGGCCTGCTCGGTGTCGAGATGCGCGAGGATCACGGCGATCGTTTGCGGATGCTCGACTTTCAGCATCTGGCTCAGCGATTTCGCGTCCAGCCATTTCAGCGCTTCGATTCCCGGGTAGCTCTTCGTGTTGATCGACTCGAGCATGCGGGCCGCTTTTTCGGCGCCCAGGGCCTTGACGAGAATCGCCTTGATGTATTCCCTTCCCTCGAAGTGGACCTCGCCCTGCTCGCTCGCGCGCTCGAATTCCTGGATGACGAGTTCCTCTTCTTCCTTCGTGATATTCGCCGTGTCCTTCATGTAGCTGCCCAGCTTTCGGATCTCTTTCGGTCCCAGCGCCTTCATCACCTGGGCCGCCGCGTCCTCTCCGATGGCCCGCAAGAGGATCGCTGCTTTCTGTTCTCCGGTCAGTTCCTTCGTCATGTGTTGAATCCTCGTCTACGCGAACGGCGTCCTCGAATGAAGCACCGAGATGTGCAGGTGCGGGAACGATCTGATCAACATCCGCTCAGTGTCCGGCCTTGAGCCATTGCTTCACCACCACCGCGGTGGCATCGGGATTGCCGCGCGCCATGTCGACGATCTGGGCGCGCGGTTTCCCCGCGGCGAGCGACGCCTCGACCTGCCCGACGGACGCGGGCAAGGAGGGCGCTTCTGCGGAGAGCGCAGGGGCCGGCGCGGTCGCGAGCATGCCCAGCAGGGGCCGCACGACCAAGAACAGCAGCAGCAAGAAGAGGACGCCGCCCACGGCATACCGGACATAGGGCATCCACGGCTTCTGCAGCTCGGGAGTCGATTCCGTTCCCGCCGACTGGCTCTCCTCGCCGAAGCCGAACTGCATGTTGACGACTTCCACTTGGTCCTGCCGCTCCGCGGAATAGCCCATCGCCTTTTTGACGATTTCCTCGATCCTCGTCATTTCCTCGGCCGAGCGCGGGACGTATTTCCTGGTTTCCCCTGTTCCGGCCTTCTCCCCGCCCGGCGCCTTGACGGCCTCGTAGGTCCCATCGACGAGCACCGCGACGGAGAGTTTTTTGATCGTGCCGGTCGGCTCGACGATCTTGGAGACGGTTCGGCTGATCTCATAGTTGACCGTCTCGTTCTTGGTCTGGCTGCTCGTCGAACTGCTCTCCGTGGGCTCCGGCTCCGAGCCGGGAGGCACGTTGGATTCCACGCCCGGCACGCCGCCCGACACCCCGTTCACGCCGCTTGATTTCTCCTGTCCGCGCTGCTCGCTCCGCACGACCTGACCGTTGGGATCGAACCGTTCTTCGGTCGTCTCCACCTTCCGGAAATCCACGAGGCTGGACACCCGCACGACGGCCTTGTTCGCACCGACGATGCGCTCCAGCATCGTCTGGATTCGAGTCTCGATATCCTTCTCGACCGCCTGTTGATACTCGAGTTGGGTGTTCGTGAGACCAGCCGGGTCGTCTCCGGCCACGCTGGACAGCATGCGACCCTGGCCGTCCACCACGGTAACGTCTTTCGCTTGCAAGCCTTCCACGCTGCTCGCGACCAGGTGCACGATGCCCTGGACCTGGGCTTTGCTCAGCAGATGACCGCCGTACAGCGACACGACGACCGACGCCCGCGCGCGGTCGTGCTCGGTGCTGAAGAGCCGACGCTCGGGAATCGCAAGATGGACCCGCGCTTTTTCGACTCCGGACATTTGAGCGATCGTCCGCGCGAGTTCTCCCTGAAGCGCCCGGCGATAATTGAGCTTCTGCACGAATTCCGACATGCCCAGCGTCGAGCGGTCGAAGATCTCAAACCCCACCCCGCCGCCGTGCGGCAAGCCCTGCCCGGCCAACTGAAGTCGCAAATCGTACACTTGGGCGCTCGGCACCAGAATGGTTCCTCCCCCGCCGCTGGTCTCGTAGGGCACTTTCATTTCCTTCAGCTTGTCCACGATCGCCCCCGCGTCCTCGCTCGACACGTTGGAAAACAGGACCTGCATGTCCGGCTGCTGGGTCCACAGCGCGATCGCGACCAGCCCGGCGATGGACCCGGCCAGCGCGAGAAAGATGATCATGCGTTGATTGATCGTGAACCGGCTCAGCGACTCGAACATGAGGCTCCTTTTATCGGCATCGCTCCAATCGTCCGCTCGCGGCTCCGGCGCTCAGGCCTGTGTCCCCGTGGCTCAGTCCATGCGGGACAACGCCCCGGGCGCGAGCAGCCGCCCTCAAATCTGCATCCGCTGGATTTCCTCATAGGCGCCGACGAGCTTGTTCCGCACCTGCATCATGAGTTGAAACGAGATGTCCGCCTGCTGCAACGCGACCATGGTGCGATGGATGTTGTCCGTTTTGCCGGTCATGAGGTCGTCCACGGCCTGGCTCGCCTGCAGTTGCACGTCGTTCGCCTGCGCGATCGCCCCCTTCAGTTGATCGAGGAACGCGCCGGCCTCGGCGCCGCGGGCTCCCGCGACAGAAGCGGACTCGGCCGCCGGCTGGATCGAGGCGAGCGCGCGGGCGCCAAACTGAACCGGATCCATCGCTACCTCCCGATTTCCAACGCCCGGTTCCACATCGCCTTCGTGGCGCTGATCGCCTGGACATTGGCCTCGTAGGAACGGGATGCGCCGATCATATTGACCATTTCTTCCATGACGTTGATGTTCGGCAGCCGCACGAATCCCTTGGCGTCGGCATCGGGATGCCGCGGGTCGTAAATCTGATGTCCCGGCTTGCGGTCCTCGATCACCCGCGACACCCGCACGCCTTCGAGAGCATGCGCCGCCGGACCGGCCGCCAGCTTTCGAAACGTTTGATGGAACCGGCTGCCCACCGGCGTCGATTGAAAAACGACGTCCCGGCGGCGATAGGGGCCGCCATCGGCTGTCCTGGTCGATTGCGCGTTCGCCAGGTTGCTGGCGATGACGTTCATGCGGCGGCGCTGTGCATCCAAAGCCGAGACCGACACGGCGAGGCTCTCAGTGATTTCCATGGCAGCTCCTTGAGAAGGTTGAGGTTCGCGCACGCGCGAGGTCGAGGTCCGGCGAGGAGGCATGCCCCCGACGCGGCCCGGACTTCGCTTCGTTATCTCGCATCTCGGATCGCGCTCAGCAGTTGCCGCAACCGCACCCCCATGATCGTGGCGGCGCTGTTGTACTGCATCGCGTTATCGGAGAGTTTCGCCAGCTCGAGCTCGATGTTCACCGAGTTGGCATCCAAGGGCAGATCTCCGGCCGGCACCTCGGCGATCCGTCCCGTGACCGCATGCACGCCGGCGCCCCGGAGACCAAGATGACCGGCGTGGGTCGATGCCAGACTGACCGGCGGCCGCCCGTTGGCCGCCGACGACAGCGCCTCTTGAAAGTGCAGATCGGTGGCCCGATACCCTGGTGTTTCCTCGTTGGCGATGTTCGAGGCGATCAACCGCTGCCTCGCGTGGCGCAAATCCAGCGTGCGTTCGATGAGGCCCATGGTCTTGTCGAAAATGCGCATGCGCCGCCCTCCGTCACATCCGTCCGGCAATAGGGTCTTCCAACTGCCGATACTCGCGCAGCTTGTTCCGCAATGTCCGGATGCTGATCCCCAGTTCTTTCGCCGCGTGAGTGCGGTTGTCTTTCGTCCTGGCGAGCGTCTGGACAATGAGCTCCCGCTCCATCTCCCAGAGGGACCCGTTGCTGCTCGGGAGCGGATTCGAAGCCGCTTTCGGCGTCGCGGACGGAGCCGGCCCCATCTCCAGGGTCAGATGTTCCGGCAGGATGGCCGAACCGGCGGACAGCAGCACGGCTCGCTCCATCACATTTTCCAGCTCGCGCACGTTTCCCCGCCAGGCTCCGGCCTGGAGCCGCGCCGCCGCGGCCGCCGACAGCGTCGGCACGGGGAACCCGTTGCGGCTCGCCGCTGTTTTGGCAAAATGCCGTGCGAGCAGCGGCACGTCCGCGGGACGGTCCCGCAGGGGCGGCACGGTGATGGGGAAGACATTGAGCCGATAGAACAGATCTTCACGGAATCGTCCGGCTTCCACCTCCCGGTGCAGAAGCCGGTTGGTCGTCGCGATCACCCGAATGTTGACGGACACCGGGTCCCGCCCGCCGACACGGTCCACTTCGCGCTCCTGCAACACGCGCAATAATTTCGCCTGAAGCGCCAAGTTCATCTCGCTGATTTCATCCAAGAGCAGCGTGCCCGTATGAGCCATTTCGAACTTCCCCTGCTTGCGCACGATGGCGCCGGTGAACGCCCCTCGCTCATGTCCGAAGAGCTCACTCTCGAGCAGGCCGTCCGGCAGGGCCGCGCAGTTCACGGCGACGAAGGGACGGTGGGCACGCGGGCTCCGGCTGTGGATGAAGCGGGCCAACAGTTCCTTTCCCGTCCCGCTCTCTCCGCTGATCAGAATGGTGGCCTGGCTCGCCGCGACCCCTTCCACCGTGCTCAGCAGACGGATCATGCCGGGATCTTGCGTCAAGATCGCCCGCGGCTCGTTGGTCGGGGCCGGGGGAGCTGCTTCGGAGGAATGGGCTTCTTTGAGATTGGCGATGACCCGTTCGAGCAAGTCGGTCGAAAACGGCTTGAGGAGGTAGTCGCTGGCTCCGAACTTCATCGCCTCGACGGCTGTTTCCACCGTGCCGTAGGCGGTCATCAGAACCAAGCGCGTCCCCGGCGAGCGGCGGTTGATTTCCCGCACGAGATCCAGGCCGCCCAGCCGAGGCATCTTCAGATCGGTCAAGACCAGCCAAGGCTTGCTCCTCAGAACGAGTTCGAGCGCTTCCTGGCCGTCGGCGGCCGCCTGGGCGTCGTAGCCCAGCCGTTTTATCGATTCCATGAGCGCCGCTCTCATGGAGGGATCATCGTCCGCGACGACGACTGATCCGACGGCCCGTGCACCACCGCTGTGTTGGTCCATCACGATGCCTTCATGCATGTCGTCACATCTCCTTGACGGAGTCCCCGGACGTCGTGCACGTCTCGGATGGCTCCGTCGCGCTCGGAAGTACGATCGTGAACGTCGTCCCCCGCCCCGCAACGCTGTCGACGTCGATGCGGCCGCGGTGGGCCTCCACGATCGCGTGGACGATCGCCAACCCGAGGCCCGTGCCCTCGTCCTTGGTCGTGAAGAAGGGGTCGAAGATCCGTTCACGTTGGGCAGGCGAAATGCCGATACCCGTATCTGCGACGGCGAGATGGACGTGCGGCGTCCGGCTGCCATCACCGCCGCCCTGCTCCGCGCAAATCGTCAGCGTGCCGCCGTCCGGCATGGCTTGGATGGCATTCACGATCAGGTTCAGCAAGGCCTGTTTCATCTGTCCCGCATCGCACCACAGTCGCGACGCCGCGGGATCGACCTTTAGCCGGATATCGAGGTGCTGACCGGCAATGGTATGGGCGGCCAGCGTCAGCGTATCGACGATCAAGGCCTCGGTTTCGTGCCACGCGGTTTGCGGGCAATCGGGCTTGGTATAGACGAGCAAGTTCGAGAGAAGCCGGTCGAGCAGTTGGACGGCCGATGAGATATGCTCGGCATAGGTGCGGGGACCGGCCTCGTGTGACAGGTCCCGGCGCAACATCGAGGCGAACAGCTCGATGCTCCCGAGCGGGTTCCGGATTTCATGCGCAATCCGAGCGACCATCTCTCCCATCGCCGCCAGCCGGTCGCGCCGTTGAAGCCGTTCTTCCAGTTGATGGAGGGTCGTGACGTCCTGAACGAGCGTCACGCTGCCGCACGCTCTGCCGTCGGGATTGTGCAAGGCCCGACGCGAGACGGTTGCCATCGCTCCGGTCTTCGTCGTGAGCGGATACCCGTCTCCGTCGAGTGCGGCCTCGCGGAGGCACTCGTCGAGCGCTCGCCCGAGCAGCCGCTCGCGGGGCATCCCGAGCAGCTGCTCGCCCGCCTCATTGCAGCGTGTGACGGTTCCCCGGTCGTCGGTGACCAGAACGCCGGTGGACAGCGATTCGAGGATGGCCGTCAAGTGCTCCCGCAGCTCTTCGTTGGCCTTGAGATTCCTGCGAAGCGCCTCGTTGCGGTCGGCCAGCTCGAGATCCAACTGCTCCAGCCGGTCCGTCAGCGCGCGATACGACCGTTGCAACGTGGCGGCCGCGCCTCCGAACGTCCGAAACGCTTCGTGCAGCAGCGAGGCGTCCGGCGCGGCCGGTGCAGCATGAAGAGTCATGGCATCACTCCTTTCGGTTGTTCCATGAGTCGAAGGCTGGCCTGGATCGCCATCGAGGCCCGTTTCAACAACGGATCCCGGATGGCTTCGGCGGACGGCATCGTCGTCCCCGCCGGTACGCGCGGTTGCCTGGCCAGATTTCGCACGATTTGGACATGCGCCCAGGCCGCTTGGTCCTCGTCGGGATGCAAAGCCAGGACTTCGCGGTACAGACCGAGCACGGCGGCCCGGTCCTCGCGCCGCTCGCTCATCAGATCGGCCAACAACAACACCTCACCGGCAGTTCGCGGCGCCCCGAGGCGAAACGCGTCGTTCAAGAGCGCGATGGCCTCCTCGGTTTGTCCGAGCTCCGCGACGGTCTTGGCCAGGAGCACCTGCATCGGCCCGCGCGCCGCATCGTTGCCGCGTCGTTGCAGCCAGGACCGCATCAGGCGGGCCGCCCCCTGGCGGTTGCCCTGCTCCACCAAAGTCATCGCCACGAGCCTGGAAACCGTCGCGCCGTTCGGGCTGAGGGGATAGAGGAATCGGGCCCGTTCGAACACCTTCTGCGCGGAGGCGTAGTCTCGTTGATCCAGATAGCTGTACCCGAGGCCGATCAGGGCGGTCTCGTGCAGCGGCGCCGCGTTCGCATCGCGCACAAGTGCTTGATAGAGGCGGATCGCCTGCGCCGGAAATCCCTGGAGGCGATGCACGTCGGCCAGCCTCAGCAGGAGGTCGGTCCCGAGATAGTGCTGTTCGGCGTCGCGTCCGTGCCAATGGAACAACGTAATGGCGTCCAGCGCCCGGCCTTCGTTCAACGCCGCTTCCAATCGGGCTCGAAGGATGCCGACCAGCCGTTGTCCGGCGGCCCCGGGCCAAGGATCGTCCGCCAGACCGGCCCGGGCCGTGACATCGTAATACGTTCGAATCGCCGCCATGCCGTCGCCGCGCTGCTCCCTGAACTGCCCCAAACGAAACAGTGCTTCGCTGCCCAGCATGTCGGCCTCATGCTCGGCGGCCAGCTCTTCGTACAGACGCACGAACTCCGAGGGTTCCAGGTAGGAGGGGGCGGCGCCGCGAACCATGCCTCGGACCTTCAAATAGAGAAAATCTTCCTCGGCCGCCGCGGCAACTTCCTGTTCCATCGCGACGAGTCGCAGGCGAGCGGCCGCGGCGGCCGGCGAGTCGGGATACTGTCGCCGGACAGTCAGGTAAAACAGCTCCGAGCATTTCTGCTGGCCCAGTCGGCGGCAGCTATCGCCCGTGCGAAGCAGCGCGGCGCCCGCGTCCTCGCGGAGCGGATAGAGATTGCCGAACAGCGTGCAGATATCCCGCGCCTGCAAGAGATGATTGGTGTCGAACAGGACCCCGCAGTATTGCGCGAGCAGCGTCGGATCCTGCTTCAGGATGGCGGGCCAGCGCCGGTACAACACGTCGTACAGCGGCCGGGCTTCCTCGTCGCGGCGGGCGCCGTGCAGCGTGCCGGCCAGGCCGCGGGTGGCATGCAGCAACATGCGATCGTCCGAGGCGTTCGTGCGGATGCCTTGAAACGCCCGTTCGGCCTCCTTCCACTGGCCCAGCGCCATGGCCGCAAACCCAAGGCCCAGCATCGCGCGCTCCCGATCTTCCGGCCATTCGGCACGGCTCAACGCCTGCTCATAGGCGCTCTTGGATTCATGCAGCCATCCCATTTCCCGGTACAGATCGCCGATCCGCCATTGCGCGCGGATCGCGTTGACGTCATTCGGATGGGTGCGAAGCAGAGTCCGGTATTGGGCGACCGCCTCCGCCCGCTTCTTGGTGGTCGGATCCCGGAGAACCGTGAGCTCGGCGCGAAACGCGGCCGCCGCTCCGGCGAGGGCGCTTTCCGGACGGCGAAGCAGGATTGCGTCGAAGCCGGCCTGGGCCTCCTCGTACGCGCCCCGCTGGTAGGCCGCAACCACTTCGTCGAAGTCCTTCGATTCCTGATCCCCCCGACTGTCATACCTCGGTCCTGCATCCGGCAGGGGCACTTCGGCGGCGGGACTCGCTGGTCCACTGACCTTCGTTGGCGGCGGCGGAGGATTCCTCTCTCTCGCGTTCGCCGGGACAACGGCCGGGAATCCGAAGGCCGCGAGCAGTACGATTCCGGTCGTGATCGATTTCGTTGGTGGCCTGCGTCGCATGACTCTGTCGCCGGTTCAGCAAATTCTATGCCCTTGTGTCGGCGGAATTTTTTTCACAAGACGTGGGAAATTTTTCCTTGTCCGTCTCACGAACCGTCAACGAACCGACGCATTGACGGAGGTAGGGTCAAATCGTTGACGGACCGGTGCACGCATCTGAAGACGCGTGGCGCCGGGAAGCGCAGTGCGGCAATGACGGAAGTGCTCGGAGGACGGGAATGGCGGCTGAATGATCGGGATGCCGGACTCGATCGACGGCCGGTCGATCGACATCCGACGGGGATGTGACAGGTTACACGCCGACGGTATGGGCTTTGGGGCTGAACCCTTTTCGCTTCAGCTTTTCGACAAGCGTCGTACGGTTGAGTTGCAGCAATTGCGCTGCCTTACTGGTGATCCCGTTCGCCTGGCGGAGCGCTTCGACGATCAGGCGATTTTCAAACCGCTCGATCTCGCGCGTCAGATTGAGGCCCTGGCCATTGATGCGGATGAACTGCTCTCCGTCGGGTTCCGGCAGGGCGGCGCGTTGGAGTAGCCGTTCCGGGAGATCGCTCACGTCGAGATAGCCTCGTTTTTTCAGCACCGTCAACCGCTCGATCATGTTCTCCAACTCCCGGATATTTCCCGGCCAGGCATAATCCACGAGCACCGCCATGGCGTCCAACGTGCAGCCGTCGATGGCCGTCTGCTTACTCGCGTTGAAGAGGTCGACGAAATGCGCCACGAGCTCCGGAATATCGCCCCGGCGGTCGCGCAGCGGCGGGAGGGTCATCGGGATGACGTTCAGGCGGTAATACAGGTCCTGCCGAAATCGCTTGTCCCGCACCGCCGCCTCGAGATCTTGATTGGTGGCCGCGACGATCCGCACATCGACATTGATCGTCTTGGCGCCGCCGACCCGCTCGAATTCCCGCTCTTGCAGCACCCGCAGCAGCTTCACTTGCAGCGCGGGACTCAATTCGCCGATCTCGTCGAGAAAGATCGTGCCGCCATGAGCCAACTCGAACCTGCCGATTCTCATGTGAGCCGCGCCGGTGAACGCGCCCTTCTCATGGCCGAATAATTCCGACTCCAACAGGTTTTCCGGGATCGCGCCGCAATTGACCGGAATGAGCGGACGGTTCTTGCGGCGGCTGGCCGCGTGCAGCATCTTCGCAACGACTTCCTTGCCGGTTCCACTTTCGCCCTGGATCAGCACGGTGCTGTCGCTCTCGGCCACCTTTCCGATGAACTCCACCACCGCTTGCATCTGCGGGCTGCTGCCGACCAATTTCCCGAACCGGTGCGGCTCCCGGCCCGCGGGGCGGGCGGGCTGGCTTCCCTTTCGTGCGGTCACGGCGTCCGCAACCTTTCTGACGACTGAGAGCAGGTGCGCGAGATCGAAGGGCTTGGTGAGAAATTCATGAGCGCCGATCCTGATGGCGCGCACCGCTTGATCGATCGTGCCGTACCCGGTCATGACGATGCCGGCCAGGGACGGATGGGCACGCAACATCCGCTCGAGGAGCACGAGCCCGTCGATGTCCGGCAGCCGGAGATCCGTGAGGAACAGGTCGATCGCATTCGCTCCTGCGAGGCGGAGGGCCTCTTCTCCGCACGTTGCGACGGTGACGTGGTACCCTTCGCCCGTCAATAGGTTCCGGAGGAGCGCCCGGATTGCTTCTTCGTGTTCCACCACCAGAATCGACAGTCTTTCCATACAATAATCCTCACAGGTGAATCATCCAAGGACCGGCTGGGCCGGATCCCTGTCGTCTTGCGGTTCCCGGCCTTACCAAGATTGCGGCCTGCGATACCAAGCGTAGAACAGATTCGAACTATGAGAAGTGTCACCTGACACTGCGTGAATTTTGCATTGTGTCCCTATATGACTAGGGACATTAGACCCGATGCCGCTTGCCGACTAGAGCACTTCGGCACCGGCCGTCGCGACGGCGTAGAGGCGAGGCAATCGGCGGACGAGGAGACGGAAGAGAACCCTGGGAGAGGCGGGACGCGGGTCAGCCGAGGATCAGGCTCATCCCTTCAGACCGTCATCGTCCGGGGAGGCCTGGGCTTTTCGGTGAGCGAATACCGGACGCAATGCGCCGCTGCCTGGGCACGCCGCGATACCCGGAGTTTCTGGAAGATGTAGCGCACATAATTCCGCACGGTCTTGTCGCTCAGTTCCAGCGTGGCCGCGATTTCCTTGTTCGTCTTGCCTTCCGCGACGAGTGCCAGAACCCGCTGCTGCTGCGACGACAGGGGCGGACGCGGATCCGCGGGCTTGATCTCGGCCAGCGATTTCATCCGAGAAAGGATCGGTTGGGTAATTGCGGCATCGAGGATCGATTGTCCGCCGGCCACCGAGCGAATCGCGTGCAGCAGGCCCTGCGTCTGGATCCCCTTCAGAACATACCCGTTGGCGTCGACCGCGATGGCGGACAGAATTGACGCTTCATCGGCGGAGCTCGTCAGGAACAGCACGCGGGTGTCCGGACAGTCTCGACGAATTGCTCTGCATGCTTCGGGGCCATCGGCGTCGGGGAAGTGCAAGTCCATCAGCGTCACGTGCGGCGTGAGCCGCTGCGCTTCGCGGACCGCTTCCGCGGCGGTCGCCGCTTCTCCGATGATGTGGAGGCCTGGATCCTCCGCCAAAATCGCGCGCAGGCCGACCCGGAAGATTTCGTGCGCATCCGCGATCAACAGACGAATCGGGTCCATCTTCACCGAAAAC
>DASTSI010000053.1:0-11101 GCA_035760745.1 Nitrospira sp. | reverse complement strand
CACCACGATGCAGACGCTCGGGCGCGTCGCGGTCATCGGAGGCAGCGTCCTCGTGGCGCTCATCAACCTCTACCTGTTCACCGGGGTCGAGGACCTGCCCAAAGAAGCCGTCACGCAGATTTACCGGAACGTCTATCTGATGGCGCTCACGATCCCGGCGATTTCCGTCCTGGGAGTCCTCTCCGCTTGGTACATCGCGTTTCGTTCAAAACGCCGCCTGCTTCGGCAAGGCATCGCGGCCCGAGACGCGGAGCGCATGCTTTCCGATCGGGGCGAGCCGACCAGGCCCAACTGGTGGATCCTCGGCGGCAGCCTGGCGTTCGTCCTGTTCACGCTGACCGTGGGGCTGGGCGACTTTCCCTACAACGAAGAACTCGTGTTTCTCGGATCGATGGCGATCGTGTCCTTCCTCATCGTGCGTCTGACCGGCGAATTGGAGCCTCAAGCTCGCAATGTGCTGATCGGGACCGCGCTGGTCGTCTTCGTGTTCCGGGCCATCCCGGGCCCGGGTGAGGGCGTCACCTGGTGGATGATCGACGAGCTCAAATTCGACCAACATTTTCTTTCCGTGCTCTCGCTGATCGGCAGCGCGCTGACTCTCGTCGGGATGTTTCTCTTTCGCCGGTTCATGGCGGAACGCTCGATTGCCTACGTGGTCGGCTTCCTGACGGTCGCGGGCTTCCTCCTGGCCCTTCCGGTTGTCAGCATGTACTACGGGTTCCACCACTGGACGGCGGCCCTGACGGGCGGGGTCGTCGATGCGCGCTTTATTGCGCTCGTGAACACGGCTCTCGAGTCGCCGCTTGGACAGATCGCGATGATCCCCATGCTGGCCTGGATCGCCAACAGCGCCCCGGCCAACTTGAAAGCGACCTACTTTGCCGTCATGGCGTCGTTCACCAATTTGGCCCTGTCGCTGAGTCAGCTCGGCACGAAGTACCTGAACGAAATCTACATCGTGACCAGGGAGGTGAAGAATCCCGCGACGGGGGCGCTCGAGGTCCCGGCCGATTACAGCCAGCTGGGCGAATTGCTCATCGTCCAACTGCTCTTGTCCCTGGCCCTGCCCTTCGCGGCGATTGCCTTTGCCAAAATGACACGCTTCAAGAGCGCCTGATACGCTGGTCATCCTCTTGATTCCTGCGGTATCATGAGTATCTATGTCAAGCGGCCGAGCTGGGCCGCCAGGTCTGTACGGCTACGGGGGCGGCCTTGTCTGGAAGCGCCGCGAGAGACGGATCCACGAACCACGCAGGCCCGGCTTCCAATATTGCTACAGAAAGGGGGCGACCGGTTTCGACGGGGATACTGACGCCACCGATGCATGTCGAGCTCTCGGGGACTCGTACAACTCCGGGAAAATGCAACTGCCAATCAAGAACTGGCACTCGCAGCTTAATTAAGCTGTGACGTCGTTCCATCTGAGGCCCGCGGGGATGGAACGGCGCGATGCAGCGGGCTGGTCCCAGGCCGGTGCTCAGCGGCCGAGGACGAGACACTTCTGGGCTAGCGGCCGTTCTAAGCCTGCCGGTGGGCGTGGACGGTTGCGAAACTAAAATTACCGGCTACACATGTAGATTCGGCGTGCCGACGATCTTCGGACAGGGGTTCAACTCCCCTCGCCTCCACCATACCCGTTGTTCGTGTGAGCCGCTCGGTCAGTATCGAGCGTTCACAGTGATTGATGCAGCGGAGAGAACTGCACGATCGTCACATTCGGTAGAGCGGCTGCCGTGAACATCGACGCCATCCGAGCCGACTGGCGTTCCAGGGGGTTCAGCTGCGACGTCTGGACCGATCCGCCCGGCCAGGTATGGGAGGACTACCGCCATTCCGTCGACGAAGTCGTCATGGTGATCCAAGGCGACGTGGAGTTCGAAATCCAGGGCGTCGTGTACCGGCCGTCGCCTGGTGAAGAATTGTTGATTCCTGCCGGTGTTCTGCACAGCGTTAGGAACAAGGGACAAGACGTCTCGCTGGCTCTATGGCTATAAAGCGGCCTAGCACTGGATCGAATCTCCTCCTGGTCTCCCTCTATACTATTCCGCGCACCTGGCCGCCCCACCCGCCTGGTTCTGGTCTCGCCCTAGATTTATCTCGAGGGTTTTCGGTACCCTGAGCAGGGCCACCGATCGACAAGGAGCGCCCTCCCGCATGGGCACGATGAACACGACAATTGCCGTCGCATCGATTACAATCCTCCTCGTTGTTTCCCCCTCTGCTCGAGCGTTGTCCAGTGAACCGGTCCCGGTGAAACCGGAGTCCTCGGCGCCGGCTCCGATGCAAGGTCCGCCTGCGCCCACACCGAAGGCAAGAAGTCCCGAGTCCGATCCGAAACCCGCACAAAAGCCGCTCCCATCGGCCGAGTCGCTTCCCGGGAAGACGGATTCCCCTGCTTCTCCGAGCGCAACGCCGGCTCCTCAAAAGCCGCGTCCCGCAGACGGCGAAATCAAGCCCGCGCAAAAGGTTCAGCCTCCCGCCAACGGAACGGTACCGCCGAAACCGTCCGCGATGCCGCAGTTGCCCACGGAAATTCTCGGAAAAGACGGCGCCCCGATGGTGCTCATCCCGGCGGGCGAATTCATGATGGGAAGCGACAAGGGCGACGATGACGAAGAGCCGGTCCACCGCGTCTTTCTCGACAGTTTTTACCTCGACAAGTTTGAAGTGACGAACAGCCGGTACGCCAAATTCGTGGAAGCGATCCAAAGCGAACCGCCCTGGGGTTTCGCCGACAAAGAAACGCCCGTGCTTCATCCCGATCAGCCGGTCCGGTGGGTCAACTGGATGGATGCCATGGGGTACTGCCTCTGGGCCGGCAAGCGTCTGCCGACGGAAGCCGAATGGGAAAAGGCGGCTCGCGGCACAGATGGGAGAACCTATCCATGGGGAAACGAGCCTCCTACCCCCGCGCATGCGGTCTTCGGGCTCAAAGAAGGGTCTGATACCGTGTCGGCAATCGGCAATCGCGATAAGGGAAAAAGTTTTTACGGCGTGCACGATATGGCGGGCAATTTGTACGAGTGGACGACGGATTGGTACGACGAGCAGTTTTATACGAAAAACCCGGCGATCAATCCCCGCGGTCCCACGGAGGGGACCGCCAAGGTTCAGCGGGGAGGCTCCTACACGAATACGCCATACAGGCTGCGATCGACGTTTCGGACGAAGGGCGATCCCACCGAGCACGATCCGAACGTCGGCTTCCGCTGCGCGCAGGACGCACCGAAGCTTCCGTAGGGCTACACGCCTTCGCTCGCCGCCACTCCCTTTCGGTAGGTGGTATAGACGTATACAGGGATTCCCGCCTCTTTGAGTGCCTCCTCGATCAACGGCTTGACGTGATCCCAGGATAGGCCCCCGACTCCCGTGGCCAGGCGCGGCAGCGCGAGGCTCCCCACGGAGTGGACCACCAACTCCTTCTTCAAGGCCTGGAGCGCGTGGTGGACGTTTTGAATGGTCGCTTTCCCCGGTCTTCCCCGGTGGTCCTCCGCAGGCTCCTGTGTGAAGAGGTTGATGATGACCGGAGAGCCCGGTCCTTTCCAGCTCCAAAGCGTGCCCGGTTTCGGGTTGTAGGTCTGGCAATAGTGCCGGAAGTCCTTGTACATGCCCGGCCATTGTTCGCGAAGCGCCAGCGCGAGTCCTTGTTTGAAATCGTCATGAGGTGCCACCCCGTGCGCAATGGCTTGCGCCCTGGAGAGCAGGATATCTCCGCTCACTTCACGGATCATGAACGCGCTCCTTTCGGTCTGGTTCGTCAAAGAGTTGGCGCTGAAAGATAAACGTCCTGAGATGGCACGTCAACCTGAGAATCGCCGGATGCCATAGTCCAGTTTCCATCGTCTCGGAACCCGTGTATCCTCACCGCGTACGCCGATCCTATCTCGCCTTTGCGGCGGGGAGCCGATATGCACCCCTATCGCGTGAAGCCGGGCCGCTCTCTGTCGCTCTCGAAGCACGATCCCGACGACACGGGAGAGTACAAGAAGAACGACGGCGGCAAGGCCGCCGCGAAGGCGGAGACCGAGCAACTGACCGCTCGGCTCAGCCGTTGGCAGGAACGGCTCTATGCCGACGGACGACGGTCGTTGTTGCTCGTCTTACAGGGAATGGACACAAGCGGCAAAGACGGCACGATCCGAAGCGTCATGTCAGGCGTCAATCCACAGGGATGCAAGGTCGTCTCGTTCAAAACGCCCACCCCCAAGGAGTTGGCCCACGACTTTCTCTGGCGGGTGCACCAGGAGGTTCCGGCCAAGGGCCAAATCGGCATTTTCAACCGTTCTCACTACGAAGACGTGTTGATCACCAGGGTCCACGGGTGGGTCTCCGAGGCGGTCGTCAGGCGGCGCTTCGAGCAGATCAAGGAGTTTGAACGGCTCCTGGTGGAGAACGGCACCGCGGTCGTGAAATGTTTTCTCCACATTTCCAAGGACGAGCAGAAGGAACGGCTCGAGGCGAGGATCCGCGACCCTGAAAAACGTTGGAAATGGAATTCCGGTGACCTTGAAGAACGGAAGCTGTGGGATCGATACATGCTGGCCTTCGGCGACGTCATCTCCGCAACCAGTACAACCTACGCCCCCTGGTATATCATTCCCGCCAACCGGAAATGGCATCGCAACCTCGTCGTGGCCCGGTTGGTGGTCGAGGCGCTGGAAGCGATGAAGCTGAAGACTCCGCCGGCTCCCGAGGGTGTCGATTTTGAAAAACTGCGGATACGGTGAGTTGCATCCCGGCGTTCGTCCATCTCTGAGGAGGTTCCCATGCCGACCCGTCTCATCTACGCGTTCAGCTTGGCGATGGCAGGAAGCAGCACGTGGGCCGTCGCGGGAGATTTCGAAGGCGTCATTCACATGAAGTCGACCTTCAGCGGCACCGAGACCAAAAGCGCCGAATCGGATTGGTTCGTGAAAGGCGACCATGTGCGCATGGAAATGAAACGCGGAAGCGGACCAGAGCAAAACGAATCGAGCGTGCCGAACATGACGATGATCTTCAACGCCGACAAGAAGACGACGTACATGCTCATGCCCGGACGAAACGTGTACACGGAACACTCGGCTGAGCAGGACGGCGAGAAGATTTCCGAGCGGTTCAAGGACTCCAAGTACGAGATCGTCCGAACCGGCAAGACGGACACGGTTGCCGGGTACCGGTGCGACATCTTTCTGACCAAGGACAAAGAGACCGGAAAGATTCGCGGTGAATCATGCGCCACGAAGGGCCTGGCCAATATGGGCGCCCTCATGGGGCTCAGCCGTTCGGACGCCGGCAGACTGTCGGCTGACGTTCCGCGCGAACTGCGGCAATTCGCGAAGGACGGCTATTTTTTGATGCGCATGGTCACGAAGGACGAGAACGATGCAGAAAGGGTCCGCATGGAAGCCACGGGGGTCGAGAAAAAGCGGCTGGACTCCAGCCTCTTTCTCCCGCCGCCCGGCTCTACCAAGTTCGATATGGGGGCGGTCCTGCAGCGCCGCAAGGAATTGCAGCAGAGCGGCAAGGAGAACCAGGGTCAGACGAGCGCCGATCTGCAGCAAATGATCCAGGAGAGAAAGAAACGCAAAGCCGAAGGCGGGGGATCCTCAGCGTCGGACCCGAAGGGCGAATCGATGCAGGAGATGTTGAAAAACATTCAGGAGATGATGAAAAAACAGCGACAGAGCGGCCAGTGATGCAGGGCTCGTCGTGCGCGGCTCGTTGCGGGTCGGTTGGCATGCGTTATGCCTCGACCCGCAAAGAACAATCGGCCCATGCCCTAGTTGACAGCCTTTTCTAATCGGCGTAGGAAAACAAGATAGCGGCCCGTCGATGTTCGAAGTACGAGAGGCGGCAGACCGGAGACGGTCAAGTAAGCTCTCTCGAGCACTTCCCAAGAGAGGAGGGTGGAGATGACCGAAGCGACGCCACCTGGTCCGTCAGGCCCGCCGATGCGAGGCACGCGTCTCGTCGGTCGTGCGAACTGGTTTTCCAATGGCTGTGCCGCAACGGCACATGAGTCCGATTCGGACGAAAGCCTGCTTCCTCACGGAGAATCGGTGCAGCACGAGGAACACAAGCGCCTGGGATTGATGAACCAACCCCGACGTTGACGCGAATTCCGGCATCGCGCGGGCCTTGCGGGCCGCGACAATCAAACATCCAATCGGCGCCCTAAGCGCCAACAGGCGGGCGACTTCACCACGGTGAGGTCGCCCGTTTTGTCATCGTGCCTTTGCAAGGGCCAGGCAGCCGTCGTCCTCACGGCGGCGGTTCGCCGGGCGGCATTCTTCTCTTCAGATACAGATAGAGCGGAATTCCCGCAAGTACGGTGAGTCCGCCGAGGAGCGCTTCGCCTGGGCGCTGCACGGCGGCGGAGAAGGCGATCCCTGAGGCCGCGAGGACCAAGAGCGCGGGCAACAGAGGAAAGAACGGGGCGCGATAGCCGTCCGGGTGCGCGGGAACAACGGCGCGAAGGCGAAACAGGCTCGAGAGGGTCAGCGCCGTGAAGAGCGAGAGCACGATACCGCTGTAAAGGAGGAGTCGCTCAAAGGTGCCGGTCAAGATGAGGAAGGACGCCCAGGCGCTTTGAAGCAGGATCGCGCGAACCGGCACTCGGCTGACAGAATCAAGCTCAGCGAGCCAGGAACTGAGAATTCCGTCCTGTGCCATGGTCCAATACACGCGCGGTCCGGCCCAGGTCATCGCGCTCACCGCGCCGGCGATTGAGAGACACAGCACGAGCGCCACGACTTGCCCACCTTGGGGGCCCCAGAGCGCCGTGGCGGCTTTTTCCGCGACCGGAATGATGGGCTCTTGTGCCAGTTCTTGGACGGAGAGCGCCGAGAGATAGACGATGTTCAACAGGAGATAGATGGCGCCGACGAACAACGTCCCTCCAATCATCACTCTGGGAAGCGTTCGCCTTGCGTTCGCGATCTCACCGGCAATATAGCCGGTCACGTTCCACCCCAGATAACAGTAGGTCACGATGACCAGAGAGCTCGCCAGCGAGCCGAGCGTCGCCTTGTCGGCGCTTGCCCCGACAACGGGCGCCGGATCCCTCGCCGAGACCGCGGCGAGTCCACCGAGGATCAGTCCCCCGATCGCGAGAGTCTTGGTGGTCGTGAGGAACAATTGGAAGCGGCCCCCTGCCTGAACTCCGCGGCAGTGAACCAGGGTGGCGATCCATAGCAGCGAGAGGGCAAGGGCGTCGGCCACCCACCCTCCGGCGTCGTGCAGCGGAACGAGCCGCAGCGCGTAGGATGAGAAACTGATCGCTGACGCGGCCACCGCGGCGCCGAATCCGATCGTGAACGAGGTCCACCCGCTTAAAAAAGCGGTCAGCGGTCCGTAGGCCTCCCGCAGATAGACGTAATCTCCGCCCGCATGGGGCAAGAGGGATCCCATCTCGCCGTACACCATCGCCCCTCCGACGGCGAAGAGCGCCCCCAGCAGCCAGAGCAGAAGAATCGTCGGAGGATCACCGAGATCGCGAGCCAGGATCCCCGTGGTGGTGAAAATACCGCCGCCGATGATGTTGCTCACAAGCACGCAACCGGCCGTGAACCAACCGATCGCCGTTCGGCTGGTCGCCGGAGCGGATTCCGGATTTCTGACACGGCGCATGCACCGCAGTGTACTGTCCTGGAGGCGGGATTTCGATGGCTTCCCTTTTCCCGTCGGGCTCGCATACCATAAGACATCATGGCGGGATCCGGGACGAAGAAGGCTCGCGGTGCGCCGGGTCGGAAGCGGCGGAGAAAGCCGGCCGGATCGTCCACCGGCCTGGGCGCGACGGAGTTGCAGGCGGCGGCTCCCCCCGGCGAGGTGGGGCAGCTGCATCGCGCGATCGAGGACGACGGGGGGAAAGCCCTCGCCGTGTATCGTGAGCCGTACGGCGGCCACTGGCTGATCCTCGCGGCTCTGCCGATCGACTTGATCGAGCCTACGCCCTACCAGCGGAATCTCTCGGACACGCACGTGAGAAAGCTGGAGACCGTCATCGGCAAGATTGGTCGATTCTTGGATCCCATCATTGCCGTGCGCCTGCCGAAACCGGACCATGCCGCGAAGTACTGGACGCCGAACGGGAACCACCGGTTGTCGGCCATGCGCACGCTGGGAGCCAAAAGTTTGGTAGCCCTGGTTGTGCCTGAAGCGGCCGCGGCCTACCAAATCCTGGCGCTCAATACCGAGAAGGCCCACAACCTCAGGGAGAAAGCGATCGAAGTCGTCCGGATGTACGAGGAATTGGCGCAGCTGGACGACAGTACCGAAGAGCGGTACGCACTGGAGTTCGAGGAGCCGGCGCTCATCACGCTGGGACTGTGTTATGAAGAGCGGCCCCGCTTCAGCGGAGGCGCCTATCATCCGGTCCTGAAACGGGTGGACGAATTCTTGAAGAAACCCCTGCGGGCGGCGCTGGAGCTTCGCCGGGCGCGCGCGCGCAAGCTGCTTTCGCTCGACGATGCGATCGTGAAACAGGTCGAGGCCCTCAAGGCGAAAGGCCTGACGAGCCCCTACCTCAAGAGCTTTGTCGTGGCTCGCGTCAATCCGATCCGATTCCGTCCCAAAGACGCGCCCCCCCTTTCCTTCGATGAGGCGGTGGACCGGATGCTCAACGCGGCGGAAAAGTTCAATCCGGACAAGATCAAGATCGACGATTTGGCAAAATCCGGAGGCGCCCCGGAAGACGCGGAGTAGCGGTCGCTTCCCGCCTGGCATCCCGCCAAACAGAAAGTTTAGAATACAGTCCGCCCGTCGGCCGCACCAGCAGCCAAAGCATGAAAATGGCCACGGCGGTGTCTTCTCCGCGTCAGGCCGCCTCAAGCCGCTCATTGCGCCGAAGATGGGCGCCTTTTAGAATACGGTGTTGAAGGGAGGTCTCGTATGGCACTTGCCGACAACAAATGCGTTCCCTGCCGCGGTGGTGTGCCGCCCCTGCCCGCCGATCGTGCACAGGCTCTGTTGAACGAGCTGGGCCGGGGATGGTCGCTGAACGCTCAGGGTCATCTGGAGCGGCTCTACACCTTCAAGGATTTCGCCCAGGCGCTCGCCTTTGTGAACAAGGTCGGAGCGGTTGCGGAAGCCGAAGGCCATCACCCGGACTTCTATCTGGCATGGGGAAAGTGCAGGGTGGAAATCTGGACGCACAAAATCAACGGACTGACCGAAAGCGATTTCTATCTCGCGGCCAAAGCGGACCGGGAATTCGAGTCGTTCAAGAGCGCAGCCGCCTGAGGAGCATGATCATGCCCGAAGGAAACATCCGATGAGCGGTCAGGCTCGGGTCGCGCTCGTCAACATGCCGTTCAGCTACTCGAAGTATCCTTCGATCCAGCTCGGCACGCTCTCGGCGCTGCTGAAGTCCCAAGCCATCGCGGTCGACTGTCATTATCTCAACGTACGGTTCGCTCATAAGATCGGCGTGCCGCTCTATGAGATGATCTGCGAAAAGCGGGCGCTGTTTGGAGAGTGGCTCTTCTCCTACCTGCTCTTCCGTGACAATCCGAAACGAGCCGATTATCCGCGAATCTTCAAGCCGGTCTTCGAGCAGATCTCCCGCCAGAGCGGCCACCCGACGGGATACTTCGAGGAAATGGCCACGCGGATCGCGCCGCAATTCTTGACGGCAGCCCTGACCTCGGTGGATTGGGGCCGGTACAAGCTGATCGGCTTTACCTCGACCTTCGACCAAAACGTCGCCAGCCTCACCATGGCGAAGCTGATCAAAGACCTCTACCCCGAGGTCCGCATCGTCTTCGGAGGTGCGAATTATGACGGCGAGATGGGCTTGGAATACTTCCGGGCCTTTTCCTTCATCGATTATGTGGTCGTTGGGGAAGGGGAAGAGAGTTTCCCCGCTCTCGTCCGCCGGGTGCTGGATCACAAGTCCGGGGCATATCCGCCGGGCATCGCCTACCGCGAGGGCAAGCGGATTGCATGGACCCCGAGCCCCTCGCTCTTCACCGACTTCGCCAAGACGGGCCCGCCCGACTACGACGACTATTACCACCAGCTGGCCGAGTTGGGCGATGCCTCGCGGGGGCTCGACCGGGTCTTGCTCTACGAGGGCTCTCGGGGATGTTGGTGGGGCGAGAAACACCATTGCACCTTTTGCGGGCTCAATGCGCAGAGCATGAAATTCCGCGCGAAATCCGCCGAGCAGGTTCGGAGGGACATGGCGTACCTCTCAAGCCGGTACGATACCTCCCGGTTTCGGCTCGTGGACAACATCATCGACATGAAATACGTGGAGCAGTTGTTCGGAAAAGTCGCGGCCGAGCACTGTGATCTGGATGTGTTCATCGAAACGAAGAGCAATTTGCAGAAGAGCCAGATTAAGACGCTGGCGGCGGGTGGCGTCAAATGTATGCAGCCCGGGCTCGAAAGCCTGAGCCTGAACCAGCTTCGCACGATGGACAAGGGCGTCACTCCGATGCAGAACATCGTCTGTCTGAAATGGAGCTACTATTACCGGATCGCGGTGTCGTGGAATATCCTCTTGGGATTTCCCGGTGAAACGAACGGCGACTACCGTCGGCAGATCGCCTTGATACCTTCGTTGGTCCATCTCCAGCCGCCTGAAGCGACCGGGAAGTTCTGGCTCGAGCGATTCAGCCCCTACTATACGAGGCCTCAGGAGTATGGCGTGCGGATCACGGGACCGGGCATCGCGTATGGCTACGTCTACGATGACCGGCAACTGGACTTGAACAAGATCGCCTACGATTTCGAGTACGAGCTCGACGATTGGCCCGTGGACCCTCACGTCTACCAGGAGCTCGTGGCGGCGATCGAGGATTGGCAGCGTCTTCACGCCTCCGGCGACAGGCCGTTCCTCTATTACTCCAAGGCGCTCGAATACGTGACCGTGTACGACGGGCGCGTGCCGCAGGCTCCGACTCGCCGCCGCTACGACGGTCTGGCGGGACAGGTGATCGAAATGTGCAATGAAGCGCCGAAGACCGCCGACCAGATTCGTGGAGTGATGAAGCAGGAAGGCCCGGCAGGAAGCGAGAACCTGGAGACTGCGCTGACGCGGCTCGTGGCCGACCGCGTGCTCTACGAAGAACGAGGCAAATACTTCACCTTGGCGATCCCCGAAAACCCCTAT
>DASTSI010000052.1:0-19423 GCA_035760745.1 Nitrospira sp. | reverse complement strand
AGCCACGCCATGGACACGGGCGCCACGGTGAGGGCGACGACGTATGAGGCCATCATGGCGTAGGCGACCGCGAGTCCGAGCGGTACGAAGAGAAACTTGATGACGCCCGTGAAGAACGCGATGGGCAGGAAGACGAGAAAGACCGTGATCGTGATGATCAGCATGGGCATCGCCACTTCCGTGACGGCATCGCCCGCGGCTTGCGCCGCCGTCTTGCCCATCTCCATATGGCGATGGAAATTTTCCACGACCACGATGGCGTCGTCCACCAAGCGTCCGACGGCCAGCGCCAAGCCGCCGAGCGTCATGATATTCACCGAGTGCCCGGTAAAGTAGAGCCCGATGAACGCCGCGGTGACCGACAGCGGAATCGCGAGCGCCACGATGACGGTCGAACGGATGCTGCCGAGGAACAAGAGCACCATCAGGCAGGCCAGCCCTCCTCCCAGCAAGCCCTCATGCTCTAATGTTTGGATGGCCTGCCGGATGTACAGCGACTGGTCGAACAACAGCTTCACGGTGAGATCCTTCGGGATGCCGATGAGTTTCGGCAGCACCTCCCGGACGCCGTCAATGACCGCGATGGTGTTCGCTCCCGCCTGCTTCATGATCGGCAAGTAGACCGCCCGATGGCCGTTGATCCGCACAACGTTCGTTTGGATCATCGTCGAGTCGACCGCCTTCCCCACGTCGCGAAGAAAGACGGGGACCCCGTTCACGACCTTGATCGGGATATCATTCATCTGGTCGACGACCTTGATCATGCTGTTCGTGTAGACGTTGTAATCGAAGTCGCCGATCTTCACGTCGCCGGCGGGCAGCAACACGCTTTGCATGTTGACGGAGTTGACGATGTCGTGCGTGGAGACCCCCCGGGCGAGCATCCGTTCCGGGTCGAGAAAGACCGTGATCTGCCGAACGGTCCCGCCGAACGTCGTCGGAAAGGCGATGCCCGGGACGTTGCCGAGTTGCGGTCGGACGTTGAAATACGCCAGATCGCGCACCTCCTTCTCGGACATTGTCTCGCTGCTGGTCGTCTGGACCGCGATCGGCAGACTGGCCGCGCCGAACTTGATGATGATCGGGGGGAAAATGCCCTGAGGCAGATATTTCAGATTCGCGTAGGTCAGACTCGTAATTTCCGCCAATCCGGCGTTCACGTCGTACGACGAATGGAAGTACACCTTGATGAGGCTGACGCCGGGCAGCGACCGCGACTCGATGTGGTCGATGTAGGAGGCCTGCAGATAGGCTTGTTCCAATCGGAGGGTGATCGCCCCTTCCACCTCCGAAGGACCCATCCCCTTATAGAACGTCGCCACGGCCACCACCGGCATGTTGATTTCGGGAAAGATGTCCACCACCATTTTTTGGTAGGACACCACGCCGATGATGATGACGATCAGGCTGATGGCAATGACGGCAAATGGATTCTTGAGAGCTGCACGAACCATCCGGAAACGCCCTTCTAGCTAGGCCGGCCTGAGTCGGACGCGAAGATCCCCTCCGACTGCGCGAGCCGGAACATCCGTCCGTACTCTCGTGACCCGATTCCCGTGGTAAACCGACGAACAAACAGGATGAGGGGGACTGGCGTCAAAGATGAACGCTCTCCCGTCGAGTCGTCGAAATGATAGGACCCGTCGGCAAAGAATGCAAACCCCGCCGGCCCACGAGGCTCACGCTGGCAAGATCCAGCCGGAGGCCGTCGTTCTGGCGATAGGAAACGTGCGGCTGACGGGATCAGCAAGTGTAGTGCCACCGTGAAGCGTCATGAGATCTTGAAAAATGATTCGAAAACCCGCCGCACTACGGACTGGGAGCGATCTCGCACATGACGCACTGTGCGAATCGACGAATTCGCTCGAACCAAGGAGGGATGTTCAGGACGCTTGCGCGCGTTTCACGCAGTGTTGACACGGATCGGCTTTTGCACAACCCGTCGTAAAATGCGTCGTGTTCCGCGGCGGTTCCCATCGCCGCCTTCCGTTGCGAGGTAACCGGATGAAGCGACAGACGCCACGGCGCATGGTCTTCTTTCTGGCACTCGGGATTTTCCTAGTTTCGGGATGTTTCCGCTCAGGCAAAGAGTTGAACCTGTCATCGTTCAGCCCTGATGTCGATCAAAGGCGGATTGCCGATTACTATTCGCAGCAAGCGGTCGCCCTCCGCCAGCGAGCCGCGGAATTGGACGGGACCGTCGAGATGTACGAGCGGATGTTCGGCGCGGACTCGGATTGGGTCTCCGGCACGCGGCTCTTGGCCGAATCGTATCGGTACGAAGCCGAGGAACGCGAACGACGGGCGAGGGAGCATCTCAGTACCCTCCCATCCGCACTGAACGACCGTTGATCGATCCGGTCCCTCCCGGAAAGGACCACCATGCTTCGCCTCATCGGCACCGCATTGCTGGCGGCTGTTGTCCTATCCCAGTCGGCCTGCGGGACGACGGTCAACCCGGGCCAGCGGGGCCTCCGCTGGTACCCGTTCACGGAAGGACTGCGCACCGACACGCTGAAGAGCGGATTCTATTGGCGGGCGCCATGGAACGACGTGTTCTTGTACGACGTCCGGTGGCAAAGCTACTCCGAGACAGTGGATGCCCTCAGTTCGGACGATCTCCTCGTCAAGCTTCGCGCGGCCATCATCATGCGGCCGATCCCCGAAGAAGTCTATTTCCTGGCCCAGGAAATCGGTTCTGATTTCTATCCGCGTGTCGTGCGGCCCGAGCTGCTTGCCGCGGTGCGAAGCGTCGTTTCCAACTATCCGATGGTCAGCGTGCCGGAAAAAAGCGCCGAAATCGCGGGCAAGGTCCAGGCCGTCGTGGTGGAAAAACTCAGAGGGCGCCACCTGGACGTGGCCAGTGTGGCGCTCGCCGACATCGAATTGGCCAGGATCGTGCTCGAGGCCGTCGAACGAAAGCAAGCCAAGGAGCAGGAGAAAGAGCAGAAGGAGTTCGAACTGGTGATCGCCGACCGGGACGCCGAAATCATGCGCCGCCGGGCGAAGGGAGAAGGGGATTCGATTCGGATCAAGTCGGAAGGAGAGGCCGAGGGGCTCCGGATCAGGGCCGCGGGCCAGGCGAAAGCCCAGGAGACGATCGCCAAAACGCTGACTCCCGACTACCTGCGATTCAAACTGTACGACAGTCAAAACTCGAAGTTCGTCCTGTTGCCCGACAAGCTCAACGTCCCGATCCTCATCAATCCGGGATCGGATACGCCGAGACACCTCTCCCAAGAATCGTTGCACACGGAGCAGGAGCTGTCGGGCCGTTAGCGTGAACCACAATCAGGGGGGCAGACCATGGCCTGTACACGATGCGGCGGATTCATGGTGGTCGAGGTGTGCTCGGAGTGCCTCGGAGAGCCCGGCCCTTCGGGATCCCCGCGCACCCGGTGTATCAACTGCGGCAACGTGGAAGATCCCGTCATCCGTACGAACAGAGTCTCGCCGATCGCGACGACCGGGTCGAGCGCGCGGCTGAGGGAGGGCATCCGTCTCTGACCGCCGTTCCCGAGGCCGGGAAAGGGAGGCCTATGAGGGTCAAGGAGAAATGGGTCCTGGTGGCGGATGACGACCACCATGCCCGGTTCCTCCTCTGCTCCCTGCTCGATCACGCCGGGTATCATGTCGTCCCCGCCTGTGACGGGCTCGCCGCCCTTCAGGAACTGACGAAACGGCCCTTCGACGTGCTGATCACCGACTACCGCATGCCGGTCATGAACGGCCTCGAACTGCTCAAGCGGACACGAGCCCTCCATCCCCGACTTCCCGTCATTCTGGTGTCCGGCGCCATGCCAGATGATATCTCGGTTTCGGATTGCGGGCCGTTCGTCTGTCTGCCTAAACCGTACGACAACGCTCGGCTGCTTGAGGTACTCCGATGCGCGACCGCCGAGCTGTCCGCCGGAAAGAAACCCGTACTGTCTTCGGAGGTCAGGCCATCGCTGACCGATACCGGCTGATGCTCGGGCTCCAAAACCTCGAGCGGCTCGGGAGCGGATCGCCGAGCAGGTGAAACAAGCACCCACACCCGGTATGAATAGGGAGACTGAACGGGGCACAGCTGATGCGAGCAAAATGGTTCGAGGGGATCCTGATCTGGGTCGTCATTACCGGCATTGCATTGGTTGGCCTGGCGATCATTGTCATCCATGTCTTGGACAGACAGATCATCGAGCAAGCCGCGGCGAAAAACATGCACGAGGAGTTTCTGCGCGCCGCGAGCTCCGTGAGCCGCATCCTCAGCCAGTCGCGGGACATCCACGACGTCAAGGCGCTCCAGGAAGCGTTTCAAGACATCTTCGAGTTGCGCCCCGGCATCCGCCGCCTCTCCGTCTACGAATTGTCCCCCATGTCCGGCGCGCTGATTCTCAGCAGCGATGCCGAAACGGTCCCGACGAACCTGACCGCCTTGGAGCTGACCGAACTCGCCGCCGGGCAAACCGTGACACAATTCGATTCGTCTACGGCTGACCGCGCGTGGCTCATCACGGCTCCGATCATCGTGGAGGGGCACGTCATCGGCGCGCTGCGCGGCCGCTTTTCACTCTGGAAATACGACGGGCTGATCCGGGAGGAAAGCCGACTCGCGAGAGATTTCGGTGTCGGAGCGATCATCCTCACTTCCCTGGTCTTTCTCTTGCTCATCCGCATCAAGGTGCATCGACCCATCGGCCAGCTCTTGGCGGCAATGCGACTGGCGGAAGGGGGAGATTTGACGAGCCATGCTCCGCTCTCGGGGCCCGCCGATATTCAGGAAGTGGCGGGGCAATTCAACAGGATGCTCGATCGCGTACGGGAGGCGATTGTCGCGAAAGAGTCGCTGCTCGGAGAAATCAAGGGATTCAACGAGGTGCTGACCCGGAAGGTGGCCGAGACCAAAGCGGAGTTGCACCGGACCAATACGATGCTGGTCGAGGCCCGCATCCAGACCGAGCGGGCCGAGAAATTGGCCGCCTTGGGCGAGTTGTCGGCTGTGGTGGCCCATGAACTGGGGAACCCGCTCAATTCCATTTCCGGCCATCTCCAGTTGTTGTTGAAAGAGGAGAACCCCGAATTCTATCATCGCCACCTTGGCATTATCCGGTCCGAGATCGATCGGATGGTCACGATCATCCATCATATTCTCGAATCCACGCGACTCCAGGTGAGATCCGCACCAGTCGCCCTCAACCGTGTGATTCGGGATGTCGAGGCCTTGGTCGCGACGGGACTCGCGGACAAGCAGATCGTGCTCAAAACCGAGTTGACGGAGCCCCTGCCCGCCGTCGCGGGAGACGAGCGGGCCCTCCATGGCATGGTCTTCAACCTCGTCACGAATGCCATTCAGGCCATGCCCGACGGGGGAGAGCTGTGGATCAGGACGCTGGAGTCCGTGGACGAGCGTCTGGACCGCAAGCTGGTGGTCCGAGGAAGGCTGGCCTTGAAGCAGCGCGCGGTCCGGCTCATCCTTAGCGATACGGGTCTCGGCATCCCGGCCGAGCATCTCGAGAAGATCTTTGAACCGTTCTTTACGACACGGCATACCGCCGGCGGCACTGGCTTGGGCCTCGCCATCTGTCATCGCGTGGTGTCCTCGGTCGGCGGCCGGATCGCAGTGAGCAGCACCATAGGCCAAGGAAGCCGCTTTATCATCGACCTGCCGACTTGGGAAAGGGCGCAAGCGGGGGAATTGATCCATGGGCGATGAACCGTGCATTCTCATCGTGGATGACGATCCAGGAAACCGGGAAATGCTCGCTGAAGCGCTTCGAGGAGCGGGCTTCCATGCGGACCTCGCGGGCAGTGGGAAGGAAGCGATCGAGAAGGGGGGGCTTCGCGAATATGACGCGGTATTCAGCGACATCAAAATGACATCGATATCCGGCATGGAGGTGCTGGAGGCCTTTCGGACAATGGCCGTTGAAACGCCCGTCGTGCTGATGACCGCTTTCGGCTCTGTGGATACCGCGATCCTGGCCATGAAGCAGGGAGCGTTCGACTATATCACCAAGCCGATCAACCTCGATGAACTCGTGTTGGTCGCGCGCCGCGCCGTAGAGCATTGCCGTCTGGTGCGCGATCACCGGCACCTCCAGCACGTCTTCAGCGAGAGGCCGCGAGCGGCCTCCATCATCGGCCAGAGCCGGAAGATCGTGGAGGTGTTCAAGCTGGTCGGGAAGGTGGCCCGCACCAGAACGGCAGTGTTGATCCAGGGCGAGAGCGGAACGGGGAAGGAGTTGATCGCGCGCGCCATTCACGACAACAGTCCCCGTGCGGCCCGGCCGTTTGTCGCCGTGAATTGCAGCGCCATCACCGAATCGCTGCTCGAAAGCGAGCTCTTCGGACATGTCAAGGGTTCCTTTACCGGCGCCCATGCCTTCCGGCGCGGGTTGCTGGAGGAATCCAGCGGGGGAACGTTCTTCCTGGACGAGGTGGGGGATCTCTCTCCGGCAGGTCAAGCCAAACTATTGCGCGCGCTCCAGGAAGGGGAGATTAGGCGTGTGGGCGGCAACGAAACCGTCCCGGTCGATCTCCGTGTGATTTCCGCGTCGCGTCGCAACCTGCCCGACTTGGCGAAAGCGGGGCGCTTCCGGGAAGATCTCCTCTACCGACTCAATACGGTCACGATTACCCTGCCTCCGCTCCGGGAGCGGATCGACGATATTATCATCCTGGCCGAATGTTTTCTCAGCCGGTACAACGCCGACAAGCAGGCGACACCGGTCTCACTCTCCCCCGCCGCAAAGCAAGCCCTTCTACGCTATCATTGGCCCGGCAACGTCCGCGAGCTCGAGCACGTCATGGAGCGAGCCGTGGCGCTCGCGACGCACAGTGCGCTTTCGCTGGACGACCTGCCGCTCGAAATCCGTGAAGCGGGCCGAGCCACCGTGCACAACGGCACCGTGCCTGGAACGCTGAGCGCCCTCCAGCGCGAGCACGTGTTCAAGGTGCTTGAATCGACCAGAGGCAATAAAGAGCAGGCGGCCCGCCTCCTGGGGATCAGTCGACGCACGCTCTATCGATTCCTCGCTCGATACGGATTGAGCAGGACCGCTTCAGCCTCCGAGAGCGACGCGCTGGACACGTCCTCGAACTGAATCCCGACGCCCAGCAGTCCCATCTTCTGTCAGCAGCCACCGTGTCCCCTTGGCATGTCGTGACACAATGACACGCATGGTTCACGCCGGGGTGCAACCTGCACTGTCAGCCTCGTCGTTTGCGCATGGTTGGAGACAGAACACGGAATGGAATGTTCCGGCATCAGATTTGCTGAACAGGGCTCCGGAACGTTGATACGGAGGCCGCGATGGCTTGCGCAAAATGTGGAGGATTTGTGGTGATCGAACCTGCCTGCGACCTCTGGGATGACCTCGTCCCTGCCGGGGGAGACCGAACACGCTGTCTCAATTGCGGAAACCTGGAAGACTGGATAATTCGCATTAACCGTAGGGTCCCTCAGGATGTGACCGGCGCGACCAAGCACCTCAGAAGGTGCGCCATGAGGCCTGTCGTATCGGATCATTCCTTAAGGAGGCGGGATGGAAGAGCACGGGAAACGGATCCTTGTGGTCGAAGATGACGCGAGTGCGGCGCGGATGCGTTGCGGGAGCTGAGCAAGCGACATTTCGACGTCATGGTGACCGACTATCTCATGCCACTCCTCAACGGAATCGAGCTGCTCAAGCGCATTCAAGCCCAGTACCCCGACTCTCCGGTGATCCTCGTGTCCGGTCAACCTGCCGACTGCCTCTGTGTGATCGATCCTCCGCCGTTTGGGCGCATCAGAAAACCCTATGAGAACGGGGCGCTGCTCGCCATGCTGCAATCCGCGCTCCAGGCATCGGCCGCGCCGCGCCCTCATGAGATATGGGGCTGGCCCCGCCGCGGACGAATGATCTTCTCTTCTGTGAGCCGTCGCCCCTCTCGTCATGCCGCGCACTCCTGATCTGGAACAGCGGCCGAAGACGCGTTTCGATTTCGACCTGGTCTGCATCGGAAGCGGTCCGGCAGGCCAACGAGCCGCGATCCAGGCGGCCAAGCTCGGAAAGCGGGTCGCGGTGGTCGAACGGCGTCGACTGTTCGGCGGTGTCTGCGTGGAAACCGGAACCATCCCGAGCAAGACGTTCCGAGAGGCCGTCCTGTCCTTCTCCTGCGCGTCCAATCATCTTGCCCGTCATCAAGACTATCGCTCCGGCGCACGCCCGACGGCGTCTCAGTTGTTGAGCCGCGTGGAGGAGGTGATGCGGCGTGAAGTCGAGGTGGTGGAGGACCAGCTTCGGAGGAACGATGTCGCGCTGATCGCCGGCGAAGCGTCCTTTCTCGATCCCCATACGATTCTTGTCGCCGGCGAAGAAGGATCCCGCAAGATCACCGGCGACCATATTCTCATCGCCGTCGGGACGGTTCCCGCGCTTCCCGAAGGCGTCCCGGTCGACGGCGACGTGATCCTGACGAGCGACGACGTGGTCCGCCTCAAATGGCTTCCGCGCAATATGATCGTGGTGGGTGGAGGCATCATCGGCATCGAGTACGCCTCGATGTTTGCCAGTTTGCGGGTCAACGTCACGCTCGTCGACAAGCGCACGCGACTCCTGGAATTCCTCGATTCCGAGATCGTCGACGAGCTGATGCATCAAATGCGCAACCGCAACATCACGTTCCGCCTCGGCGAAGCGGTCGAGAAGCTCGAATGGTCCGGCGATCATCCCCGGCGTGCCGCGTTGATTCTCGAATCCGGCAAGCGTCTCGTGTCCGAATCGGTCCTCTACTCCGTCGGGCGGGTGGGCGCCGCCGACCGCCTCAACCTGTCGGCGGCGGGCCTGACCGCGGACAAGCGCGGCCGCTTGACGGTGGACGCGGAGTTTCGCACCGAAGTGCCGCATATCTATGCAGCCGGCGACATCATCGGCTACCCCAGTCTCGCCTCGACCTCGGCCTCGCAAGGCCGCCAGATGGCGTGCCATGCGTTCGGGGTCGATTGTGACCCCCTTCCCGAGCAGCTGACGGTCGGTATCTATGCCATTCCGGAGATTTCCATGGTGGGGCCCCCCGAGCATGCGCTGACCGAACAACGGATCCCGTACGAAACGGGCGTCGCCCGCTATCGGGAAATCGCCAAGGGACAGATTCTCGGCGACGACAGCGGCCTGATGAAACTTCTCTTTCATCGCGAAGACCGGCGGCTTCTCGCGGTCCATGCGATCGGAACCGGCGCCACTGAGCTCATCCACATCGGCCAAGCGGTGCTGGATCTGAAGGGCGGGCTCAATTATTTCCTGCGAGCCGTGTTCAACTATCCAACGCTGGCGGAGTGCTACAAGGTGGCGGCGCTGGACGCGTTCAACAAACTGTCGGCCTGACCGGGCATCGGTTGATCGGCCACAATACGGGGCGTGACGTTCCCCATCGCATGATCACAAGGCGTTTCACGAAGCGCATCGCCTCGACGTTCTCGATCGCCTGGTTCCTGCGTGTCTTCTGCGGCTGCGCGAACGTGGATACCGTTCGCTTGACGAGCGAGACGTTCCCACCGAAACGATCCGCCGACGAGGTCCTGGTCATGAATCGCACCCCGGCTGAACCCCATCTCGACCTCGCGGAGCTGCGGATCGGGGACAGTTCGCTCAGCTTCGGAAGCTTGCAGCGCAGGATCTTGAAGCAAGCGGCCGCGCTCGGAGCCGACGCCGTGGTCTTCGCACAGCCCCAAACAGAAACGACCCACCAACAGAAACGACCCACCAAGTGGCGTACGAGCCGCTGTACGGGTCTTTGGATTATAACGGTCCATTCTACGGCACCCCATAGGGCAATGGCGGTTATGGCGGCTCGTACGGTATGTGGGGGCCATAGACAGGGTATTCCGGCGCCGTCGCCGTCCCCTATGATGAAACCGTGAACATGCTGATGGGATCCGCGATTCGTTTCACTGATGCCGTCAAGCAGGACGCCACGCACTCGGAGAAATAACGTGAGACGCACTCTTGCCTACTTCTTCGCCTTCGGCCTCCTGGTCGGTTGCGTGAATCTCCGTGTCGAACCCCTCACCCACGAGGCGTATCCGCCGCACACCGATCGCGATCATGTTCAATGGCTCGAGAAGGAGCCTGCTTCACCGCACGTCACGTTGGCCAGAATCATCGCGACGAGCCAATGGGCGGACGAGGATCGGTTACGGGAGAAGATTCTGGCCCGCGCAGGCACCATGGGAGCGGATGCCGTGGTCCTGGGAAAATCGGACATCTTGGAATCCATCGGATCTAGTCCCCTGTATGAGTCCACGCTCGGACCAGCGGCGGACAGCTTCAGCCCCTACGCCGGCGGCTGGGGCTGGTGGACTCCGTTCTATTACGACCCCTGGAGCTTCGTGCAGGGGGCGGCCGATCAGAAGAGCCAGACGGAGTATCTGTCCGGCACCGCGATTCGATACGTGAACGAAGCACGGTCTAATTCCGCTTCGTAAGCGCACAGTGGGCGACGGTCTCATGCACGGGGGCGGACAAGGAGGTCGCCATGACGACGATACGAAAAGACGTGCGGGAATTGATCATCCTCAATGAAAAGATCCAGAGTGCGCTGCTCCAGGGCGAGCCTTTGAGCGAAGATGAGAGGGCGATCGTCCGTCTCTGCGCATCGGAGCTCTTGGCCTGTGTATCCGATCCTGCCGTGCGAAAGGAGGTCGCATGACGCTGCCACCCCTCTTCGAGACGATCGGAGTCATGCTCGTCATCACCGTCGCCGCTTGCTCCAGCACGGCGTCGATCGATCGTGGGCGGCCCTCCTCCGTCGATCCGTTTCTCAGCCTGCTGAACAAGGGCATCACGCAACTGGACATCAACATCAACGGGCTCTCGAAACGCCTGAACGACGTGCAGCAGATTCCGTCGGGAACCAACCCGTTGCTTCGGGAGCTACAGGCGCTCAACGTCTCGGGATGGCAGCTCCACCAACAGCAATGGGTCGTCCAGCGCGATCATCTCGTCTTGGCCCGAAACCTGCTGCAGCAAGCCGGCAACGACCACGGGGCGAGGGCGGAGCTTTTGGAACGATGGCGCAGGCACGTGCAGGAATACGGGAAAGCCATCGAAGACTTGCGCCGGCAAAGACAGGACTTGGAGCAACAACATGCGGACCTGGAAGCCAGACTCACCGAGCAGACGCTCCGCGGACAACAGCCATGACGATGGATCCGGGCAGGCACACTAAAGAAGGAGGTCGCCATGAAAAAACGAGAAGCCGTGAAGAAGGAGACCAAGTCGGTCAACGACTCTCAGAACACGAACGTCGCTCACAACGGGGAACGACATCAGCTCATCGCGATCAAGGCGTACGAGTTGTACGAGCGCCGCGGCTGTACCCACGGACACGACTTGGATGATTGGTTGCAGGCCGAAGCGATCCTGAATGGACAGAACGATCGGGCCGGAGCTTGACGGACCCGGCCCTTTGTCCTGCCACATCGCGTTCCTCTATCAGGCATACCGCCATGTCATTCGAGGGCCATTGACCGGGAACCTGCGCATCCTCGAACTTGTTTCCTGTGTCTTTCTGACACGCATGTCACGCTGTCACGAGAAGATGCCGGCGGCGGAATCGTGCTCCTTTACACGAGGTCGAACCCCCGTCAAACTCGGAACGACGAGTAAGTGCATTTCGGGCTTCCGCTGGCACCGCACTTGCCCTTTCGTCGCAGGAGCATGTCCTCGATCTCCGACGTTTCGGTGCTTCCATTCCGTTTCGGCTTCCAATCGGCTGCGTGATACTACCGTGGCGAGCCGAACCTTGGAGGAAAGAAAGGGGGACACACATGGAAGGCTATGGACGACGAATCCTGGTGGCCGAGGATGACGAAAACATACGAGCCGCCGTTGCCGACCTCCTTGCGAAAGCTGGCTACAACGTGTTTGCAGTGGAGGATGGCTTGGCTGCGCTCCAGGAAATCAAAAAGCGGCACTTCGACGTCATCCTCACCGATTATCAGATGCCCCGGCTGAACGGACTGGAACTGTTGGCTCTCTGCCATGAGCTGGTGCCGGCAACGCCCGTGATCATCGTATCGGCTGCGGATCCCAGTATCGAAAGGATCGCCACCGAGCGAGGAGCATTCGCTTGGATCAGGAAACCCACCCCTTTGGCACAAGTACTCGTTCTTTTGCGACAGGCGATGACGTGCCCGCAATCCGACGGGGAAGAGGCAGAACTGCCGGCGCAGCGCTCCATGGATCTGTCATTGCCGCTAAAGAACTCCGTCGACCTCGTCGCCGGGAGCCAGTGAATCCATGCGCCGCAGTCGAAGCTGTTGGCCGAATGTCCGACGCCGACATGTGTGCCATCGCAGCAATTCGTGGACCGGATTGCGACAACATTGAACGGAAACCACTGTAGGGCCGAGGGGAGGGTCTTCACCGGAGACCCTGCCACGACGATTCGCCGAGAAGTGGGGCCGTCTGACCCCTTGATCACCTGCAGCCACGGACGAAAAGGAGTGCGTCGATTCCTGTTCGGGAGTGTGTCACACTCTCTCCTTTAAGGAGATGGATGCATGTTAGCCTATTTCTTTAACCGTCCTCTGCCGCCCGGGCTCGAAGGGTTGTGGGATCTGGCGCTTGATTTGCGCTGGACCTGGAGCCATGCCACCGACCGGATTTGGGAACTGCTCGATCCCGAGGGATGGGAGCGAACGGCCAACCCGTATTACATCTTGCAAAACGTGTCGCAGTCCCGCCTCGAGGAGGTCGCGAGGGACGCGGAGTTTACGCGGGAGATCAAGCGATGGCGCGATCAGCAGGGAGCGTACTCGTGCGATCCCGGCTGGTTCGGGCGAACGTACGGCGGGGGGCGTCTGAACGGCATCGCCTACTTCAGCATGGAGTTCGGCCTGGGAGAGGCCCTCCCGATCTATTCCGGGGGCCTCGGAATTCTCGCCGGCGACGTCCTCAAAACAGCGAGCGACTTGGGCGTCCCGCTGATCGGGATCGGACTCCTCTATCAACAAGGGTACGTCCGCCAAATATTGAGCCCCGACGGCCGACAAGCGGACGCCTTTCCGTACAACGATCCCACATTACTTCCGATCACCCCGCCAAACCGGAAAGGGGGCTGGCTCACGATCGAGCTGAAGCTGCCCGGACGGACGATGGTCCTTCGGGTATGGCACGCACGCGTGGGAAAAGTCGGCTTGTACCTGCTGGACAGCAACCATCCGCTCAATCAGCCGCCCGATCGTGGGGCCACCGCGCATCTGTACCCCGCAGACCCGATGACGCGTCTGCTTCAGGAGCTCATCCTCGGTATCGGCGGCTGGCAGATCGTTGAAGCGCTGGACTTTCCCGCGGACATCTGCCACCTCAACGAAGGCCACGCCGCCTTCGCCGTCTTGGCGCGGGCGTCGAGCTTCATGCGCCGGACGAGCCAGCCGTTCCGCGTCGCGTTGCGCGCGACAAGAGCCGGCACGGTCTTCACCACGCACACCCCGGTGGAAGCCGCCTTCGACCGTTATCAGCGGGAATTGATTCTTCCCTTTGCCGCCGAACTCGCGGGCCAGCTCCGTGTGCCGACGGAGGAGGTACTGGCCCTGGGACGGAAGGAGGCCCTCAATCGCGACGAGCCCTTCAACATGGCCTATCTCGCTCTGCGCGGAAGCGGTGCGATCAACGGCGTGAGCGAGCTTCATGGTGCCGTGAGCCGGAAAATCTTTCAGCCGCTCTTCACGCGCTGGCCGACGGCGGAAGTGCCGATCCGGCATGTGACCAACGGCGTCCACGTCCCGACTTGGGATTCCCGCGAAGCCGATGCCTTGTGGACCCGCGCGTGCGGCAAGACACGCTGGCTCGGAGATCTTCACGAACTGTGCGCCTCCATCCAGTCGCTGAGCGACGACGAACTCTGGCGGTTCCGCAACGACCAACGGCTCGCCCTGATTCGATACGCGAGGCGGCGCCTGATCCGGCAGATGCAGGAGCGAGGCGCGGCGCCCGATCATATCCACGAGGCAGGAAAGGTGCTCGATCCCGCCCGCCTGACGATCGGGTTCGCGAGGCGCTTCGCCGAATATAAGCGTCCGACCTTGCTGTTGTCGGATCCGGAACGTCTCGCCGGCATCTTGTGCCGGCAGGATCGCCCGGTCCAGCTGATTGTAGCCGGCAAGGCGCATCCTCATGACGAACTGGGAAAGGAGTTGGTCCATGTCATGACCCGGTACGCGGCGCGGGCGGACGTCTGGGACCGCGTCGTCTTTCTCGAGGATTACGACATGGCGCTGGCTCAACAGTTGGTGGCCGGCATCGACCTCTGGCTCAATACGCCGCGGCGGCCGATGGAGGCGTGCGGCACGAGCGGGATGAAAGTGTTGGTCAACGGCGGCTTGAATTTCTCGGAACTGGACGGCTGGTGGGCCGAAGCCTATGAGACCGGCCTCGGATGGGCACTCGGCGAGCGGGGTCGGGACGATCAGCCGGGGGGTGATGCACAGGATGCCGCGGCCCTGTACGAGATCCTCGAACAGCGAATCGTACCGGAATTCTACGAGCGCGATCCCTCGGGCTTGCCCCACGCCTGGTTGGACCGCATCCGAGGCAGCATGTCACGCCTGGCACCCCGGTTCAGCAGCAATCGCATGGTTCGTGACTATGTCGAGGGTCTCTACTTGCCGGCAGTCGAACGGCTCGGCCGGCGTCTCGAGGGCGAGGCGAAGCTCGCGGCCGAGCTGGAGGAATGGTCGACCACTATCAGGGAACGCTGGAACGGCATGCGGTTCGGCGACATGCGGATTACTCACCGTGACCCTTGGCGCTTCGTGGTTCAGGTGTACTTGGGAGACATCGATCCGCATCAGGTCCGCGTCGAGCTTTACGCGGACCCCTTGGATGGCGCGGGAGAACCGACGCGCATTGCCATGCAAAGACAGGCCGTGATTCCCGGCGCCGGGAACGGATACCTGTATGTCGGGGAAGCGACGTCGGCGCGCCCCGCTCACCACTTCACGCCCCGTATCGTGCCGTTTCATCCCGACGCGATCGTGCCCCTCGAGAATTCGCTCATCCTTTGGAGATCATGAGGTCTTCGTCGATCTGCGCGGGACAGGACATGCCGCCGAATCACTCAGCCGTCACCTTCCTCCTCGACGTGGACAACACCTTGTTGGACAACGATCGGGTCACGGCCGATTTGAGGCATCATTTGGAATCGACAGTCGGCCGTGAGCGGGCCAATGCCTATTGGGTTGCCTTCGAAGAACTGCGGGCCGAGCTCGGCTACGCCGACTATCTGGGAGCGCTGCAGCGGTATCGCGTGGCCCATCCTCGCGACCTGCATGTGCTCACCGTGTCGCGATTTCTCCTCGATTATCCGTTTGCCGACCGGCTCTTTCCCCAGGCGCTCGAGGTCATCGCCCACCTCAGGCAATGGGGAACGACGGTGATCCTTTCGGACGGCGACGTCGTGTTTCAACCGCGCAAGATCGAACGTTCCGGTCTCTTCGCCAGCGTCGGGGGCAATGTGTTGGTGTACATCCACAAAGAGAGGGAACTCGAAGATGTCGAGCAGCGATACCCGGCCGACCGCTATGTCATGGTGGACGACAAGCTGAGGATCCTCGTTGCCATGAAGCAGCAGTGGCAGTCCCGCCTCACCACGGTCTTCGTGCGCCAAGGACACTATGCCCATGACGCTCACGTCTTAAACAGCTTGCCTCCGGCGGATGTGACGCTGGAAGGCATCGCGGACATGCAGAAATACGATTTGCAAGAGTTGCTGGCATTGTCGAAATCTCCCCTTCACGGATGAAGTGATGCTTTTCGGGACAATGACCGGATTCATCCAGCGTCGAATTTCCCCACACCTGATGTGACTGCAGCGAGGGATCCGCTGGCTCCTGAGAATTCGCGTCCGGTGGCTTCCCACATAACGGCATTAAATTTGCCGGCATTTCCTACGCTGCAAGGGTTGTCCTTCCAGACGAAGGCCATGGTCCAGTCAGTCGCCTATACAGCAGCGGACCGCGACGCGGCAATCGGCACGATTGCCGCCGTGCACGGACCGGTGATCGATATCTCTTGCCGGCACCTCCCGCCGCTCCACCAAGCCCTTTGCGCGATCGTACACGGCGAGCTTTACACATTCGAAGTCTTCCAACACCTGGACGAACAGCACGTCCGGGCGATCGCCCTGCACAACACGGCTGGACTCAAGCGAGGGATGCCGGTGTCCGACACAGGCGCACCATTGCAGATCCCCGTGTCTCCGGACTGTCTGGGCCGCGTGCTGAATGTGTTCGGTGAGCCGCTGGACGGTCTTCCGCCCGTCCGGAGCGCCGAGTTCCGCAGCATCCTTGGGCACCCGGTGCCGCTCCATGAGACGAAGAGCGCAAGCGGGGTCCTCGAAACCGGCATTAAGGTCATCGATTTGCTCTGTCCCTTCATCAAGGGAGGAAAGACCGGCCTGTTCGGCGGAGCGGGCATTGGAAAGACCGTGCTCATCACGGAATTCATGCACGCAGTTGTAGCGCTCCATCGGGGTGTCTCGGTCTTTGCCGGCGTGGGGGAGCGGATCCGAGAGGGACATGAGCTCTGGCATGAAATGCGGCAGGCGGGAGTCATGCCCCATACGCTGATGCTGCTCGGTCAAATGGACGAATCTCCAGGCGTCCGATTTCGGGTGAGCCTCACGGCGCTGACCTATGCGGAATATTTGCGTGACATGATGGGCAAGGAAGTTCTGTTCCTGGTGGACAACGTGTTTCGCTTCGTCCAAGCCGGAAGCGAGATCTCGGGTTTGTTGGGCCGCATGCCAGCAACGGTCGGCTATCAACCGACCCTGACCAGCGAGGTCGCTGAATTGCAAGACCGGATCATTTCGACGACGAGAGGCGCGATCACGTCCGTGCAGGCCATCTATGTGCCGGCCGACGACATGACGGATCCCGCCGTCACCAGCATTCTGAACCACCTGGATACCAGCGTGATTCTCACCCGTGCCCAGGCGAGCAAGGGATTCTACCCCGCGGTCGATCCGCTCCAGTCCAGCAGCAAGCTTATGGATCGGCATTTTCTCGGTGATCGTCACTATGCCGTCGCCGAGAGCGTCCGGACCCATTTGGCCAGATATCGGGAACTCGAGGACGTGATCAGCATGCTGGGACTCGAGGAACTATCCGAGAGCGACCGCCGGATCGTGATGCGCGCGAGAAAACTGCAGCGCTACCTCACGCAACCCTTTCATGTGACGGCCGCGTTTACCGGCATGAGCGGCGCCTCCGTGCCCCTGCGCGAGACGCTCGAAGACTGCGAAGCATTCTTGAGTGGCAAATTCGACGACCTGCGTGAGGATCAGTGTTACATGCGCGGTTCGATGCGTGAGGTGGCGCGATGACGTCCTTTCGCCTGCATTTGCAGAGCGCCACGCAGTACGAACGACTCGAGAACGTGGTCGCGTTTGTCGGGGAAGATGAGACGGGAAGCTTCGGCATCATGGCGGGCCATGCGCGGATGATGACACCGCTTCGGTTCGGGTTGGCTCGCTTTTGCACAGCGGACGGCGAGTGGCAATACCTGGCCGTGCCGGGCGGCCTCCTCTATTGCGTCGGCGGGGAACTCTTCCTGAATACGAGGCGATATATTTTGCATCGGGACAGCGGCAGAATCGTTCAGGCGCTGGACGACCAGTTGCACAGGGAAGAACAGGCGTTGGGCCGCTTGAAGGACAGCCTGCACCGTCTCGAGGAAGCCATGTTTAAGCGTCTCCGGAACCTGGGCCGGGGGCCGCACCCATGAGAAATCAAGATGAGCTGAAGCGGCACGTGTCCGAACAACTCGGCCGGATGCAACAGGCGGACAAGGACCGTCCCACTTTGCTTGCACAGACGGCGTATCTCGGCACATTGGGCCTGCTCTTTGTGCTGCCCGTCGTGCTCGGGGCCTATCTGGGTCGTTGGCTGGACGAAATGGTGGACGGCTATTCCCTCCGATGGACTCTCAGCCTGATCATCCTTGGTGTGGCGCTAGGGGCGGTGAACGTCTATCTCTTCATCAAGGAGTAGCCGATGACGGGGTTCCAAGAGGGCGTCCTGTTCCACATTGGACCAGTGTCGATCACCCATTCGATCGCAGTCACGTGGGGGATCATGCTGACCTTAGCGGTGTCGTGCTGGGCCGCCACTCGTCGGCTCGGCCCTGAACCGGGTCCGCTTCAGACGGCGCTCGAAGGTGCCGTGGGAGCGATGTATGACGCGATTAGGGCCGTCTTGCCCGATCATGCCGAGCGGATTCTGCCCTTTATCGGGACCCTGTGGATTTTCATCGTGCTGGCCAACTTGGCGGGGCTTGTTCCCGGCCTTCAGGCGCCGACGGGCGATCTTTCCGTGACCGCGGCCCTGGCACTACTCGTTTTCTTCTCGGTGCATTGGTTCGGGATCGCGATCGATGGGATCGGACCCTATCTTCGGCAGTACCTGGCGCCTTCGCCTCTGCTGCTGCCGTTTCATCTGATCAGTGAAGTGAGTCGGACGCTCACGCTGGCGGTTCGCCTGTTCGGGAACATGATGAGCCTCGAGATGGCGGCCTTGCTGGTCTTGCTGGTGGCCGGGTTTCTCGTCCCGATTCCGCTGCTGATGCTTCATATCGTCGAAGCGCTGATTCAAGCCTATATTTTCGGCATGCTGGCCCTGATCTATCTCGCCGGAGCCATACAGATTCGAACGACCGGCTCATCACAGACAAAGGATAAGCTATGCGAGACATGACGTGGTTCACGATTGCTTCCACGCTTATCGCCGGATTGGCGATCGCCCTCGGCACACTCGCCCCTGCGCTTGCCATGGGCCGAGCGATCACGCAAGCGCTGGAAGCCCTGGCCCGGCAACCGGAAGCGGAGAAGGCGATCACGCGGACCCTGTTCATCGGTCTCGCGATGATCGAATCCCTCGCCATTTACTGTTTGGTCATCGTCCTGATTATTTTGTTCCGAAACCCGCTCCTTGAATACCTCTTGAAGTAGAGTGAACGACATTGGGCTCCAGCCCGATCCTGAAGAGGACCGCGTGCAAGTCGATGGGACCACGTTCCTGCTGGAAATCATCAACTTTCTGGTTCTCGTCTGGATTTTGACCCGCCTTCTGTACCGACCTGTTCTCAATGCGATCGCGGACCGGCAGGCTCAAATCCGGAAGTCGGTGTCCGAAGCGGAGCAGATGAGGCAGGAGGCGCAGGCATTGCGCGAGGAGTACGAGCAGCGACAGACCCGCTGGATTCAGGAGACAGAAACGGCGAGAAGCAGCATGCTGAAAGAGGTGAACGCCGAGCGAGACCGCCTGCTGTCTCAGCTGCAATCTTCCCTGCGAGAGGAACGGGAAAAAGCGGAGGCGTTGGAGCGACAGCGATTGGCCGAGCTGGGGGGGCAGACAGACCGTCAGGCTGCCGAACTGGCCTCGACCTTCGCAGCCCGG